>NZ_JBEXYS010000019.1:0-145989 GCF_040631045.1 Streptomyces sp. NPDC005706 | reverse complement strand
CTGTCGCTGCCCGGCTCGCCGATCCTCTACTACGGCGACGAGATCGGCATGGGCGACAACATCTGGCTCGGCGACCGCGACGCCGTCCGCACCCCCATGCAGTGGACCCCCGACCGCAACGCCGGCTTCTCCCTGTGCGATCCGGGGCGCCTCTTCCTGCCCACCATCATGGACCCGGTCTACGGCTACCAGGTCACCAACGTCGAGGCGTCCATGTCCTCCCCGTCCAGCCTGCTCCACTGGACGCGCCGCATGATCGAGATCCGCAAGCAGAACCCCGCCTTCGGGCTCGGGTCCTACACCGAGCTGCAGTCGTCCAACCCGGCGGTCCTGGCGTTCCTGCGCGAGTACGGCGACGACCTGGTGCTGTGCGTGCACAACTTCTCGCGGTTCGCGCAGCCCACCGAACTCGACCTGCGGGCCTACGACGGACGGCACCCCGTGGAGCTGATCGGCGGGGTGCGGTTCCCGGCCATCGGTGAACTGCCGTACCTGCTGACCCTCGCGGGCCACGGCTTCTACTGGTTCCGGCTCACCCGAGTCGCATCCCGCATCGGCCGCCGCCACTGAGCGCACGGCGCCGAGGAAAGGACGCGTCACCATGCCGAAGACCATCACCCTCCGACCGAGAACCGCGGCCGGCGCCGACCGGCCGCTGGCCTCGCTGGGCCGGATGCTGCGCGAATGGCTGCCCGAGCAACGCTGGTTCGCGGGCAAGGACCGGCCCGTCACCGATCTGTCGGTGCTGTCCGTGACCGAGCTGTTCCCCGGCTGCCTGCACCTGCTGGTGCACGCCTCGCACGCGCCGGTGCCCACGCCGGGCGGCACTCCCCCGCCCGGCGACTGCTACCAGCTCCTGCTCGGGCTGCGCGAGCACGTCGCCCCGCGGCTGGAGCGGGCCTTCATCGGAAGGGCCGGAGAGGGGCCGCTGGCCGGACTCGCCGTCTACGACGCCCTGCACGACCCGCGCTCCGCCCATCTGCTCCTGGAGCGGCTGCGCCGCCCCGGGGCGTCGGGTCCGCTGCGCTTCGAGACCGCCCCGGCCGTCGAGTTGCCCGGCGGGCTGCCGCCGCGGCTGCTGGACGCCGAGCAGTCCAACTCCTCGATCGTCTACGGCGACGCGTACATCCTGAAGCTGTTCCGCCGCATCCAGCCGGGCGTCAACCCCGATCTGGAGGTGCCCGGCGCGCTGGCCGAGCAGGGCTGCGCCCGGGTGCCGGCCCCGGTCGCCTGGTTCAGCACGACCGCTCCCCGCCCGGCCACGCTGGGTGTGCTGCAGCCGTTCCTGCCCGACGCGACCGACGGCTGGACGCTGGCCCTGGGCGCGCTCGCCGCGGGCGACCACTTCACCGCCGAGGCCCGTGAACTGGGCCGGGCCATGGCCGAGGTGCACCTGGCACTGGCCGAGGCCTTCCCGCCCGCCGGACCGGGCGAGAACGGGCGTACGGCGGAGGCGATGTGCGCCCGGCTGGACGCCGCCGCGCACGCCGTGCCCGGGCTGCGGCCCTACATCCCCGGGCTGCGCGCCGCGTTCGGCGCGCTGGCCACCTGCGACACCGGGCCGCCCGCCCAGCGCATCCACGGCGATCTGCACCTCGGGCAGGTGCTGCGCGCCGGGCGCGACTGGTTCGTCATCGACTTCGAGGGGGAGCCGTCCCGGCCGCTCGCCGAGCGGCGGGCGGCTCAGTCCCCGGTGCGGGACGTGGCCGGGATGCTGCGCTCCTTCGACTACGCGGCCCGGCAGCGCCGCCCCTGGCGTCCCGAGTGGGCGCGCCGCTGCCGGGAGGCGTTCTGCGCGGGCTACGCGGCCCGCGCCGGCTGGGACCCACGCAAGAAGCACGCGCTGCTGCGCGCGCACGAGACGGACAGGGCGGTCTACGAGGTGCTGTACGAGGCGAGACACCGACCGGACTGGCTGCCGGTACCGATGGCGGCGATCAAACGGCTCGCCGTGTGGGGAGGCTGACGTCATGGCACTGCGCGACACCGTGCTTCCCGAGCCCGCCGGACCCGCTCCGGCCGCGGCACCGCCGCTCGAACCCGCTGAGCGCGACCGGCTGCTGGGCGGCGCTCACCACGACCCGCACGCCGTGCTGGGTGCCCATCCGGTGCCGGGCGGCGTCCTGTTCCGGACGCTGCGCCCGAACGCCCGCGCCGTGAGCGTCGTGGTCGGCGGCGAGCACCAGGACCTCGTCTCGGAGGGCGGCGGCCTCTTCGCCGCCGTGCTGCCGTACGACGGGATCCCGCCGTACACACTGCGGGTGGTCTACGACGACGGCGAGCAGGAGACGCACGACCCGTACCGCTTCCTGCCCGCGCTCGGCGAGCTGGACCTGCACCTGATCCGCGAGGGCCGGCACGAGCGGCTGTGGCAGGCGCTCGGCGCCGAGCCCATGACCCACGACGACGTGGCGGGCACCCGCTTCACCGTCTGGGCGCCGAACGCCCAGGGCGTGCGCGTCGCCGGGGACTTCACGTACTGGGACGGCACGCAGTACCCGATGCGCTCGCTCGGCGCGTCCGGCGTGTGGGAGCTGTTCCTGCCCGGCATCGGCGAGGGCGCGCGGTACAAGTTCGAGATCACCTCGCGGTACGGCGACCGGTTCCTCAAGGCGGACCCGATGGCGCGCCGCACCGAGGCACCGCCCGACACGGCCTCCGTCGTGACGGCCGCGCACCACGAGTGGGGCGACGGGGACTGGCTGGCGCACCGCGCCGACACCCCGGTGCACGAGGCGCCGTTCTCCGTGTACGAAGTCCATCTGCCGTCCTGGCGGAAGGGGCTGAGCTACCGGGAACTGGCGGAGCAGCTCCCGGCGTACGTCAAGGAGATGGGCTTCACCCACGTCGAGCTGATGCCGGTCATGGAGCATCCCTACGGCCCCTCGTGGGGCTACCAGGTCACCTCCTACTACGCCCCGACCGCCCGGCTCGGCACTCCGGACGACTTCCGGTACTTCGTGGACGCCTGCCACCGGGCCGGGATCGGCGTGATCATGGACTGGGTGCCGGCGCACTTCCCGAAGGACGACTGGGCGCTGGCCGGCTTCGACGGGGACCCGCTGTACGAACCCGGGGACGCCCAGCGCGCCACGCATCCGGACTGGGGCACGTTCGTGTTCGACTACGGGCGTACCGAGGTGCGCAACTTCCTGGTCGCCAACGCGGTGTACTGGTGCGAGGAGTTCCACATCGACGGCCTGCGCGTGGACGCCGTCGCCTCGATGCTCTACCGGGACTACTCGCGCGACTCCGGGCAGTGGACGCCGAACGTCTTCGGCGGGCGCGAGGACCTCGACGCGGTCGCCCTCCTGCAGGAGATGAACGCGACCGTCTACCGGCGCTGCCCCGGGGTGGTGACCATCGCCGAGGAGTCCACCGCCTGGGACGGGGTGACCCGGCCCACGCACAGCGGCGGGCTCGGCTTCGGGCTGAAGTGGAACATGGGCTGGATGCACGACTCGCTGGAGTACATCCAGAAGGAGCCGGTGCACCGCAAGTACCACCACAACGAGATGACCTTCTCGATGGTGTACGCCTACACCGAGAACTACGTCCTGCCCATCTCGCACGACGAGGTCGTGCACGGCAAGCAGGCGCTGGTGTCCAAGATGCCGGGCGACTGGTGGCAGCGGCGCGCCAACCACCGTGCCTACCTCGGCTTCATGTGGGCTCATCCCGGCAAGCAACTGCTCTTCATGGGGCAGGAGTTCGCGCAGGGCGCGGAGTTCTCCGAGGCACACGGGCCCGAGTGGTGGCTGCTGGACGAGGACTACTGCGCGGCCGGTGACCACCGGGGCGTGCGGGACCTGGTCCGGGACCTGAACACGCTGTACCGGGACACCCCCGCGCTGTGGCAGCGGGACACCGACCCGGGCGGCTTCCGCTGGGTGCTGTGCGACGCGGCCGAGGACAACGTCTTCGCGTTCCTGCGGTTCGACGCCGGCGGGTCCCCGCTGCTGGCGGTGTCGAACCTCTCCCCGGTCGTCCGGCACGACTACCGCCTGTGGGTGCCCGAGGAGGTTCCCGCCTGGGCGGAGGCACTGAACACCGACGACGTCCGCTACGGCGGCGGCGGTGTCGGCGTCGGCGCTCCCGGGGCGCTCAAGCCCGAGGACGGGTTCCTGCGGCTCACCCTGCCGCCGCTCGCCACCGTCTGGCTGGGCCCCGTGCGCTGACCCGCAGGTGTCGACCGCCGCCCCCGGGGCAGTCGGGGTCGTACAGACTCGCGGCTGCCCCTCGGGGCGCGGACGGAAGGACGGCACGACCTTGCGCACGGTGGGAGTGGAGGAGGAACTCCTTCTGGTCGACCCGGAGACCGGCGACCCCAGGGCACTGTCCGCCGCCGTCCTGGCCCGCGCCGCTCAGGACGATCCCGGACAGGACGTCTTCGAGAAGGAGTTGTTCGGGCAGATGCTGGAGTTCGCCACGCATCCGCAGTCGGACATGGCGGCTCTCGGCGCGGAGATCGTGCGCTGCCGCAAGGAGGCGGCGCGGCACGCCGGGGAGATCGGCTGCGCGGTCGCCGCGCTCGCCACCTCCCCGCTCCCGGTCAGCCCGTCGATCAGCATGAACGACCGCTACCAGTGGATGGCCGGGCAGTACGGCATCGCCACCCGGGAGCAACTGGTGTGCGGCTGCCATGTGCATGTGTCGGTGGAGTCCGACGAGGAGGGCGTCGCGGTCCTCGACCGGATCCGGCCGTGGCTGCCGTCGCTGACCGCGCTGAGCGCCAACTCGCCCTATTGGCAGGGGCGGGACACCGACTACGCCGGCTACCGCAGCCGGGTGTGGGGACGCTGGCCGTCGGCGGGGCCGACGGAGCTGTTCGGCTCGGCCGAGCGGTACCACCGCCGGGTGAAGGACATGGTGGATACCGGGGTCATCCTGGACGAGGGGATGGTCTACTTCGACGCCCGGCTGTCCGCCAACTACCCGACCGTGGAGGTACGGGTGGCGGACGTGTGCCTGCGCGCGGACACCGCCGTCCTCGTCGCCACGCTGGTGCGCGCCCTGGTGGAGACGGCGGCGCGGGAGTGGCGGGACGGCCGGCCGCCGGCCGACCACAGTGTGAGCCTGCTGCGGCTGGCCGCCTGGCAGGCCGCCCGGTCCGGCCTGGACGAGAACCTGCTCGACCCCCGCACCATGCGGCCCCGCCCCGCCGCCGAGGTGCTGCGCGCGCTGCTGGAGCACACCTCGGACGCCCTCGGGGAGAGCGGGGACGCGGCCCGCGCCGAGGAGGCCGTCGAGGCGCTGCTGCGCCGGGGCAACGGCGCGGCGGAGCAGCGGCTTCTGATGGAGCGCGGCGACAGCCTGCGGGACGTCGTCACCGAGTGTGTGCGCCGCACACAGGACTGACGACGCCCGCTGCCGGGCCGGCCGCGCCGGCCCACGGGTTCTCAGAGGATCAGGACGAGGGCGTAGACCAGGAAGAAGGCCGCGATCAGGGCGACGAGGACGAGGATCAGCGTCAGCGGCGCCTTGGCCCAGCCCTTGGTCGGATTGTGCGTCTCCCGGGGCCCGGCCTCGGGCATGCTGCTCTCGGCGGGCGGTGTCTCGCCTGGCGGGACTCCGCCTCCGGGTTCCAGCCCGGTGGTCCGCTCGGGCTCCGGATCGGGGTTCACATGAGTCATGCCTCCCGAGTCCCCCGGACACGCCCAGATCATCACCCGATCACGACTTGCCTGATCCGGGTCCCGAAACCGTTTCCCTGGGCTAGATTCGAGCACCGCCGGCACAGAGCCGACCGGCGGAGTCACCCTCCGTACACCCCGGGAGCAGCGCATGCGCGACGACGCCCTCGCTCCGGCAGCCGTACGCCCGCTGACCGGCGGACTGGCCGACAGCGTCTTCGAGACAGCGGAACGGACCCCGGCCCTGCCGGTCCTGGCCCGCCGTTCGGACGCGGCGCCCGGCCGGTGGGAGGAGGTGACGGCGGTCGAGCTGCGGGACGAGGTGACCGACCTGGCCAAGGGCCTGGTGGCCGCCGGGATCTCGCCCGGGCACCGGGTGGCCCTGATGGCCCGGACCCGGTACGAGTGGACGGTGTTCGCCCACGCCCTGTGGACCGTGGGCGCCGAGGTCGTCCCGGTGCATCCGACGTCCTCGCGCGACCAGGTGGAGTGGATCCTGCGGGACGCCGGCTGCGTGGCGATCGTGGTGGAGGACGAACAGGGCGCGATGACCGTGGGCACCGTGTGCGCGGGTCTGCCGCGCCTGCGGCACGTCTGGCAGCTCGACGCGGGCGCCCTGTCCCGGCTGTCCGAGCAGGGCGCGCTGGTCCCGCCGACCACGGTGGACTCGCTGCGCCGGATCGTGCTGCCGGACTCCACGGCGGCCATCGCCTACACGTCGGGCACCTCGGGCCGGCCGCTGGGCTGCGCGCTGAGCCACCGGAGCATCGCCTACCCGTGCGACACCCTGCTGGCCGGCTGGGGGCACACGGCGGCGCCGCCGGGCGAACAGCCGTCCGTGCTCGCCTTCCTGCCCTTCTCGCACGTGTACGGGATCATGATCCAGCAGATGTGCCTGCGCGGCGGGGTGCTGATGGCGCACGAGCCCGAGATGACCGGGGCCGCGCTCGTCTCGGCGCTGCGCTCCTTCCGGCCGACGTATCTGTACGGGGTGCCGTCGGTGTTCGAGAAGCTGTACAAGACGTTCCTGCGGACGGCCCACGAGGCGGGCCGCGGCGCCCTTTTCGAGCGGGCCGCGCAGACCGCGCGGGACTTCGCCGGGGCCCAGGAGCGCCGGCGGCTCGGCCGTGGACCGGGCCCGGGACTGGACCTGCGGCTGCAACACGCCCTGTACGAGCGGACGGTGTACCGCAGGCTGCGCGAGGCGCTCGGCGGCCGGGCGGCGCGGGGCAGCTCGGGCGGCTCCTCGCTCAGCCGCGAACTGTCCCTGTTCTACGAGGGCATCGGCCTGCACATCCACGACGGCTACGGTCTGACGGAGAGTTCCGGCGGGATCACCATGCAGCCGCTCGGCCGGGAGAAGTCCGGGACCGTGGGCCGCCCGCTGCCGGGGACCGAGGTCCGGATCGCCGACGACGGGGAGATCCTGGTGCGCGGCCCGTCGGTGTTCCAGGGATACGTCGGCGACGAGGCGCGCACCCGGGGCGCGCTGCACCGCGGCTGGCTGGCCACCGGGGACATCGGGCGGCTGGACTCCGAGGGTTATCTGACGATCACCGGCCGTAAGAAGGACGTCCTGGTCACCAGCAGCGGCACGAGCGTGGCGCCGGCACCGCTGGAGGAGCGGCTGCGGCTGCATCCGCTGGTGCACCAGGCGGTGGTGGTGGGCGACGACCGGCCCTGTGTGGGGGCGCTGATCACCCTGGACCCGGAGTTCCTCGCGCACTGGCGGGCGGCGCTGGCGCTGCAGGGTGAGTCGCCGGGCCGTGAGGCCCGCGAGGAGAACGCGCTCATGGAGGAGATCGCACGGGCCGTCGCCTCGGCCAACAGCGCGGTGTCCCGCGCCGAGTCCATCAGGGTCTACCGTGTCCTCCCGGAGCCGTTCGCCCCGGACAACGGTCTGCTGACACCGTCGCTGAAGCTGCGTCGCGACGCCATCGCGCGGCATTACGCCGCCGAGATCGACGCGATGTACGAGGCCCGGTCCCGGGCGGCACGGCGGCCGTCCGCTCCGGAGCCGGCCGACTGGGACGAGCCGGACAACGTCTTCCGGTAGGGTCGCGCCGTCCGCCGGGGAGGGGCCGGGCTCCGGGCGGGGGCGCTCCGGGCGAGGCCGACGCGAGCGGGACGGATATCCGGCCCCGCTGTGGGAACCCGCAGCATGGGAGTGATCAGCAACGACGACCGCCCTGGTCGCAGGGGCCCGCCCGGCCCCTGCCGACGGGGCCGGGGAATGCGAGATGTCGACGGAGCCGCGTTGGGATGAGACACCGCCCTCGGAGGAGAGGTACGAGCGTACGTACTCCTTCCCGGGTGAGCTGCGCAATGTCACGGGTGCCCGGCTCGCCGCCGAGGGGTTCCTGTGCGACCTGGCGCGGAACGCCCCGCCGACCGCGCCGGAGTACTGGGACGACATCCTGCTGGTGGTCACGGAGCTGGCCGCCAATGTCATCCAGTACGCCCCCGGGCCCTTCGGGCTGCACATGCGGCGCACGTTCGACGGGGTGCACGTGACGATGCACGACACCAGCACCACCCGGCCCGAGCCGCGGCCCTTCCACCCCGACGCGGGCGGCGGCGGCATCGGCTGGCATCTGGTGCACACGCTGTGTGACCAGGTGAGCGTCGTGGTCCAGGACGAAGGCAAGGACATCCACGTGTTCCTGCCCTGGTGACGGCCTGCGCGGGCCCGATTCCGGTGGCCACGTGTAGTCGTGCGGGATTCGGATACTCCGGCTCCGCGGGGGCACGCCGGTGCCTCCCACGCGTTCGTCTGCCTGCCGCACCCGGCTGGCGGAACGGCCCGGGTCGCGATGGGATCGAGATGGTCGCGGCGATCCGGGGCAGGCGAACGACGTCGAGTCGGACCGCCTGGAGCCGCAGAGAGGGATGGACACCGTGACACGACCCAGGATCCTGGTGGTTGGCGCAGGCTTCGCCGGAGTCGAGTGCGTCCGCCGCCTGGAGCGGAAACTCACCCCCGAGGAGGCCGACGTCACGCTGGTGACGCCGTTCGCCTATCAGCTCTACCTCCCACTGCTCCCCCAGGTCGCCTCCGGCGTGCTCACGCCGCAGTCGATCGCGCTGTCGCTGCGCCGCAGCAAGAAGTACCGCACCCGGATCATCCCGGGCAGCGCGGTCGGCGTGGACCTGAAGTCGAAGGTCTGTGTCGTGCGCACCATCACCGACAAGCTGGTCAACGAGCGGTACGACTACATCGTGCTGGCGCCGGGCAGCGTGACCCGTACCTTCGACATCCCGGGGCTCGTCGATCACGCCTTCGGCATGAAGACCCTCGCCGAGGCCGCGTACATCCGGGACCACGTCATCTCGCAGCTCGACCTCGCGGACGCCAGCGACGACCCGGCCGAGCGGGCCGCGCGGCTGCAGTTCGTGGTGGTCGGCGGCGGCTACGCGGGCACGGAGACCGCGGCCTGTCTGCAGCGGCTCACGCACGCTGCCGTGCAGCGCTATCCGCGGCTGGACCCGGGCCTGATCAAGTGGCATCTGATCGACATCGCGCCGAAGCTCATGCCGGAGCTGGGCGACAAGCTCGGCCGCAGCGCGCAGGAGATCCTCAAGCGGCGCGGCATCGACGTCTCGCTGGGCGTCTCGATCGACAAGGCCGGTGCGGAGGAGGTCACCTTCACCGACGGCCGGGTGGTGCCCACCCACACCCTGATCTGGACGGCCGGTGTGGTCGCCAGTCCGCTCATCGCCACCCTGGGCGCGGAGACGGTCCGGGGCAGGCTCGCGGTGAACGCCGAGATGAACCTGCCCGGTCACGACGGGGTGTTCGCGCTCGGCGACTCGGCGGCCGTGCCGGACGTCGCCAAGGGCGACGGCGCGGTCTGCCCGCCCACGGCGCAGCACGCCCTGCGCCAGGGCAAGAAGGTCGCGGACAACGTCATCGCGGCGCTGCGCAACCAGCCGCTCGAGCAGTATGTGCACCGTGACCTGGGGCTCGTCGTCGACCTCGGCGGCAAGGACGCCGTGTCCAAGCCGCTGGGCGTCGAGCTGCGCGGTGTCCCGGCCCAGGCGGTGGCGCGCGGCTACCACCTCGGAGCGCTGCGCACCAACGTCGCCAAGACGAGGGTCGTGACCAACTGGCTGCTGAATGCGGTCGCCGGTGACGACTTCGTGCGCACCGGCTTCCAGGCGCACAGGCCGGCCCGGCTGAAGGACTTCGACGGCGCGAACTCCTGTCTGACTCCGGAGCAGGTGCGCGCCCGGGTGGAAGGCCAGACAACGGGCAGCCCCTGATGTGACCTGGATCACCGGGGACCGCCGATCACTCTCCAGCCGGTCGGCGGTCTTTCATGGTGATCAGGAAGCATCACACGGAGGGACACCGGCATGACCGAGAAGACCGTGAAGGGCCCGGCGAGCTACTTCCCCGCGATCGAGAAGAAGTACGGCCGTCCGGTCGGCGAGTGGCAGGAGCTGATCCGCTCCTCGCCGCTGACGCGGCACATGGAGCTGGTCGCCTGGCTGAAGGACGAGCACGGTCTCGGCCACGGCCACGCCAACGCCCTGGTGGCGCACACGCTGGCCGAGGGCAGGTAGTCCGGATCCTCGTGCCATGCTGTTTCGTAGATCAAATACTGGCACGGGAGAGAGCGCGGCGGCGTGAGGGAAGCGGTTCGGTCGGGGTGGGCACGGATGTGGGACCGGCTGGCCGCGTCCGATCCCGGACTGCTCAGGCTCACCGCGGGCCTGCGCACGGTGACCGCCATCGCCCTGACCCTCGCGGTGCTGGGTGTGCTGAGGGTCCCTGTGCCGCAACTGGTCGCGGGGGCCATCTCGGCGATGGTCGCGACCTTCGCCATCCGGGAGAAGCAGCGCGCCCAGCAGGCCGTCACCCTCGCGCTGGGCCTGCCGGTGGCACTCGCCTCGGTCTCGCTGGGGGCGCTGCTCAGCCAGCGGGTCGTCGTGGGCGACCTGTTCTTCGTCGTCCTCATCTTCTGCGCGGTGTACGGCCGCAGGTTCGGCGACCGCGGCACGGCGCTGGGCCTGGTCGGGTTCCAGGTCTACTTCATGTCGCTGTTCGTGCGTGCGACCCCGGCCACGCTGCCCGCCCTGTACGTCGTGATCACCGTGGCGTTCGGCTGCGCCGCCCTGGCCCGCTTCGCGCTGCTGCCGCAGACCCCGGCGGGCACCCTGGACCGGCTGCGGCGTGCCTTCCGCGCCCGGCTGGGCCAGCTCTTCGCCACCCAGCTCGAGCTGCTGGACGCCGGTCCCGACGACGTGGACAAGGTGCTCCAGGAGCTGCGCACCCGGACCGCGCGGCTGCACGAGACGGCACTGATGATCCAGGGCAGGCTGGCGGACGGCACCGGCGACGAGGCGACGGCGCGGCTGCTGCAGCGCCGGATCGCGGACGCCGAGATCGCCGCCGAGCGGCTCGGACTGCTGCTGCTCACGGCGCGCAGCGCCGAGCGGACCGACACCCTGACCCTGCACCTGCCCGGCGCTCCCCTGCCGTCCGGCGGCGAGCTCCCGGTGCGCGACGGAGCCACGGCACAGCTGCGGCGGGATCTGGCGGCGCTGCGCCTGCTCGTCCTGCGGCCGGCCGGTGAGGCCTCGGGGACGGCGCTGGCGCATCTGCGCAACCGGCTGCTCGGCTACCGCGAGGAGGAGAACCTGCCGAAGGCCTCACCGGCCGTGCAGGACGTCTTCCGGGGCATCGGTGAGGCCGGACGGGCCGTGCTCGGACTGCGGCTCGCCCTGGACGGGCCGCAGGACGAGTCCGACGACTCCCCGGCGACGGCCCGTTCCCGTGAGGAGCTGGACGCCGAGGACGCGGCCATCGAGGGCAGCGAGGAGGACGAGGCCGGCAAGCCGGAGCCGGTGGGGCTGGGGCGGCCCACCACCCGCGCCGCCGTTCAGGTCGCGGTGGGTTCCGCGCTCGCCATCGCCGGTGGCGAACTGCTGTCCGGCCAGCGCTGGTACTGGGCGGTCCTGACCTGCTGGATCGTGTTCATCAACACCTCCTCCACCGGCGAGATCCTGGTGAAGGGCTACCGGCGCCTGCTCGGCACGGTGCTCGGCGTGGTGGCCGGCATCGGGCTCGCCGGACTGGTCGGGAACCACACGTGGACGGCGTTCGCGCTGGTGCTGCTGTTCGTCTTCACGATGTTCTACACCGCGCCCCTGTCGTACACGCTGATGTCGTTCTTCGTCACGGCGATGCTGGGGCTGCTGTACACGCTGCTGAACACCTACAGCCTGTCGGTGCTGGTGCTGCGAGTGGAGGAGACGGCGCTGGGCGCGGCCTGCGGGGTGATAGCGGCGGCGGTGGTCCTGCCGATCCATACCGACCGGCGCACCAACGACCTTCTCGTCGATGTTCTGGAGAAGCTGGCGGAGGTCACCCGCGCCGCCGCCGACCAGCTCAGCGGCGGGCTGCCGGTCGACCTGGTCGACAAGGCCCGCGAGCTGGACCAGGCGCTGGCCGATCTGCGGGCCGCCACCCAGCCGCTGACCCACCCGGTCACCCCCCTGCGCTCCCGCCGGGACACCGCCCGGTACGTGATGGCGCTGCTGGAGACCTGCGCGTACCACGCCCGTTCCCTGGCGGCCACCGCCGAGCTGCTGCCCACGCACACGTCCATAGCGGCGGATCCGCGGCTGCGCACGGTGGGACGGCGGATCGTGCAGAACATCGAGGCGATCGCCGCGCACGTGGCGGACCGGCGGTCGGCGGCGACGATCGAGACCGGCCCCAGCATCGCGTCCCTGCTGGAACCGGGCACCCTGCGCAGTCCGCGCTACGGCCGGGTGACCGACCGGGTGCTGCGCCATCTGCAGCGGCTGGACGAAGCGGTGTCGGGCCTGGGGCGTCCGCTCGGTGTCAGCCCCCGGCCCCGCGTGAAGTGACCGCTCACCCGGCCCGGGCCCGTCGGCGCGGGCCCGGGCCGGGGCGGTCGGTCACCGGGACTTCCGGATGCCCGGGCGCTGCCCCAGCACCTCGTCGCGCACCCGCGCGCAGCTCCGGCTGATCAGCCGCGAGACGTGCATCTGGGAGATGCCGAGCCGGTCGGCGATGCGGCTCTGCGTCATGTCCTCGAAGAAGCGCATGTAGAGAATGGCCCGCTCCCGTTCGGGCAGCCGGCGCAGTCCCTCCTTGGCGGCCTCGCGGTCCACGACGACGTCGTACGCGCCGTCCGCCGCGCCGAGCGTGTCGGCGAGGCTGTAACCGTCGTCGCCGCTGGAGAGTTCGGCGTCCAGCGAGAGGGTGCTGAAGCTCTCCAGCGCCTCCATGCCCGCGGCGACCTCCTCCTCGGTGAGGCCGGTGTGCACCGCGATGTCGGCGGGGGTGGGCTCGGGACTGCCGGGCATCTGGGTGAGTTCACGGCGGGCCACCCGGACCCGGTTGCGCAGTTCCTGGACGCGGCGGGGCACCCGCAGGGCCCACATCCGGTCCCGGAAGTGCCGCTTGACCTCGCCGGTGATGGTCGGCACGGCGTAGCTCTCGAAGGCCCCCCGGGACGGGTCGAACCGGTCGATGGCCTTGACCAGCCCCAGCGCGGCCACCTGCCGCAGGTCCTCCACGGACTCCCCCCGGTCGCGGAACCGGCCCGCTATCCGGTGGGCCATGGGCAGCCAGGCGTTCACCAGTTCGTCGCGCACGGCGTCCCGCTCGGGCCCTTCCTCCAGCTCCGCCAGCCGGGCGAAGAGGTCCGCGGTGACGGGGGCGTCGTCATGGGCCCGCCGCCCGGACGTGGAGGTCGAGGTGGCGGCGGGGGTGCCGGAAGGGCTTGTCGACTCGTCGGTCAGCATGCGGAATCGCTCCTGAACGTGGTTTCCGGGCATGGGACGGAACCGTGGTTCCGGGTCCTGGCCCGAACGGTGCTGTCAGGGTTCGCCGCGAGATGGGTGCGCAGACCTCCGGAGGGGGCCTGCGGCGTTCTCATCCCGCCGGGCGCGCGCCTCCGGTCCGAAGCACGAGGTTCCGTCTGCCCCCGCGCATGCGTGGCAAACGCCGCTAACGGAACTTCTCCTACCGTTCCCAGTCGAGCGGTACGACGGCGGTGATCCGCTTGCCTCCGCGGGGCAGCCCGGCCACGCTGACGTCGCGGGCCAGCAGGCACACGATGGGCCAGCCGCGGCCCCCGAGCCGGTTGCGGCCGCGCTCGTCCACAGGCGCCTCGACCACCGGGATCTCGTCGCTGCCGTCGCTGACCGACACGCTCACCGTGCCGCTGTCGACGTCGACGTCGAATCCGGTGATGCCCCCGCCGTGCAGGATGGCGTTGGTGGTGAGCTCCGAGGTGACCAGCAGGACGTCGTCCAGCGCGTCGTCGTCGCAGGGGACGGCGCGGGTCCGGCAGCGCTCTGCCACCACCCGCTGGACGGTTCTGCGGGCGTCCGCCGGCCGGTACGGCAGTGACCGGCACGGCTCCCGGAGTCCCGCCGGGGAGTCGGTCCTTTGCGTCTCGCGCATGCCTTCCCTCCCTTGCTGCTGCCCGGATCGCCGGGTCTCTTGTTCCGGCTGACCCTTCCCGGCGCCCATAAACACCGTCGGTGCCGTTGTCATCACCGGGCGCCGGGCGGGTACGCGGACCGTATGACGGATGTCGTGGACGCGGACGAACTGCTGCGGCGGATCAGGCGGGGCAAGGACTGGGCGGCCGAGGAGGAACGGGCCTGGCGGGAGCAGGCGCGGAGCCTGACGGCGACCGATCCGGAGGGGGCGCGGGAGGCGTCCGTGCGGGCCGGGGCGTACGAGGCGGTGCTGCGCGTGCTGGAGGAGATCGTCGACCCGGGCGCGGCGCCGGCGGAGCGGGCGGGGGTGAAACAGGTCACCTGACCCGTTCCCGATTGGGCGAATGACGGCAAGATGGTTTATCGTTCATACATACGTGGTGACGGGGTCGACCGGAACCGTCCTCCATCACCACCGCGTACGGCCCTGGCTGGTCTCCCCCGTCCAGCCAGGGCTTTTTCATGCCCGCGAGCACATGAGCGGGTCGTACGCCGCTCCTTCGAGGTGCCCGGGACGGCCGCAGCGGCTGAAATGGGTTGGGGAACACACCCCGACCGCTGCCGGCGAGGAGTCCCGCGCCATGACCAAAGCGATAAAACTGCTGACCGCCCTGCCACAGGCGCAACGTGAGCGGCTGATGGAGCTGGCGAAGGAGGTCTCCTTCCCGGAGGACTCCCGGATCTTCGAGCCGGGCGGCACCGCCGACCGCTTCTGGGTGATCCGCTCGGGCGCGGTCCATCTGGACCAGCAGGTCACGTCCCGGCAGCGGGTCACCGTGGCCACGCTGGGCGCGGGCGACATGCTCGGCTGGTCCTGGCTGTTCCCGCCGTACCAGTGGGACTTCGGCGCGGTGGCCTTCAGCAACGTACGGGCCTACGAGTTCGACGGGCCGTCGGTGCTCGCGCTGAGCGTGGAGGACCCGTTGCTCGGGCTGTCACTGGTGCGCACGGTCGCCGAGATCCTGGCCCACCGGCTGGAGACCACCCGGGGCAAGCTGATGGACCAGTACGCGGTCCGCCGGCGCGGACCGCTGTGAGCCGCCCGGGACGGCCGCCGCGCGGCCGCCCCGTGGCCCTTCGCGTCAGATCCGGTAGCGGCGCAGGGCCGGCACCGCGGCGGCCAGCGCCAGCATCACCACGACGACCAGGACGCCGCCGCCCGCCACCGCGGTCCTGGCGCCGAACGCCGAGCCGGCGGTGCCGTGCAGCACGTCGGCCAGGCGCGGGCCGCCCGCGACCACCACGGTGAACACGCCCTGCATCCGGCCGCGCATGTCGTCGGTGGCGGCGGACAGCAGGATGGCCCCGCGGAACACCATGGAGATCATGTCCGCGAGACCGGCGGCGGCCAGGAAGGCGAAGGCCACCCAGAGGTTGCCGCTCAGCCCGAACCCGGCGATGGCCACGCCCCAGCCGACGACCGCGCCGATGACCATCCAGCCGTGCCGCCGCGCTCGCGAGAAGACGCCGGAGAACAGTCCGCCGAGCACCGCGCCGACCGGGATCCCGGCGAACAGCACGCCGAGCGCCAGGCCCGCGCCCCAGGGGGCGTAGGTCTCCGCGGCGAGCTGCGGGAACAAGGCGCGGGGCATGCCGAGAACCATGGCCACGATGTCGGCGAGGAAGGACAGCAGCAGCACCTTGCGCCCGGAGATGTACCGGAAGCCGGCCGCGATCTCGCGCACTCCGGCCCGCCGGACGGGCCGTTCGCCGAGCGGTGGCAGCGCGGGCAGCCGGAACACCGCCCACACGGTGACGCACAGGGCCAGCGCGTCGATCAGGTACAGCTCGGGCAGCCCGATGACCGGGATCAGCACACCGGCCAGCAACGGTCCCGCGACCAGGCCGGTCTGCATCACGGTCGAGCCGAGCGCGTTCGCCGCGGGCAGTTCCGCGGCCGGCACCAGGCGGGCGATGGAGGCGTTGCGGGCCGGGGAGTTGAGGCCGAAGAACGCCTGCTGCAGCGCGAGCAGCAGCATGAGCACGACGACGGAGTCCAGGCCCGTGACGGCCTGCGCCCAGAACAGCACCGAGGTCACGGCGATCCCGGTGTTGGTGACCAGCAGCAGCTTGCGCCGGTCCACCGTGTCGGCGACCGCCCCGCCCCACAGCGCGAACACCACCATGGGCACCAGGCCGGCGAGGCTGGCGTAGCCGACCCAGGCCGAGGAGTGGGTGATGTCGTAGATCTGCTTGGGCACGGCGACGGCGGTCAGCTGGCTGCCGACGGCGGTGACGACGGTCGACGACCACAGGCGCCGGAAGGCCGGGATCCGCAGCGGCCGGGTGTCCATCGCCCAGCGGCGCCAGCCGCGCCCGGGCGGGGCGGGCGCGGCCGGGGCGCCGGCATCGGTGGCCCCGTCGGGTCCGGTGCCGGTGCTCTGTGGTTCGGTGTCGCTGCTCTCGCTGGTGTCCACGGGGTTCCTGGTCGCTCGTCAGAGGTTGCTCGATACATCTTTCGATTCGAGGCCCCACTATCGCAGAACTCCTGAGGCTGCCTAACCACCTCTCGCGCCAGTGTTCACGGGTGGCGGGAACAGTCAGGCGTCGAGGACCAGGGCGGCGCCGAGCGCCAGCATGGTGACCGCGACCAGGCCGTCCAGCACCCGCCAGGCCGTGGGCCGGGCGAGGAGCCGGCCGAGCAGCCGGGCGCCGAAACCGAGGGCCGCGAACCAGCAGAGGCTGGCGAGGGCCGCGCCGAGACCGAAGGTCCAGCGCAGCGGGCCGCGGTCGGCGGCGAGGGAGCCGAGCAGGAACACGGTGTCCAAGTAGACGTGCGGGTTGAGCCAGGTCATCGCCAGGCAGGTGAGCACCGCCCGCCGCCGGGAGCCCGCCGCCTCGCCCTCCGCCCGCAGTCCGTCGCCGGGCCTGAGGACACGGCGGGCGGCGAGGGCGCCGTAGCAGAGCAGGAACGCGCCGCCCACGATCCCGACGGCGCGCACCGCGCCCGGCCAGGCCACCACGACCGCACCGACGCCGCCGACGCCCAGCGCGATGAGCAGCGCGTCGGACAGGGCGCAGATCCCGACCACCGCGAGCACTGCGTTCCGGCGCACCCCCTGCCGCAGGACGAAGGCGTTCTGGGCGCCTATGGCGACGATCAGGGAGAGCCCGGTGCCGAATCCGGCGGCCGCGGCGGTCAGGGTGTGGTTCATGCCCTCGACGCTAGCCAGACGAGCACCACGCGTACAGCTGAAGATTTTTACGTAGCATTAGCTCTCGTGATGACCGAGCTTCCCCTGGAGCAGGTGCGGACGCTGCTCGCCGTGGTGGACGAGGGCACGTTCGACGCGGCGGCCGCGGCCCTGCACCTGACGCCGTCGGCGGTCAGCCAGCGGGTCAAGGCGCTGGAGCAGCGCACCGGCCGGGTGCTGCTCCAGCGCACCAAGCCGGTGCGGCCCACGGAGTCCGGGGCGGTGCTGGTGCGGTTCGCCCGGCAACTGGCCCGGCTGGAGCGGGACGCGCGCGGCGAGCTGGGGCTGAGCGGTGCCGGGGAACCGACGCGGGTGTCGGTCGCCGTGAACGCGGACTCGCTGGCGACCTGGTTCCTCGGGGCGCTCACCCAGGTGCCCGGGCTCTGTTTCGAACTGCACCGGGAGGACGAGGCCCACACGGCCGCGCTGCTGCGCGAGGGGCTGGTGATGGCGGCGGTGACCTCCTCGCCCGACCCGGTGCCGGGCTGCTCGGTCCGTGCGCTGGGCCGGATGCGCTATCTGCCGGCCGCCGCGCCCGAGTTCGCCGAGCGGTATCTGGACGGGCCCCTGCCGGATCTGCTGCCCGACGCGCCCGTGGTGGCCTTCGACCGCAAGGACGACTTCCAGGACGGCTTCGTCAGACAACTGGGCCGGGGGGCCGCGAGCTCGCTGCGGCACCACGTGCCCGCCTCCGAGGGCTTCGCCGACGCGGTCGCCGCGGGACTGGGCTGGGGCATGGTCCCGGAGGCCCAGGCCCGTCCGCTGCTGGCCGCGGGCCGCCTCGTCCTGCTGGCGCCGGACCGGCATGTGGACGTCACCCTGTACTGGCAGCAGTGGAAGCTCGACTCCCCCGCCCTGGCGGCACTGGCCGAGGCGGTGACGCGGACGGCGGCCGGGGCGCTGCGCCGGTGATCCGGGCGGGCGGCGGGCGCGGCCCGGGCCCTCAGGGCCGCTGGGCGCCGAGCCGTCCGGCCGCGCTGTCCAGCAGCATCTCCAGGGCCGTCGGATAGGCGCTGGTGACCATGCGCCGGGCCAGCAGCGGGGCCGCCTCGGCGATGCGGGGGTGGGTGTCGTGGGGCAGGCGGGCGTAGGTGGAGTGCCACTTGTCCTCGTCGGCGCGCTGGGAGGCGCTGGGCAGGGCCAGTGACGCGGAGTCCAGGGCGGCGAAGGCCAGGGTCTGGTCGATGAAGGCGTGGTACACGCGGACCGTCTCCGGCAGGGAGAACCCGGCCGAGCGCAGGACGTCCAGCACGGCCTCGTCGGCGGCCAGCTCATGCGCGCGGCCGGTGACCCGGTTGGCGGTGAGCAGTGCCGCCTGCGGGTGCGCGACGTACACGCCGTGGATGCGCAGCCCGATCGTCCGCAGGTCCGCCCGCCACCGCCCGGTCGGCTCCCAGCCGGCCAGCGCCTCGCCGATGAGGGCGTCGCCGATGGCCAGGGTCAGCTCGTCCATGCCCCGGAAGTACCGGTACAGCGTGCTGGGATCGCAGTCCAGGGCGAGACCGAGGCGGCGGGCGGTGAGCCCGGTGCTGCCGTGCTCACGCAGCAGCCTGAGCGCGGTCGCGACGATCAGTTTCTCGGACAGCACGGTGCCACTCCGGGTCGGACGGCGCCTACGGCGCCTCTCCTCGGGCACGACGGGCTTGGGCACAGCGGCTCCCTTCTGCCGCCGCGCGGCTTATGCCAACACCATTGACCTTACGCCACCGTCCGGCGTTGGATTCCGGGCAAGGCGCGCCTGCCCCGATGTTCCGTTCCGTTCCGTTCATGACTGTTTCCGTTCGTGTCAGGCAGGGAGTTTCCGTCATGCGTGTACTGCTCGTGGGAGCCGGCGGGGTCGGTACCGCCATCACCCGGATCGCGGCCCGGCGTCCGTTCCTCGACCTGATGGTGGTCGCCGACTACGACCCCGCGCGGGCCGAAGCGGCGGTCGCGGCCCTCGGTGAGGCCGGTGCCCGGTTCCGCGCCGAACAGGTGGACGCGGCCGACGAGGCCGGGGTCGCCGCGCTGCTCGCCCGGCACGGCTGCGACGTGCTGCTCAACGCCACCGACCCGCGGTTCGTCATGCCTCTGTTCCGGGCGGCGCGCGCGGCCGGCGCGACCTATGTCGACATGGCGATGTCCCTGTCCCGGCCGCACCCCGAGCGGCCGTACGAGGAGTGCGGGGTCAAGCTGGGCGACGAGCAGTTCGCGCTGGCCGGCGAGTGGGAGAAGGCGGGTGCGCTCGCCCTGGTCGGCATGGGGGTGGAGCCCGGCCTGTCGGACGTGTTCGCCCGCTACGCCGCCGACGAACTCTTCGACACCGTCGAGGAGATCGGCGTCCGCGACGGCGCCGATCTCACCGTGGACGGCTACGACTTCGCGCCCTCGTTCAGCATCTGGACCACCATCGAGGAGTGCCTGAACCCGCCGGTCGTGTACGAGACCGGGCGGGGCTGGTTCACCACCGCCCCGTTCAGCGAGCCCGAGGTGTTCGACTTCCCCGCGGGGATCGGGCCGGTGGAGTGCGTGAACGTGGAGCACGAGGAGGTGCTGCTGATGCCGCGCTGGGTCGGCGCGGACCGCGTCACCTTCAAGTACGGGCTGGGCCGCGAGTTCGTCGAGACCCTGAAGACCCTGCACCGCCTGGGACTTGACCGCACCGACCCGGTGACCGTACCGGGCCCCGACGGGCCGGTCGCGGTCTCGCCGCGGGACGTGGTCGCCGCGTGCCTGCCGGACCCGGCGACGCTGGGCGAGCGGATGCGCGGCAAGACCTGCGCGGGCACCTGGGTGCGCGGCACGAAGGACGGGGCGCCGCGCGAGGTGTACCTGTACCACGTGGTCGACAACCAGTGGTCCATGGCGGAGTACGGGTGTCAGGCGGTGGTGTGGCAGACGGCCGTCAATCCGGTCGTCGCCCTCGAACTCCTCGCCACCGGTGCGTGGTCGGGTACGGGCGTCCTCGGCCCGGAGGCCTTCCCGGCCGGCCCGTTCCTCGACCTGCTGACCGCGTACGGCTCCCCGTGGGGCATCCGCGAGCAGTGACCGGGAGGCGGCCCGCGCCGGCCGATTCGTCGTCTCCCTGTTTCATGCCGTCCCGACCGGTCACCCGAAATGGAAGCACGCATTCGACTGGCACGGACGACGGACGACTCAGACCGGAGGAGACTTCGATGGACAACTGGCGCGAAAATGCCGCGTGCCGTAACGAGGACCCCGACCTCTTCTTCCCCATCGGCACCACCGGGCCTTCGCAGGTGCAGGCACAGCAGGCGAAGGCGGTGTGCGGGGGCTGCCCGGTACGGGAACAGTGTCTGGACTGGGCCCTGGACACGGGTCAGACCATCGGGATCTGGGGCGGTACGACCGAGACGGAACGCCGCGCACTCAGGCGCCGCGTGCGCTCCCGGCAGCGCTCCGGCTGAACCGGACGCCGGGCGACCCGCGCACCGGCGAATCGAAGCCGGTGCGCGCACTCGCACCGCCGGGGCGGGCCGGCCCCGGCGGTGCGAACCGCTGTCAGGACCGGCTCGGCTTGCCCGTCTCGTACAGCCACGTGTGGAACAGACCGTCCAGCTTCTTGCCGGAGACCCGCTCGGCGAGTCCGGTGAACTGGGCGGTCGTGCCGTGTCCGGTCCGGTGCCCGGCCGCCCAGGCGCGCAGGATACGGAAGAAGTCCCGGTCGCCGACGGCCCGGCGCAGCTCGTGCAGCGTCATCGCGCCACGGGCGTAGACCGGAGTGTCGAAGATGTTCTCCCCGCTGCCCGGATCTCCGGGCGGGAAGGACCACAGGCGGTTGCTCGCGGGACGGGCGTAGAGGTCGTCGAACGCCTTCTGCGCGCTGTCGCCGCCGTGTTGTTCCGCGTAGAGCCACTCGGCGTAGGTCGCGAAGCCCTCGTTGAGCCAGATGTCCTTCCAGGCGGTCAGCGAGACCGAGTCGCCGAACCACTGGTGGGCGTTCTCGTGGACCAGGGTGCTCACGTCGGGCGCCGAGTCGTAGAGGGGCCGGCTCTGGGTCTCCAGGGCGTAGCCGACGTCGGGCGCGTGGTCGACGACCGATCCGGCGGCCCGGAACGGATACGGTCCGAACAGCTTGCTCTCCCACTCCAGCACGGAGGGCAGCTTCTTCAGCACGGGCTCCGCCGCGTGCGCCTCGCGCGGGTCGACGGCGTTGTACACCTGGACGCCGTCGCGGGTCGTGTACCGCTCGACCTGGAACTTCCCTACGGTGGCGGTGGCCAGGTAGGCGGCCATGGGCTCCGCCTGGTGCCAGCGGAAGGTGGTGCGGCCGTGCGCGGTGCGCGTGCCGCGCAGGACGCCGTTGGCGACGGCGGTGCGGCCCTCGGGGACCGTGATCGTGAAGTCGTACGACGACTTGTCCCTGGGGTGGTTGTTCGCCGGGAACCAGGTCATCGCGCCCTGCGGCTCCCCGGCGACGAACGCCCCGTCGTCGGTGGGGATCCAGCCGTCCGCCGAGCCGTCCGGGTCGGTGACCGGGCCGGGGGTGCCGTGGTAGGAGACGGTGACCCGGAACTTCCGGCCCGCGCGCAGGGTGTGCGGCGGGGTGACGACGAGTTCCTGGCCGTCGCGGCGGAAGGCCGCGCGGTGGCCGCCGACGGTGACGCCGGTGACCTTCAGGCCCGAGAGGTCCAGGTCGAAGCGGGTCAGCCGCTGCGTGGCGCGCGCGGTGAGGACGGCCGTGCCGTCCAGGTGCCGGGAGGCGGTGTCGTAACGGAGCGTCAGGTCGTAGTGGCCGACGTGGTAGCCGCCGTTGCCGCTGAGCGGGAAGTAGGGGTCGCCCGCGCCGGCGGCGCCGGTCGTGCCGGCCGCCGCGGGACCGGCGGCCCCGAGCAGCGCCGCCACGGCGACGGGGACGGTGGCGAGGACCGCCTCGCGGCGGAGAACTGCGGTACGTCGGCCGGAAACCTGTCTGCGCTGTGGCGTCACGGGCGCTCCTCCTGGGGGGTGAAAGATCGTTTCGCCAGAAGAGTAGGCGCGGACCCGATCCGGTTTCGCCCTCTTTCCGGTCAAGTCACGCCGCGTCGCCGCCCGGTGGGCCGCCCGCACGGCGGTACGCTCGCAGCACCGTCCGCGACCCGAGAGGGGCCCCGACCGTGAGCGTGCGCGTGCGCCGGATCTACGAACCGCCCGAGGCGGACGACGGGCTGCGGGTCCTGGTGGACCGGCTGTGGCCGCGCGGGGTGTCCAAGGACGAGGCCCAGGTGGACGAGTGGCTGAAGGGGCTCACTCCCTCGAACGAGCTGCGCAAGTGGTTCCACGGCGGGGAGGGCTCCTTCGAGGAGTTCCGCGGCCGCTACGAGGCCGAACTCGCCGCTCCCGAGGCCGCCGAACTCCTGTACGGGCTGCGGAAGTCGGTACGCGAGGGGCCGGTGACGCTGCTCACGGCGTCGAAGGCGCCGGAGCAGAGCCACGTCTCCGTGCTGGTGGGGCTGCTGCGCGGCTGAACACGGCCCCGCGGTCCGGGCCCCGCTCGCCGTCAGCCCGTCTGCTTCGCCGCCGCCCGTCCCGCCGCGCGGCCCGAGAAGAGGCAGCCGCCGAGGAAGGTGCCTTCCAGGGCGTTGTAGCCGTGGACACCGCCGCCGCCGAAGCCCGCCACCTCGCCCGCCGCGTACAGCCCTTCGACGGGGGTGCCGTCGGCGCCGAGGGCCCGGGAGTCGAGGTCGGTCTGGATGCCGCCGAGCGTCTTGCGGGTCAGCACCCGCAGCCGGACCCCGATCAGCGGGCCCGCCTCCGGGTCGAGGATACGGTGCGGGGAGGCGACCCGGCCGAGGCGGTCACCGATGTAGCGGCGGGCGTTGCGGATGCCCTGGACCTGGGAGTCCTTGCTGTAGGGGTTGGCCATCTGCAGGTCGCGGGCCTCGATCTGCCGGCGCACCTCGGCCGCGTCCAGCAGCGGCTCGGCGGTGAGGGCGTTCATCTTCTCGACCAGCCGCTCCAGGGTGCCCGCGGTGACGAAGTCCGCGCCCTTGTCGAGGAAGGCCCGCACCGGGGCCGGGGCGCCCTTGCCCAGCAGCCGGTCGCGCAGCACGGCCTTGCGGTCCTTGGCGGTGATGTCCGGGTTCTGCTCGGAGCCGGAGAGCGCGAACTCCTTCTCGATGATCTTCCGGGTGAGGACGAACCAGGAGTGGTCGTGGCCGGCGATGTCCTCGGTGGTACGCAGGTACTCGAGCGTGCCGAGGGTGTCGTAGCCGGGCAGGCACGGGTCGGGCAGCCGGCGGCCGAGGGCGTCGAGCCAGATGGAGGACGGGCCCGGCAGGATGCGGATGCCGTGGCCGGGCCAGACGGGGTCCCAGTTCTGCAGGCCCTCGGTGTAGTGCCACATGCGGTCCCGGTTGACCAGGCGCACGCCCGCCTCGGCGCTGATGTCGAGCATCCGGCCGTCGACGTAGGCGGGGACACCGGTGACCATCTCGGCGGGGGGTGTGCCGAGCCGCTCGGGCCAGTAGCGGCGGACGATGTCGTGGTCGGCTCCGATGCCGCCGCTGGTGACGATCACGGCCTGGGCGGTGAGTTCGAAGTCGCCGGCGCGCTCGCGGCTGGAGGGGGCGCCGCGCGGTGAGTCGTCCGCGGCGAGGACGGTGCCGCGCACCCCGCGCGCCGTGCCGTCCTCGATGACCAGCCCGTCGACCCGGTGGCGGTGGTGGAAGGTGAGCAGTCCGTCCCGGGCGGCCTGCCGGGCGTACTCGACGAAGGGTTCGACCACGCCGGTGCCGGTGCCCCAGGCGATGTGGAAGCGGGGCACGGAGTTTCCGTGGCCGTCGGCCCTGAGGTCGCCGCGCTCGGCCCAGCCGACGGTGGGCAGCAGCTCGATGCCGTGCCCGCGCAGCCAGGAGCGCTTCTCACCGGCCGCCCACTCGACGTAGGCGCGAGCCCAGCGCGCCGCCCAGGAGTCCTCGTCGGCGAGCCGGTCGAACCGCGCGCTGCCCTGCCAGTCGTTCCAGGCGAGGTCGAGGGAGTCCTTGATGCCGAGCCGGCGCTGCTCGGGCGAGTCGACGAGGAAGAGCCCGCCGAAGGACCAGAACGCCTGGCCGCCGAGGTTGGCGGCGTTCTCCTGGTCGACCAGGGCGACCGTGCGGCCCCGGCGGTTGAGTTCGTGCGCCGCGACCAGGCCGGCGAGGCCCGCTCCGACGACGATGACGTCCGCGTCCATGGCGG
This sequence comes from Streptomyces sp. NPDC005706, assembly GCF_040631045.1. NCBI lineage: Bacteria > Bacillati > Actinomycetota > Actinomycetes > Kitasatosporales > Streptomycetaceae > Streptomyces > Streptomyces sp. NPDC005706. The sequence goes on along the minus strand of NZ_JBEXYS010000019.1, from coordinate 121,517 downwards.
CCATGGGCTCCGTGTCCTTCCGTCCGCGACTCATTCGGGGGTGCCGCTGCCGTCGGTCAGCAGGGCGGTGAGCAGTTGCTTCAGCCAGCCGCGGGCGGCGTCGACGTCCCGGTCCAGCAGCAGCTGGGTGGTGACGCCGTCGTAGGCCGCGACCACCGCGCGAGCGGCGCCGTCGGCGTCGCCGAGTACGGCGGGCAGTTCGGTGTGGCCCCGGGCCCGGCCGAGGCGGTCGGCGACGGCCTCGCGCAGCCGGGCACGGTGGTCGAGGAGGGCCTGGGCGACGGCCGGGTCACGGGCCGCGTGCACCAGGAAGTCGGTCTTGACGAGCAGCCAGTCCACGTCGAGCAGCAGGACCTCGGTCACCCGGTCCACGGAGGCCGGGACGTCCAGATCGGGCCCGTCCTGCGCGAGCGCGTCGGCCACCTGGCCGGCGATGAGGTCGGCCCGCTCCCGGTAGAGGGCGAAGAACAGCTCGTCCAGGGTGGCGAAGTTGGAGTAGAAGGCGCCCCGGCTGTAGCCGGCGGCCTCGCAGACCTCCTCGATGGAGACCCGGCCGAACCCCTTGGCGGCGAACACCGCGAAGGCGGCGTCGAGCAGGTTCGCCCGGGTCCGGGCCCGCCGCCTGGTGACGCGCCGGGCCGGGTCGTCCTCGGCCGTCATGGCGGACCTCCCTTTCGATACGGGAATGTATCCGATACGTCGATGTATCGAAAGGGCCCCGACAGCACAGCACGGCCCGGGACCGGTGCGCGACCCACTTCAGGGGAACATATTTTCGATTAAGGAGTAGGGTGGTCGCATGGCCACGCACCTCCAGGGCTCCCTCTTCGACCAGACCGACGAGCTGCGGCTCGGCTCCCTCGACGGGCTGCGCCGGACCGAGCTGGGCTCCGGCGCCTGGATCGACGTGCTGCCGGGCTGGCTGAGCGGCGCGGACGCCCTGTTCGAAGAGCTGGCGGCCGAGGTCCCCTGGCGGGCGGAGCGCCGCAAGATGTACGACAACGTGGTGGCCGTCCCACGGCTGCTCGCCTTCTACGCGGCGAACGATCCGCTGCCGCGCCCCGTCCTCACCGAGGCGCGGGACGCCCTGTCCGCCCGCTACGCCGAGGAGCTGGGCGAGCCGTTCACCACCGCCGGGCTGTGCTTCTACCGGGACGGGCGGGACAGCGTCGCCTGGCACGGCGACCGGATCGGGCGCGGCGCCCGCCAGGACACGATGGTCGCGATCCTGTCCGTCGGCGCGCCGCGCGATCTGCTGCTGCGTCCGGTGGGAGGCGGCGGTCCGGCCGTCCGGCGGCCGCTCGGGCACGGCGACCTCATCGTGATGGGCGGCTCCTGCCAGCGGACCTGGGAGCACTGCGTGCCCAAGACCGCCCACGCGGCGGGCCCGCGGATCAGCGTCCAGTTCCGCCCGCACGGGGTGCGGTGACGCGTCCGGCGGCCCGCTGCGCGCCGCCGCCGAGCGGGCCCGGGAACGGGAGTCCCGCCGACGGGGGCGGGGCCTTAGGGTTCGTCCCATGGCATTGCAGATCAGCGCCACGAACCCGGAGCACCCGGCGGTCCTGCTCGAACTGCCGTGGGGCGTACCGCTGGAGAAGTGGCCCGAGGAGATCCTCGTACCGCTCCCCCGGGGCATCTCCCGGCACGTCGTGCGCTACGCGCGCGCCGGCGGCGAGGTGATCGCCGTCAAGGAGCTGGCCGAACGGCCCGCGCTGCGCGAGTACGAGCTGCTGCGGGACCTCGACCGGCTGGGCATCCCGGCAGTCGACCCGCTCGCCGTGGTCACCGGCCGCACCGACGGCGCCGGCGCCCCGCTGGAGCCGGTGCTGATCACCCGGCATCTGCGCGGCTCGATGCCGTACCGCTCGATGTTCGAGACCACCATGCGCCCGGCGACCATGCACCGGCTGATGGACGCCCTCGCGGTGCTGCTGGTCCGGCTGCATCTGAGCGGGTTCGCCTGGGGCGACTGCTCGCTGTCCAACACCCTCTTCCGACGGGACGCGGGCGCCTACGCCGCGTACCTGGTGGACGCCGAGACCGGCGACCTGCACCCCACGCTGAGCCCGGGTCAGCGGGACTACGACCTCGACCTGGCCCGGGTGAACATCAGCGGCGAGCTGCTGGACCTGGAGGCGTCCGGAGCGCTGCACCCCTCCGTCGACCCCGTCGAGTTCGGGCACGAGATCTGCACCCGTTACACCGGCCTGTGGCAGGAGCTGACCCGCACCTCGGTGTACCCGGCGGGCAAGTACCACTACATAGAACGCCGGATACGCCGCCTCAACGACCTCGGCTTCGACGTGGCCGAGATGCAGATCGAGCACTCCTCGGGCGGCGACACGGTCACCTTCGTGCCCAAGGTCGTCGACGCCGGCCACCACCAGCGGCAGTTGCTGCGGCTGACCGGCCTCGACGCCGAGGAGAACCAGGCGCGGCGGCTGCTCAACGACCTGGAGAGCTGGATGGCCACCCAGGACGACTACGCGCCCGGTGACCCCCTCGCCGCCCGCCCCGAGGTGCTCGCCCACCGCTGGGTGCGGGACGTGTTCCGGCCCACCGTGCGCGCCGTGCCGTTCGGGCTGCGCGGTTCCATGGACCCGGCCGAGATCTACCACGAGCTGCTGGAGCACCGCTGGTACCTGTCGGAACGGGCCCAGCACGACATCGGCCTGGACACCGCCGTCGCCGACTACATCGACAACGTCCTGCCGAAGGCGCGCACCACCCTGGAGCCGACGACGCCGGAATAGGTCACTCGTGCGGGACCACGGCCACCGGGCACTCGGCGTGGTGGAGCACGCCGTGCGCGACCGAGCCGATCCGGGCGCCCACGGCCGTACGGCGGGACCGCCGTCCGACGACCATGAGCTGGGCCCGCCCGGCCACCGACAGCAGCACCTGCCCCGCGCTGCCCATCTCGACGTGCTCGGCGACGGGCACCTGCGGGAACCGCTCCCGCCACGGGACGAGCGCGTCGGCCAGGGCCTGCTTCTCGTACGGCTCCAGGCCGCCCGCCTCGTCCAGGAGCTTCAGCGAGCCCGGGCTGTAGGCGAAGACCGGCGGCAGCGTCCAGGCGCGCACCGCACGGACGGTGGCACCGCGCACGGCAGCCGTCTCGAACGCGAACCGCAGCGCGGCCGCGCTGTCCTCCGGGCCGCCGTGCTGGCCGACCACGACGTCCCGCCCGGCGGCCTCCGCCGCCGCCCGGTCACCGGCCCGCACCAGGACCACGGGCCGGGCCGTCTCGGCGATCACCTGCCGGCCCACCGAGCCCAGCAGGAAACCCATCACCGGGCCGTGCCCGCGGGAGCCCAGCACCAGCAGCTCGGACCCGGCGGCCGCGTCGGTCAGCGCCTCCGCGACGCCGCCCTCGAGCACGTCCACGTCCACGGCGAGCTCCGGGTGCCGGCCGGCGACGGTGCGAACGGCCTCCCGCACCCCTTCCGACACCCAGCCGTGCTGGGTGTCCCGGTCGGCCGTGGCGAGCGCCTCGGCGTAGCGCCAGGCGTGGACCACGCGCAGCGGCAGCCCCCGGCGCACGGCCTCCCTGGCCGCCCAGTCCAGCGCGGCCAGGCTCTCCTCCGTACCGTCCACCCCTGCCGTGATCGGGCGTGTCATGCCTCGGGCCTCCTCGTCGTCCGCGTCCGCGGGGCCAGTCTCCCCCACGTGCCGATCGGTCCGTGCCGATCATGCCCTTTCCCTACCCGCGAAGGAGCAGATCAAGGAGCTGTCCGCGGGCCCGGGCCGTCCTCGCCGTATACCGGAGCGAAGCCGGGCGATCGAACATACGATGGGCGGGAATCGTGCGGTGACCCACGTGGCGCCGTCCGTGAATCCGACCGCTCGGGGTGGGAGAGGCATGACACAGGCCGCCGACACGGCGCGGACCGTCATCCTGACCGTGGACGACGACCCGGGGGTCTCCCGCGCCGTCGCCCGTGACCTCAGGCGGCGCTACGGCGAGTCGTACCGGATCGTGCGCGCGGAGTCCGGCGAGTCGGCGCTGGAGGCGCTGCGCGAGCTGAAGCTGCGCGGGGACCTGGTGGCGGTGATCCTCGCCGACTACCGGATGCCGCAGATGAACGGCATCGACTTCCTGGAACAGGCCCTGGACGTGTATCCGGGCGCCCGCCGGGTGCTGCTGACCGCGTACGCGGACACCAACGCGGCGATCGACGCGATCAACGTCGTCGACCTGGACCACTATCTGCTCAAGCCGTGGGACCCGCCGGAGGAGAAGCTCTACCCGGTGCTGGACGACCTGCTCCAGGCGTGGCGGACCAGCGCCTACAAGCCGGTGCCCAGCACCAAGGTGGTCGGGCACCGCTGGTCGGCCCGGTCCTCGGACGTACGGGAGTTCCTGGCCCGCAACCAGGTGCCGTACCGCTGGTACTCGGTGGAGGAGCCCGAGGGGCGGCGGCTGCTCACCGCGGCCGGGCAGGACGGACAGCGGCTGCCGCTGGTGATCACCCCCGACGGGACGGCCCTGGTCGAGCCCGAGGCGCCCGAACTGGCCGCGCGGGTGGGCCTGGCGACGACACCGACGGCCGACTTCTACGACCTGGTGGTGATCGGCGGCGGCCCGGCCGGCCTCGGCGCCGCCGTGTACGGGGCCTCGGAGGGCCTGCGGACCGTGCTCGTGGAGAGGTCCGCGACCGGCGGGCAGGCCGGGCAGAGCTCCCGGATCGAGAACTACCTGGGCTTCCCCGACGGGGTCTCCGGCGGGCAGCTCACCGACCGGGCGCGGCGGCAGGCGGCCAAGTTCGGCGCCGAGATCCTGACCACGCGCGAGGTGACGGGGCTGGAGGTCAACGGCGCGGCCCGCGTGGTGCGGTTCGCGGACGGCTCGGCGATCGCGGCGCACAGCGTCATCCTGGCGACGGGCGTGCAGTACCGGCAACTGGGGGCCGAGGGCTGCACCGACCTCACCGGCTGCGGGGTGTTCTACGGCTCGGCGCTGACCGAGGCGCCCTCCTGCCAGGGGCACGACGTGTACATCGTCGGCGGCGCCAACTCGGCGGGCCAGGCGGCGATGTACCTGTCCCGGTTCGCCAAGTCGGTGACGCTGCTGGTGCGCGGGCCCGATCTGTCGGCGTCGATGTCGCACTACCTGATCCAGCAGATCGGCGAGGCGCCGAACATCTCGGTACGCGGCCACACGGTCGTGGACGCCGCGCACGGCTCCGGCCGGCTGGAGCAGCTGACGCTGCGTCACATGCCCAGCGGGGAGACCGAACGCGTCGACGCCCAGTGGATGTTCGTGTTCATCGGCGCCGCCCCGCTGACCGACTGGCTGGACGAAACGGTGCTGCGCGACGAGCGCGGGTTCATCCTGGCCGGGCCCGACCTGACCGCCGACGGGCGGCCGCCGGCCGGCTGGGAGCTGGACCGGCCGCCGTACCACCTGGAGACCAGCGTCCCCGGCGTGTTCGTGGCGGGCGACGCCCGCGCCGAGTCCGCCAAGCGGGTCGCGTCCGCCGTCGGAGAGGGAGCCATGGCCGTCATGCTCGTCCACCGGTATCTGGAGCAGTCGTGAGCGGGCAGCCGGTGCCGTGCAGCCCGCGGGAGATCGGCTCCCTGTTCCTGTTCGAGAAGCTGACACCCGAGCAGCTCGGCCGGCTGTGCTGCGAGGGCCGGGTGGAGCTGTTCGAACCCGGTCCGGTGTACACCGAGGGCGACCCCGCCACCTGCTTCTACGTGATGATCGAGGGCACGGTCGTGCTCTCGCGGCGGGTGGGCGGCGACGACGTGGAGGTGTCCCGCACCTCGCAGCGCGGGGTGTACGCCGGAGCGATGCAGGCGTACCTGGGTGACCGGGTGCGGCAGGTGTACAACAACTCGATGCGGGTGACGGAGCCGACGCGGTTCTTCGTCCTGCCGGCGGACACCTTCGCCGAGGTCATGAGCGAGTGGTTCCCGATGGCCACGCATCTGCTGGAGGGGCTGTTCTTCGGCTCGAAGAGCACCCAGGCGGCCATCGGGCAGCGGGAACGACTGCTGGCGCTCGGCTCGCTGTCGGCCGGGCTGACGCACGAGCTGAACAATCCCGCGGCGGCCGCCGTCCGGGCCACCTCCACGCTGCGGGAGCGGGTCGCGAAGATGCGGCACAAGCTCGCGGTGATCGCCGAGGGCCCGTTCTCCCGGGACGCGCTGGCGAGCCTGATCGAGATCCAGGAGCGCACCGCCGAGCGCGTCGCCAAGGCGCCGTCGCTCAGCCCGCTGGAGGCCTCGGACCGCGAGGACGCGCTCACCGATTGGTTTGAGGACCACGGCATCGGCCACGGCTGGCAGCTCGCGCCGGCCTTCGTCCAGGCGGGGCTCGACGTGGACTGGCTGGAGCAGGTCGCGGCGGCCGTGGACGCGGAGATCCTGCCCGGGGCGGTCGGCTGGCTCAACTACACCGTCGAGACCGAGCTGTTGATGGACGAGATCGAGGACTCGACCACCCGGATCTCGCACCTCGTGGACGCCGCGAAGCAGTACTCGCAGCTGGACCGGGCGCCCTACCGGGTCGTCGGTGTGCACGAACTCCTCGACAGCACCCTGCTGATGCTGTCCGGAAAGATCGGTCCGCGCATCGAGGTCGTCAAGGAGTACGAACCCGCGCTGCCGGAGGTCCCCGGCTATCCGGCGGAGCTGAACCAGGTGTGGACCAACCTCATCGACAACGCGGTGTCCGCCATGAACGGCGCCGGCGGGCAGGGCACGCTGACCGTGCGGACCGCGCTGGAGGGCGAGCAGGTGCTGGTGGAGTTCCGGGACACCGGGCCCGGGGTGCCGCCGGAGATCAGGAGCCGGATCTTCGACCCGTTCTTCACCACCAAGCCGGTCGGCCAGGGCACCGGGCTCGGCCTGGACATCTCCTGGCGGATCGTGGTGAACAAGCACCACGGCACCCTGCGTGTCGAGTCGGAGCCCGGCGACACCCGTTTCCAGGTGCTGCTGCCGCTGACCGCCGGGACACCGGAGGAGCGGTCCGCCCTGACGAACCCAGAGGAGGCAGCATGAGCGGCGAGAGCGCCATCGACCCGAGCGTCCCGCCGAGCGGCGCGGGCTGTGTGGAGTGCGACGCGGCCGGCGGATGGTGGTTCCATCTGCGCCGGTGCGCGGCCTGCGGTCACATCGGCTGCTGCGACGACTCCCCAGCCAAGCACGCCACCGCCCACTACGAGGCGACCGGGCACCCGGTGATCCGCAGCTTCGAGCCGGGCGAGGGCTGGTTCTGGAACTTCGGGACGGGCGAGCTGTACACCGACGGTCCCGAACTGGCGCCGCCCGCCGCGCACCCGGACGACCAGCCGGTGCCGGGCCCGGCGGGGCGGGTGCCGGCCGACTGGGCCGAGACGCTGCGCTGAGCCCCGTACGGCGGGGCGGCCGGGCCGGGGTCAGCGCGCGCAGTCGAGGGTGCGCGGGTCGACGGCGCCGGCCAGGGCCCGCATGCCCGCGTCGTCGAGGTGCAGATGGTCGCCGTTGTCGAAGGCGGTGAGCAGGCGCCGGTGCACGTGGGGGCTGCGCAGGACGCGGTCGAAGTCGGCGACCGCGTCGAACTCGCCGCCGGCGCGGATGAACCGGTTGACCTCCTGGCGTACGGCCTCGGCGGCCGGGTCCCACTCGGACCAGCCCTCGAACGGACCGATGGTCGCGCCGACCACGCACAGCCCGGCCGCGTGGGCGCGCCGGACGATCTTCCGATAGCCGGCGATCAGGTCGGCGGCGGTGACCCCGGTGTGGGCCTTGAGGTCGTTCACCCCCTCGAACAGCAGGACGGTGCGTGCCCCGGGCTGGGTCAGGACGTCCCGCTCCAGCCGGTGCAGGGCGCCGGTCCCGGCGTCGTCCGTGAGCACCTTGTTTCCGGACATGCCCTCGTTGGCCACGCCCTTGACGGCCGTCGGGGCCGAGCGCAGGCGCCGGGCGAGGTAGTCGGGCCAGCGCCGGTCGAGCCCCGGGGTGGACTGCCAGCCGTCGGTGAGGGAGTCGCCGAGCACCACCACGGCTCCGGTGGCGGGGTCCTCGGGCCGTACGGAGACGGCGTCCAGGTACCACCAGGAGCCGGTCGGCAGCGCCCAGTTCGCCCCGCTCGTCTCGGCGGTATGGTCGCCCTGGCCGACGTACGACGTCTGCATCGCCAGCGCGTGGCCGGTGGCCGGGCCTGCCGCGTCGGGGGTGTGCAGGCTGACGGCGAGATCGGACCCCGCCGGGACGTTCCCGGGCAGCGGGTCGCTCCACGCGACCGTGCCGGCGGGCAGCGTGACCGTTCCGGAGCCGCGGAAGGTGAGCGGCCGGTCGCTGCCGGGGACGAGCGCCGCGCCCCTGAGCCGCAGGCCGGCGCGGACGCTGTCCAGGGTCAGGGGGCGGTCGCCGAAGGCGTTGGACAGGCGGACGCGCAGGTCGCTGCCGGCCACGCTGGTGTGCACGATCAGCCGGTAGCCGCGGCCGGCGGCGCCGTCGCCGAGGCGGTCGGCGCTCGCCGCCCAGGTGACGACCTGCCCGGCCCCGCCGGTGGGTGCGGGCGGCCCGGCCGCGGCCCGTACGGGCGCCCACTGGCAGGCGAGGGTGAGCAGCAGAGCGGCGGCCAGGCGGCGGACGCGGGCGGCCCGGCCGGTCACCGCGCGGGCTCCTCGGCCCCGGCGGACCCACCGTGCTCCGGGCGGAGCGTCCTGGGCGTGTCTGCGTGTGCCACGGACGTCATGGTCCCGCCGCTGCCGCCGGTCCGCCACCTCGGCCGGCGGGGGCGCCCGGACGTGCGGATGCCCCGCGCGGGGCGGGGCATCCGGTGGTGCGGGGTGCGGACGTCCGTCAGTGGCGGGCGGCCGGGGTGTTGGCGGCGGTCACGTTGACCGCGGCCCACGCCTTGTCCACCGTCTTGTACTCGGTGCTGGTCGAGCCGTAGAGGTCCTTGGCCGCCTTCAGCGTCGCGACGCGCGCGCCGTGGAAGTCGGTGGTGGAGACCATGTAGCGGGTCAGCGCCCGGTAGAAGATGGCCGTGGCCTTGGTGCGGCCGATGCCCTTCACCGTGGAGGCGTTGTGGTAGGTCGGCGAGTTGTACTTGACGCCGCCGATCGTCTTCGTGCCGCTGCCCTCCGCGAGGAGGTAGTAGGCGTGCGAGGAGACGCCGGAACCGGCGTGCACCTCGGTGTAGTACGTGTCCGCCGACCAGTAGTCGATGGTGCCCTCGAGCTTGTCGAGCGAGGGGTGGTCGAGGCGGCGCAGGAACTTCTGGTCCAGGCCCAGCTTCTCGCCGACCAGGTAGTCCGGCGTGTCCTTCGTGTTGTTGGCGTAGAACTCGACGTTGGAGCCGAAGATGTCGGCGAGCGACTCGTTCAGCGAACCGGGCTCGCCGTACTGGTTGCCGCTGCTGTCGACGAAGGTGGGCTGCAGGTCGGCGGTCGCCTCCACCACGCCGTGGGTCAGCTCGTGACCGGTGACGTCGAGGACGACGAGCGGCTTCTTGAAGACCTGGCCGTCACCGTCGCCGTAGAGCATGCAGTTGCAGGTCGGGTCCCAGAAGGCGTTGGCGACCTTGTTTCCCCAGTGGACCATTCCGCGGGCGGCCTTGGAGTTGTTGGCTATGCCCTTGCGGTTGAAGGTCTTCTTGTAGAAGTCCAGCGTCTTGGTGATGCCGTACTGCGCGTCGGCGGCGGCGCTGGCCCGGCTGGAGGTCTTGCCGTTGCCCCACACGTTGGTGGTGTTGGTGAACTTCGAGCCCGCGCCGAAGGACTCGGTCTCGCTGCCCTTGGCGTCCCGGGTCTCGGTGCCGTACCGGTTCGGGTCCTTGAGCTGGTAGTGGCCGCGCGAGGTGGCCGTGGTGGTCAGACCGACGCTGCCCACGAAGAGGGTCTTGCCGGTGCCCTTGGCGGTCGCCGGGTAGTGCGTGACGCCGGAGACGCCCGAGCCGAGCAGGCCGGAACCGGTGGCGGAGCCGGCGCCGGTGGCCGGGTCGGCCGTCTGGCCGCTCCTGCGCAGCGCGGCGAGCAGCTTCGGCGACAGGAACTCGTCGGCGACGGGGGTGTTGCTGCGCACCTTGCCGGTGACGGCGTCGACGACGACGGTGTTGGAGGTGCCGTTGTCGGTCACCGTGACCTGGTAGGCGAGGGCGGCGGAGCCGGCGCGGGCGTCCACCACCAACTCGGCGTCGCCCGCCTCGCCCTTGGCGGCGCGGGCGGCCTTGGCCGCGGCCTGTGCGGCCGTCAGCTCGGGCTTGGCGGCGGCGGGCTTGACGGCGTGTGTGGCCGCGCTGGTGACCCCCGTGTAGGCCAGCCGCCGGTCCAGGTGGACGACGAGGTCGCCGCCGAGCACCGGCATCCCGTCGTGGGTGCGGACGAAACGCACGTGGCGCGCGCCCTCGGGGTCGACGAGCACGTCCTGGGCGTGCAGTTCGTCGCCCTGCGCGACCCCCGTCGCCGCGGTGTGGGCGAAGGCCGCGGCCTGCGCCGCCTTCACCACCGCCGTGGCGGTCGTGGTGGTGGACGCGGCGGAGCGCTCCCCACCGGTGGAGGGACCCGCGAAGGCCGTACCGGCCAGACCCGTGGCAGCGGTCGCCACCGCGACGGCGATCGCCGCGGTGCGTATGTGCGGTCTACGCAATCTGATCAGGGTTCCTTCGTTCGAAGGCGGCAGGTGTCCCAACCGCCCTGAGACGTGGCGGAGTTGAGCGCCACGGGGGCTGGTCGGGCCCCGGAAGCAACCCTTATGGATCAGTCATGTCCACGTAAAGGCGGAATGATCCATTTCGCGCTCTTCTATGGCAATCCTTTGCAAATGCCTGCCACAGGGTGATCGCGAGATGACCAACTGTGTGTCGACTGTGGAGACGTCGCCGCCATCCCCTAGGTTCCAGGCCGGAATGTGACCGATGTCGCATCGTGAACCGCCAGGACGGGAGTGGAACCGGATGGTCTCAGCAAGGGTCGGCAGGGGTGCGGTACTCGGAGCGGCGGTCCTGTCGCTGCTCACGGTCCCGGCGCGGGCCGCGACCCCGGAGGCGGACGCCCGGACGGCGGCGACGGCGCTGCCCGCACCCGATGTCGGCGGCCTGGACGCGGTGCTGCGCTCGGCGGTGGACCAGGGCGCCCCGGGCGCGCTGGCGCGCGTCGACGACGGCGACGACTCGTACCTGGTGACCCGGGGCTTCGCCGACCGGAGCACCCGTCAGGGCATCAGCGTCGCGGACCGGTTCCGCATCGGCAGCGTCACCAAGTCCTTCTCCGCCGTCGTCCTGCTGCAACTGGCCGACGAGCACAAGCTGGACTTGGACGCCCCGGTCAACCGGTACCTGCCGAAGCTGCTGCCGGACGACCGCATCACGGTCCGGCACGTGCTGAGCCACCGCAGCGGCCTGTACGACTACAGCAACGACATGTTCGCCAAGAGCGTGTCCGGCTTCGAAGCGGTCCGCGACAAGGTCTTCGGCTACCGCGACCTGGTCGCCCTGTCCCTGAACAAGCCCCGCACCAACGCGCCCGGCGCCGCCTACTCCTACTCGAACACCAACTACGTCGTCGCCGGTCTCCTCATCGAGAAGCTCACCGGCACGTCCGTGCGCGACGCCTACGAGAAGCGGCTGATCACCCCGCTCGGGCTGCGTGACACGTTCTACGTGCACCCGGACACCAAGATCCCGGGCCGGCACGCCCACGGCTACCTCACCCCGGACACCGCCGGCGCGAAACTCGTCGACGCGACCGACCAGACGGTGTCCTGGGCCCAGAGCGCGGGCGCGCTCATCTCCAGCGCCAGGGACCTGAACACCTTCTACTCCGCGCTGCTGCGCGGCAAGCTGCTCTCCACCGCCCGGCTCGCGGAGATGGAGCGCTTCAACCGGGTCGACGCCACCACGTCGTACGGACTCGGGCTGCGCCGGCGCGACCTGTCCTGCGGCGTCTCGGTGTACGGGCACACGGGTGCCGTCCAGGGCTTCTACACCTACGCGTTCGCCTCGAAGGACGGCGAGCGGGCGCTCACGGCCGCCGTCAACACCTCCAACAACGCCAGGGTGCTCGGCACACTGGCCGGCACGCTGGAGTCGGCGTTCTGCGGCAGGAGCACCGGGAAGGGCACGGGCAAGGCCCTGCGCGTCCCGGCCGCCGGGGAGCGGGATCTGAGGCAGTGACAGGAACCGGGACCGGGACCGGCGAGGGAACCCGGTGGCCGGGCGGTCACGTGCCGTGATCTTGGCGGAACGAGTGCGTCCGGGACACCATGCACCGCATGAAGGGTTCCCTCTTTTCCAGTGAGCACGTGGTGCGGCCGGCCGTCGAGGCCGGCATGACCGTCGAGAACGCCAAGTGCATCAAGTACGCGGTGAACGGCGAGATGCACGCCCGTCAGGGCGCGATGATCGCCCACCGGGGCAGCCTGCAGTTCGAGCGCAAGGGCCAGGGCGTCGGCGGGATGCTCAAGCGCGCCGTCACCGGCGAGGGGCTGCCCCTGATGGCCGTGCGCGGCCAGGGCGAGGTCTGGTTCGCGCACGAGGCGCAGAACTGTTTCATCGTCGAGGTCGAGCCGGGCGACCTGTTCACCGTCAACGGCCGCAACGTGCTGTGCTTCGACGCCTCGCTGTCCTACGAGATCAAGACCGTGAAGGGCTCGGGCATCGCCGGCGGCGGCCTGTTCAACAGCGTGTTCAGCGGACAGGGCCGGCTCGGTTTGGTCTGCGAGGGCAACCCGCTGGTGATACCCGTCTCGGCACAGCAGCCGGTGTACGTCGACACCGACGCGGTGGTCGGCTGGACCGCGCACCTGCAGACCTCGCTGCACCGCTCGCAGTCCCTCGGCTCGATGCTGCGCGGCGGTTCGGGCGAGGCGGTGCAACTGATGCTCCAGGGCGAGGGGTTCGTCGTGGTGCGGCCCAGCGAGGCGACGCCGCAGAAGGCGCAGCAGCACTGACGCCCCGTGAAGTGATCTGCGCCGCACGGGCAACCCCGCCCCGCGTACCGGCGTCTTGACCCACGACAGACCGTGCCCCGGCCTGCGGGCCGGGGCACCTTTTCGGCGTGCTATACACACTGTGTATACACTTCGTGTATAGAAGGGCATGCATGTACGGCAAGGCTTTCGCCCCGGAGTACCAGGGCGCCCTGACCACCCTGTCCGTGAACTCCTCGCTGGTCGACGTACTGGCCGAGGGCACCGAGCGGCTGCGCGAGGCCGAGCGGTCCGGTCTGCCGGGCGAGGCGGCCCGCTGCGGGCTCGCCGTCGCCGAGGCGCACCGGCGGCTCGGCCGGGTGCGGGACGCCGACCGGGCCTGGAAGGCGAGCTACCGCGCCGCCCGGGACGCGGGTGACACGGCCGCGATGGCGTGGGCGCTGTGGAGCGGCGGCACCCTGGCCCGGCAGCGCGGGGCGTTCCCACTGGCGTGGCGGCTGCTGGGGCTCGCCGCCGAACTCGGTGAGCGGGGCGGCGACGTCGTGGTCCGCGGCTACTCGCTGGCGGGTCTCGCGGAGACCGGGCGCATCCAGGGCGACTACGAGGCGGTCGGCCGGCTGCACGAGCAGCTGCTCGCCGAGGCCCGCAGGCGCGGGGAGGCCCGGCACACCGTGTGGGCGCTGGAGGGCATCGCGCAGATGCACCGCAACACCGGCGACCACGACCGGGCGTACACGCTGTTCGAGGAGGCGGCGGAGATAGCCGAGCGGGCCGAAGACCGGCGCGGCCACGCCTGGGCGCTGCGCGGCCTGGCCGACATCGTCTCGGTCCGCGACGGCGACACCGAGCGGGCCCTGGAGCTGCTCTCCCGGGCGGAGACCACCTGCCGGGCGATGAACCTCACCAGCGCGCTCGCCTACAACCACAAGATGCGCGGCAACGTCTTCTACCGCGCCGGCCGTTACGCCGAGGCACGGGAGCTGTACGAGCTGGCCCTGGAGGAGTTCCGGGCGATGAGCGAGCCCCGCGGCGAGGCGCTGTCCCGGCTCGGGCTCGCCAAGTCGCTGGCACGCCTGGGCCGCGACCGCGCCGGGACGGCGGCCGAACTCGCCGACCTGGCCCGGGTGCTGGAGCGCGCCGGGCTGCGGCACGCGCGGGAGATGGTGGCCCGGGCGCAGCGGGAGTTCGGCCTGGACACGGAGGCCGTACGGTGAGCGGCCCCTCTCCGGCGGTGCAGGCACCGCCCTCGGCCGTGGGCACCCTCGACCGCTGCCGGGCGCTGGTGCGCCCGGCCCTGGCGGAGGCGGTGGAGCGGCTGCACCCCTGGGTGGCCGAGATGGCCGCGTACTCCTTCGGCTGGTGCGAGGTGGGCGGCGCGCCCGCCGCCGCGCCCGGCGGCAAGGGGGTGCGCCAGGCGCTCGCGGTGCTCGGAGCCGAGGCGGCGGGTGCCGACGGACGGGCCGGGATCCCGGCGGCGGTCGCGGTGGAGCTGGTGCACGCCTTCTCGCTGCTGCACGACGACATCATGGACGGCGACGCGACCCGGCGGCGCCGCCCCGCGGTGTGGAAGGCGTACGGCACGGGTCCGGCGGTGCTCGCCGGGGACGCCCTGTTCGCGCTGGCCGTGGAGACGCTGGCCGCCGCGCCCGGCGGCCCGGGCGGCGTACGGCTGCTCTCCGCCGCCCTGGCCGACCTGGTGCGCGGGCAGGCCGACGACCTGTTGTTCGCCACGCGGCCCTGCGCCGGCCCCGAGCGGGTGACACCTGGGGAGTACCGGGCGATGGCGGAGCACAAGACGGGCGCGCTGCTCGGCTGCGCCGCCGCGCTGGGCGCCGCGCTCGGCGGGGCCGGGGAGCAGGCCGTCACCGCGCTGGACCGGGCCGGACGGCACCTGGGCGTCGCCTTCCAGCTCGTGGACGACGTACTGGGCATCTGGGGCGACCCGGAGGTCACCGGCAAGCCCGTGGGCGGCGATCTGCGGGAGGGCAAGAAGACCTTCCCCGTGCTGTTCGCCCTCGGCTCCCCCGCCGCCCGTCACCTGCCCGCGCTGCTGGGTCCGGCGGGGCGGGCCGGGGAGGCGGCCGCGCTGATCGAGGAGGCGGGCGGCCGGGCGGCGGCGCTGGCCGAGGCCCGCGCGCACACGGCCGTCGCCCGGGAGCTGGTCCGCGGACTGCCGGCGGCCACGGGCGCCGCCGGGGAGCTGCTCGGCCTGCTGGACCACCTGGTGGACCGCGACCTCTGAGAGTTGACCTCGCGCGTGTCCGCGGGTCAGGGTGCCGACGGCGCGGTTCCCAAGCCCGCGCCGGGAAGGTGAACGACCTTGACCAGCCTGACCGGCCTCCCGGACATCGAAGCCGCCGCACGGCGGATCGCCGGCCACGTCGTACGGACGCCGACCGTGCCGAGCCCCGGACTCACGGACCTGCTCGGCGTCCCGGTCACCGCCAAGCTCGAACTGCTGCAGCGCACCGGCTCGTTCAAGGCGCGTGGCGCGACGGCCAAGCTGCTGTCGCTGAGCGGGGCCGAGCGCGCGGCCGGCGTGGTGGCGGTCAGCGGCGGCAACCACGGGATCGCGGTCGCGGAGATGGCGGCGGCCCTGGACGTGAAGGCGACCGTGGTCATGCCGCGCACCGCACCCGCGCGGTCCATCGGGCTGGTTGAGGCTGCCGGGGCGTCGGTGCGGCTGACCGACGGCATGGACAGCGCCTTCGAGCTGGTGATGGACCTGCGGGACGAGGGGCTGACCCTGGTCCACCCGTTCGACGATCCGGTCGTGATCGCCGGGCAGGGCACGGTGGGACTGGAGCTGGCCGAGGACACCGCCGGCTCCGACGGGCCGACGGACGTCCTGGTCAGCGTGGGCGGCGGCGGTCTGATCGCCGGTGTGGCGGCCGCGCTGCGCGCCCGCTGCCCGGGGGTACGGGTGTGGGGCGTGGAGACGGAGGGCGCCGAGGCCATGTCCGGTGCGCTCCGGGCGGGCGGTCCCCGGCAGGGGCCGGTGTCCTCGCTCGTCACCACGCTGAGCGCGCCCTCCGTGTCGCGGCTGACGTACGACCATGTGTCGGCGCTGGTCGAGGAGGTCCTGGTGGTCCCGGACCGGGATGCGGTGCGGGGCTGCCTGGACCTCGCCGACCGGGCCAAGCTCTGGACCGAACCGGCCGCCGGCTGTCTGCTTCCGGCGGCGCGGCTGGTGCTGGACCGCGTCGGCGACGGAGCCCGGCTCGGGCTCGTGGTGTGCGGGGGCAACGCGGCGCCCGGGGAGCTCTTCGGCTGGGCGGACCGCTTCGGACTGCTCTGAACTCGTCGCCGGCTCGGGGCGGACCCCCCCGCCGCGGCCGGCGAACGCGCTGTACAGCCGGGCGTCTACCGTCGGTAACCCACAGGTCGATGCCCGGCCGCGCGCCGCCTTCGTAAACCGCCCGCCCCTGTCGACGCGTTGAATAAAAGGCAGGAACGGGGCCGGAGTCGCGGTTCCTTTGAACGCACCCCGGCGCACCCCGCGTACCTCTGGGCAAGTCGAGTCAGGGGTCTCAGCGAGGGATGACCATGGTCAAGGCGCACGTCTCCGCACACGGGCTGATCGCCGGCCGGTACCGGCTGCTGGAGGTCTCCGCCCGCGAGACGAACCGGCTGTGGTGGCACGCCGAGGACGTGACGTCCGGCCGGCCCCGGCTGATGGCGCGGACCGAGCTGCCGGACACCGCCGACGCGGACACCGTACGGCGCGCCACGGCCCGGGTGATGCGGACCTCCGAGATCATGCGGCTGCTGTGCCCCGGGCGGGTCGCCCCGGTGGTCGACGCCGTCGTGGAGGCGGGCACCCTGTGGACGGTCACGGACCGGATCGAGGGCACGCCGCTCGGCGAACTCCTCGACCGGGAGGGCCCGTTCCACCCGGTCCGGGCGGCACGGCTCGGCCTGGACATCCTCGACGTCCTCCAGGCGGCGCACGACGAGGGCATCACCCACGGCGAGCTGAGCCCCGGCCAGGTCTTCGTCCGGGACGGCGGACCGGTCCTGGTGGCCGGGTTCGGGCTGGCGGGCACGACACTGGCCCCGCGGCTCACGGCGCCGTCGTACGCCTCGCCGGAACAGGCCCGCGACGAGCGCGTCGGACCGGCCGCCGACCTGTGGGCGCTGGGCGCGATCCTCTACACGACGGTCGAGGGGCGTCCGCCCTTCCGCGACCGCGGCCGGCCCGACGCCACCCTGCGGGCCGTGGACCGGCTGCCGCTGCGCACTCCGCTGCGCACCGGCCCCCTCACCCAGGCCGTCCAGGGCCTGCTGCGCAAGGACTCCCGTGAGCGGCTCATCCGGGGCGTCGTCCGGGACGCCCTGGTCCGGGCCCTCGACGAGGACTCCGACGCGGACCGGTGTCCCGCGCCCGCGCCCCGGCTGCGCGACGCCTACGCGGCCGTACGGCACGCCGCACCGGCTCCGGGCAGGCGGCTGCTGGTGGCCGGGACCGCCCTGGCCGTCGTCACCGTCGCGGCCGCCGTGCTGGCCGTGACCCACCTGCTGCCGGGCACCACCACCGCGTCCGCCCCGGCCCGGACCACCGCCACGGCCGTCCCGCCGCCCGGCCGCACCGGCGACGGCGGCGCCGGCCCCGGTGCGAGCCCGGGCCCGAGCAGCTCCCCCGCCCTGCCGGCCGGCTACCGGCGCTACACCGCTCCGGAAGGCTTCTCCGTGGCTCTGCCGGCGGGCTGGAAGCGCCTGGCCACCTCGCGCGCGGCCGACCACGCCTACCGCGTCACCTTCGGCACCGGCGGCGCCTCCCCCACGCTCGCCGTCACCTACAGCGAGCGGGTCGGCCCGGACCCGGTCGCCGTCTGGCGCGACGAGGTCGAACCGGCGCTGGCACGGCTCCCCGGCTATCACCGGATCGGCACCGTGCGGGCCCTCACCTACCGCACGCACCGGGCGGCGGACCTGGAATGGGTGGCCGGCTCCGGCGCCGCCCGTACGCACACCCTCGGGCGGGGCTTCCTCCTGGGCGGCGGACGCGGCTTCTCGCTGCGGTACACCACACCGGCCGCGGACTGGGGCGACTCCGCCGGCACCATCGCGCTGAAGACCTTCCTGCGGACCTTCCGCGCGCCGGGGGACTGACCGGCGGCACCGGCCGTTTTCGCTCCGGCAGCCCGGGGACTCGCGTCGTATGGTGCAAATCGGATACACGATGATGACCGAGCAGGCCGGCCCCAGGGACCTGGTGGACCACCTGGTGCGGGCCGAGGAGGCCGGCTTCGACTTCTCGGTGACCTCGGACCACTACTTCCCGTGGCTGCGTTCCCAGGGCCACGCCCCGTACGCGTGGAGCGTGCTAGGCGCAGCGGCGCAGGCCACTTCGCGGATCCCGCTGATGACCTACGTGACCTGTCCGCTGATCCGTTACCACCCCGCCGTGGTGGCGCAGAAGGCGGCGACGATGCAGTTGCTGTCCGAGGGCAGGTTCCGGCTCGGGCTGGGCGCGGGCGAGAACCTCAACGAGCACGTGGTGGGCGGCGGCTGGCCCCCGGTGGACGTGCGCCACGAGATGCTGGAGGAGGCGGTGGAGATCATCCGCGCGCTGCTGGAGGGCGGCCACGTCACCCACCACGGCACGCACTACGACGTGGAGTCGGCCCGGCTGTGGGACCTGCCGGACCAGACGCCGCCGATCGGCCTCGCCGTCTCCGGCGAACAGTCCTGCAAGCTCGCCGGGCACCTCGCCGACCTGGTCATCGCCACCGAGCCGAAGAAGGGGCTGCTGGAGGCCTTCGACCGGCACGGCGGCACCGGCAAGCCCCGGGTGGGCCAGTTGCCGGTGTGCTACGACCCCGACCGGGAGGCCGCGGTGAAGCGGGCGCACGCCCA
Source organism: Streptomyces sp. NPDC005706 (assembly GCF_040631045.1). Classification (NCBI taxonomy): domain Bacteria; kingdom Bacillati; phylum Actinomycetota; class Actinomycetes; order Kitasatosporales; family Streptomycetaceae; genus Streptomyces; species Streptomyces sp. NPDC005706. Next base: position 102,791 of record NZ_JBEXYS010000019.1, on the reverse strand, counting down.
GTTCCGCTGGTTCGGCCTGGGCTGGAAGGTGAACGCCGAGCTGCCGCACCCCGACGCCTTCGAGGCCGCGACCCAGTTCGTGACCACCGACGACGTCTCCTCCGCCATCCCCTGCGGTGACGACCCGGACGCGTTCGTCGAGGCCGTACGGCCGTACGCCGAGGCCGGGTTCGGGGAGGTCGCCCTGGTGCAGATCGGTGGCGACTCGCAGCCGGAGTTCCTGGACTGGTCGGCGAAGACCCTGCTGCCCGCCCTGCGCGAGGAGTTCGGCTGACTCGGGAGGGCGAAAGCGGGAGGGCGAGAACGGAGGCGGTACGGATTGAGCCGTAAGGGTGAGCATTTCAGGCCTGTACGGGGTACTAGAGGTCCCTACGCCGATTGCTTCCGGAGGACCTTGGTGAACCGCTTCGTGCACAAGACCCTGGTGGTGCAGCTCCAGGCGGAGGGCACCGCCCGGTGTCCGGTGCTCGCCCATCTGAGCTATGACGCCGAGGACCCGTTCGCCGTCACCGCCGCGTTCGGCCACGACGGCCGGGTGCTGGCCCGGTGGCGGCTGGACCGGGAGATGCTCTCCGACGGGCTGACCGGCCCGGTCGGCGTCGGCGACGTCCGGCTGCGCCCGGTCTCCGCCGGGCGGTGGCGGGAGCTGCGCATGGAGTTCCTCGGCGACTACCGGCCCGACGGCGGCCGCCACCACGCGGTGGTGTACGCCTGGGCACCGGCGGTCGCCGCGTTCCTGCACGAGACCCGGGAAGTGGTCCCGCCCGGGCAGGAGGAGGTCCAGGTGGACGAGCTGCTGGCGGAGATCCTCTCCACGGGCTGAGCGGCGGCCGGGCCGGGTGGCCGAGCGGGCGGACGGCCGCCGGCTGAGTCATGGGCGGGGCGCCCCTGAGTAGCCGTACTCATGTCCGCGCCGGCGCGCCGGCCGCACGATGGGGCTCCTTCGTCGTCCACGACTCCTCCGGCAAGGAGCCCCGCCATGACCGCAGTGCGCCCCGCCCCGCTTCCCGCCCCGCGCCGTGTGCCGCCCGCCCTGTTCGCGGGCGTGGTGGCCGTGGGCCTCGCCGTGTCGGCGTGGGACGTGCGCGACCGCACCACCTGGTTCCTGGAGACGTTCTGGGCGCTGGCCGGGCTGCCCCTGGTGGTGCTGGCCCGGCGGCGCTTCCCGCTGACCGGGCTGCTGTACGGGCTGCTCACGGCGCACGCGCTGGTGCTCGCCGTCGGCGGCCACTACACGTACGCGCAGGTGCCGCTGGGCGACTGGGTGCGGGACGTCTTCGGCCTCTCCCGCAACCCCTACGACCGTTTCGGGCACCTGATGCAGGGCTTCGTCCCGGCCGTCCTGGTGCGCGAACTGCTCGTACGCACCTCTCCGCTGCGCGGCAGCCGCTGGCTCGCCCCGCTGACCGTGTGCGCCTGTCTCGCCTTCAGCGCCTGCTTCGAGCTGCTGGAGTGGACGGCCGCCGAGATCGGCGGGCACGGCGCGGACGCGTTCCTCGCCACCCAGGGCGATGTCTGGGACACCCAGTGGGACATGTTCTGCGCGCTGATCGGGGCGGTCATGTCGCTGCTGCTGCTCAGCCGGGCGCACGACCGCCAGCTGGCGGCCCTGGCGGCGCGGACCGCCGGTTGACCGGTCAGTCGTCGCTGCGGCCGGTGTGCCGGCGGCGCGCCCACAGGGGCAGCCCGTACCAGCACACCAGGTACCAGACGACCACGGCGGTGACCAGATAGGGGACGTAGCCGTCGTGCGTGGCGACCCGCAGGATCAGCAGCAGCGAGGAGGTCATCGTGGCGAGCAGCAGGACGAGCCCGACGAAGGTCAGCCGGGAGGCGATGCGCACCGCCTGCGGCTTGACCCGCCGCCCGGAGACCAGGCGGTGCAGGGACACCGGGCCGATGAGGGCGCCGGTCGCGCAGGCGCCCAGGACGACGGTCACGATGTAGATGAGCTGATCGGTCCGGGCCAGCGTCGCGTACTTCGGCTGGAAGACGACCGTCAGCAGGAAACCGAACAGGATCTGCACGCCCGTCTGGGCGACGCGGACCTCCTGGATGAGTTCACCCCACATCCGGTCGGCCCGCTCTTCTTCGGTCTCGTCGCGGCCCGTGCGCCGCCCCTCCTGCGTCATGCGATCCGTTTAACCGGGTGAAGGTTCGTTCAAACGGACGGTTTCGCGGTGGCTACCAGCGGTGTTCGACCTGCTCCCGGACACGGCTTTCGTACAGCTCGCGGATCGCCGCGTGCGTCTCGGCGGACAGCGCGGGCAGCTTGGCCGCGGCCGCGTTGGCGCGGGCCTGCTCCGGGTTGCGGGCGCCGGGGATGACCGTGGTCACGCCGGGCTGCTCGATGATCCAGCGCAGGGCGAGCTGGGCCGGGGTGAAGCCCTCGGGAACGAGCGCGGCGAACTCGGCGGCCGCCTCGACGCCGGTGGCGTACTCGACGCCGGAGAAGGTCTCGCCCTGGTCGAAGGCCTCGCCGTGCCGGTTGTAGGTGCGGTGGTCATCGGCGGCGAAGACCGTGTCCTTGGTGTACTTGCCGGACAGCAGGCCGGAGGCGAGCGGCACGCGCGCGATGATGCCGACGCCCGCCTCGCGGGCCGCCGGGAGCACCTCGAGGAGAGGCTTCATGCGGAACGGGTTGAGGATGATCTGCACGCTCGCCACGTTCGGCCGGGCGATCGCGGTCAGCGCCTCGGCGCAGGTCTCCACGCTCACGCCGTACGCCGCGACGCGCTCCTCGGCCACCAGGGTGTCGAGGGCGTCGAACACCTCGCCGGAGGAGTACACGGGGGTCGGCGGGCAGTGGAGCTGCACCAGGTCGATGCGGTCGACGCCGAGGTTGCGGCGGGACCGGTCGTTCCAGGCACGGAAGTTGTCCAGGACGTAGTTCTCCGGCAGCTGCTCGGCCCGGCGGCCCATCTTGGTGGCCACGAGCACGTGCAGGTCGGGCCGGCTGCGCAGGAAGGTGGCGATGGTCTCCTCGCTGCGCCCGTCGCCGTACACGTCGGCCGTGTCGAGGAAGGTGACGCCGGACTCGGCCGCCGCCTCCAGGACGGACAGGGCCTCCTTGTCGTCGACCTCGCCCCAGTCCGCGCCGAGCTGCCAGGTGCCGAGCCCGACGACCGACGCCCACTGTCCCGACCTGTCCATCACGCGTTCGTCCATACCGCCCAGTCTGTCATCCGGCCTCCCGGACCGCCGGACCGGGTGGTTCCGGGGAGGCACGGCGCCGGACACCGGGACCGCGGGGGGTCAGGCCCGGGGCGTCAACTGTGCCTGGACGAGAGGGCCGTAACGGTCGGCGATGACGTCGAGGTCGGTCCCGCGCAGATGCGGACCGCGGGCGACGCCGTACATCACGCCCAGGCCGAGCAGGCCCGCGACGGCGAGCTCGGCACGCAGTCCCCGGTCGGGGCCGGTGAGCCGGGCGGCGAGGCGTTCGGTCACCTGGGCGCGGAAGTTGGCGCGCAGGACCTCGCCGTGGTCACCGTGCAGGGGGGCGAAGGCGATCCGCACCAGGGGGTCGGCGCCACGGTCGCGCTGGCTGGCCAGGACGTGCCGGACCATGTGCCGGCCCAGCGCCTCCACCGGCGCGTCGAGCAGGTCGTCGGCGTCGGTGTCGAAGGACATCACGCGGGCGAAGAGGGCGTCCTTGTTGCCGAAGTACTTCAGGATCAGCGGCGGGCTGACCCCGGCCCGTTCGGCGACCGCCCTGAGGGTGATGTCGGCGTGGGCGTGCCGGGCCAGGAGATACCGGGCGGCCTTGAGGATGGCCGTCCTGGTGGCCTCGGCGTCGCGCCGTGCGGGGGCGGTGTCGTGGGGGGGCGCGGGGGTGGTTCCGCGGGGCGCCGGTGCGGCTGCGCGGCGGCCGGATGGGGTGCTCACGGCACTCATGCTCCCTCCATCGCCTCGTCGCGGGCGCCCCGGGCGGCACCGCGGGCGCGCCGGGTGCCGCCCGAGGGCCCGTCGCCGGGTATGGACAGGGCCGCGGCGCAGGCGACCAGGGCGATGGCGCCGGCCATCGTGAACGCCAGCAGGTAGCCGTGCAGGGTGGGCACCGGGAGACCGCCGACGAGGCTGGTGTGGTGGACGAGGACGGCGGTGACGGCGGCGCTGGAGGTGGCCTGGCCGATGGTGCGCATCAGGACGTTGACGCCGTTGGCGGAGGCCGTCTGGGCGGCCGGCACGGCGCGCAGGATGAGGGTCGGCAGCGCGGAGTAGGCGAGGGTGGTGCCGGTCGCCACCACCGTGGCGCCGAGGATGATCATCCACAGGTCGCGGCTGTCGGCGATGCGCAGCGCGTAGCCGCAGGCGATGACGGCGGCGCCGAGGGCGAGGGTGACGCGCGGGCCGCGGGAGGCGGAGATACGGGCGGACAGCGGCGAGAAGAGCAGCATGGTGACGCCGCCGGGCAGCAGGCACAGACCGGTGGCGACGATCGACAGGCCGAGGCCGTACCCGGTGGCCTTAGGCGCCTGCACGAGCTGGGCGGTCACCAGCGAGTTGGCGTAGAAGGCGAATCCGGTCAGCATGGCCGCCACATGGGACAGGCCCACCCGGGGGCGGGTGACCAGGCGCAGGTCCACCAGGGGCCGCTCGGTGCGCAGCTGGTGCCACCACCACAGGGCGAGGATCACGGCGGCGGCGAGGAACAGCGCGAGGACGCGTGGGCTGCCCCAGCCCCACTGGCCGCCCTGCGACACGCCGAGCAGCAGGCTCACGAGGGCGGCGGCCAGACCGACCGCGCCCAGGACGTCGAAGCGGCCGGGCTCGCGCACCGGCGACTCCCTGACCGCCCACCAGGTCGCCGTCACACCGAGCGCGCCGAGGAGGCTGGTGAGCCAGAACATGGTGTGCCAGTCGGCGTACTGCACCACCAGCGAGGCCAGTGGCAGGCCGAGGGCGGCGCCGATGCCGACGGTGGAGCTCATCAGCGCCACCGCCGAGCCGCGGCGCTCCGGCGGCAGTTCGTCACGCAGGATGCTGATGGACAGCGGGACGACCGAGGCGGCGGCGCCCTGGAGGGCGCGGGCCGCGATGAGCACGCGGATGTCGGAGGACAGGGCGCACATCACGGAGCCGGCGGTCATCAGGGCGAGCGCGCCGATGAGCACCCGCCGCTTGCCGTACATGTCGCCGGCCCGGCCGAGCACGGGGGTGAGCACCGCTCCGGAGAGCAGCGTCGCGGTGACCGTCCAGGAGACGGTGGCCGCCGACGCCCCGGTGAGCCGCGGCAGGTCCGGCAGCAGGGGGACGACGACCGTCTGCATGACGGCCATGAGGATGCCGCCCGAGGCCAGCACGGGAATGGTGAGCCGGTCCCGCAGGCGGGGCGGCGTGACGTCGGTGCCGGGCTGGGACGTCGGTGCCGGCTGGTCCATCGGCGCTCCTGCGGGCGACGTGAGAACGTTGGTGAATAACAATTCACCCTATCGGGTGAATGGCCATTCACCAATGTCTTTCCGCTCAGCGCCGGCCGGCCGCCGACCGGGCGTGCAGGGCGCGGGCGGCACGGGGGCCCAGCCAGCGCTTGAGCCTGCGCAGTACCTCCAGTTGGCCGGCCGCCTTGTCGATGCCGTAGTAGAGCTGCGGCGGGACGTGGGGCAGCAGCGGGGAGTGGCGCTGGCCGAGCAGGGCGAACATCCGGTGCGGGGGCAGTTCGGCGTAGCGCGGCAGGTTCTCGTACCACTGGGCGCTGTAGCGGGCGGCGCTCTGCGCGGAGAGCAGTTCGGACCTGCGCTGCAGTTCGTAGGCGGTCAGGGCCTCCGGCAGGGAGGCGTGCCGGCGCAGGGAGCCGGCGAGGCACATGGCGTCCTCCAGGGCGAGGGTGGTGCCCGCGCCGATGGAGTAGTGGGTGGTGTGGGCGGCGTCGCCGAGCAGCACGAGGTTGCCGTGGTGCCAGGTGCGGTTGGTCAGGGTGCGGAAGGCCGGCCACGGCGCGCCGCCGCCCGCCGGTGAGCGGTCGATGAGGGGGTGCCCGTCGAGCACGCCGGCGAAGAGCTTCTCCAGCAGCGCGAGTCCCTCGCCGCGGTCCGCCCGGTCCAGGCCGAGACCGGCGAGGGTGTCCGGGGCGCACTCCACGACGCAGGTGCTGTGGTCGTCGCCGTACTTGTAGCCGTAGGCCCAGATCCAGCCGTGCGCGGTCTCCACGAAGGCGAAGGTGAAGGCGTCGAAGACCTTGGTGGTGCCGAGCCAGGCATAGCGGTTGCGGCCCTCTTCGAGCCGGGTGCCGAAGTGGCCGGCGTGCCGGGCGCGCAGCGCGCTGTGGACGCCGTCGGCCGCCACGACCAGGTCGGCCTGCGGCAGGGCGGTGGCCGCGATCTCACTGGCGAACTCCAGCCGTACGCCGAGGGAGCGGGCGCGCCCGGCGAGGATCTCGAGCAGGCGGTGGCGCCCGATGCCGTGCCCCTCGTCGCCGGGCTGCCGGGCCACCTGGCCGCGGATGTGCGCGACGCCCTGGTTCCAGCGCACCGAGCTCTCCTCGATCGCCCGCGCGGACTCGGGGTCGTGGGCGTGCAGCCGGTCGAGCAGTCCGCGCCAGTACGTGACGCCCCAGCCGTAGGTCGAGCCCTCGGGGTCGCGTTCATGGACGGTGACGTCGTGGGACGGGTGCTGCCGCTTGAGCAGGATGGCGAGGTACAGGCCCGCGGGCCCGCCTCCGACACAGACGACCTTCACACGCACACCCCTGACGATTACTCAACGTGCTCGAACGACACCGCAGGGTAGCAGGGAGTCCGGCGTGGGGGCGGGTTTGCGGATCGCGTCAGCCTGGCGCGGTGACCCGCGCCACTCGAAGGGGCCGCCGACGGGAAGGATCACCGCGATCCCGTCCGCACCGGCAAGGAATTCCCCGTTCCGGGACGGCGCGGGCCACCGCCACAGCAAGATCATCTTGGTTCAACCTTGCACGACATGTATCCAATTGTCCTGATCACGGCCAACCACTTCCGGATGATTTCTCCCCCTCCCGGAGTACCCGGTAGGCATGCGGAGTCACCACTCGCTCCCCGCAGGAGGACCCGCATGCCCGCACTCACCCGGCGCCGCGCGCTCACCACGGCGGCCGCTCTCGCCGCCACGGCCTCGGCCGTCACACTCCTCGCGCCCGCCGCGCCGGCCGCCGAACACCACCACGGCGCACCGGACTCCTTCGACGAGGTCTACAAGGGACGCCGGATACAGGGCCGTCCGTCGGACGGCGGCGGCCACCACCACGAACACGGCGGCGGTTACTCCGTGTTCATAGACGGCGTGGAGCTGCACCTGATGCGCAACGCCGACGGAACCTGGATCAGCGTGGTCAGCCACTACGACCCGGTGCCCACCCCGCGCGCCGCCGCCCGTGCCGCGGTGGACGAGCTGCAGGGCGCTCCGCTGCTGCCGTTCCCCGCCAACTGACCGCCCCCGCAAGGAACTTCCGGAGCACCACGCAGATGACCGTACGCAAGAACCAGGCCGACCTGACCGCCGACGAGAAGCGCCGGTTCACCGGCGCCGTCCTCGAACTCAAGCGCAGCGGACGCTACGACGAGTTCGTCCGCACGCACAACGGCTTCATCATGTCCGACACCGACACGGGTGAACGGACCGGCCACCGGTCCCCGTCCTTCCTGCCCTGGCACCGCAGATTCCTGCTGGACTTCGAACGGGCGCTGCAGTCGGTCGACCCCACGGTGGCGCTGCCCTACTGGGACTGGAGCACCGACCGCACGGTGCGCGCCTCGCTGTGGGCGCCGGACTTCCTGGGCGGCACCGGGCGCGCCTCGGACGGCCGGGTGATGGACGGTCCGTTCGCCGCGGCCACCGGCGACTGGCCGGTCAGCGTCCGGGTGGACGGCCGTTCCTTCCTGCGCCGCTCGCTCGGCACCGGTGTGCGCGAGCTGCCGACGCCCCGGGAGGTCGAATCGGTGCTGGCGATGCAGGCGTACGACATGGCGCCGTACAACAGCGCCTCGGACGGCTTCCGCAACCACCTGGAGGGCTGGCGCGGGGTGAACCTGCACAACCGGGTGCATGTGTGGGTCGGCGGCCAGATGGCCACCGGCGTCTCCCCCAACGACCCGGTGTTCTGGCTGCACCACGCCTACATCGACAAGCTGTGGGCCCAGTGGCAGCACCGGCACCCGGACTCGGGATACGTGCCGGCGGGCGGGACGCCGGACGTCGTCGATCTGAACGAGACGATGAAGCCCTGGAACGACGTGCGTCCGGCGGACCTGCTGGACCACACGCGGTTCTACACGTTCGACCGCTGACGCCCGGCGCGGCCCACGGGCCCGCCGGTCAGGCGTCCGCGGTGCGGCACTCCGGGTGGCCCCAGCCCTGCGCGTTCTTGGCGATGGACTCGCCGGCCGCGTAGGAGCGGCCGCACAGGCAGCGCCCGGGGAACTTCGCCTTGATGGTGCGGGAGGAGGAGCGGGCCGCCGCACCGCCGCCGGTGCGGCGGGGCGCCTTCTTCCGTGCCGCACCGGCCGCCGGGGTGTCGGGCGAGGGCGGGGGCTCCGGCGAGCCGAGCGCGCTGCCGGCCGCCTCCTGGACGGTGGCGGCCTGGCTGGCGGCGCGGTCGGCGAAGTCGTTCAGCGGGTCGCCGTCCACCTGGTGGGCGGGGACGTAGCGGAACTCCACCGACCGGCCGTCGAGCAGCGCGTCGATGCGCACCACGAGGTCCTGGTTGGCGACCGGCTTGCCGGCCGAGGTCTTCCAGCCGTTGCGCTTCCAGCCGGGCAGCCAGGTGGTGACGGCCTTCATCGCGTACTGGGAGTCCATCCGGACCTCCAGCGGCACGTCCGGGTCGACGGAGGCGAGCAGCCGCTCCAGAGCGGTCAGCTCGGCGACGTTGTTGGTGGCCCGGCCGAGCGGGCCGGACTCCCAGCGGGCCGCGGTCCGCTCGTCGTCGGAGACCACCCACGCCCATCCGGCCGGTCCCGGGTTTCCCTTCGAAGCCCCGTCGCACGCGGCCACCACACGTTCACGCATACGGCCGATCATGCCACGGCCGCGGCGGTCGCCGGATCCGGTCCCGCCCGGCCGCGGGTCAGTCCTCCGCGATCTGCGGCATCTCGCCCTCGGCGGTCTTGACATCGATCACCGAGAAGTTGGCGCCCTGCGGGTCGCTGAGCGCCGCGAACCGGCCGAAGGGGCTGGTCATGGGCCCGAAGTGCAGGACGGCACCGAGCTTGGTCGCCCGGGCCACGGCCGCGTCGCAGTCGTCGACGGTCCAGTAGACGTTGACGTACGACGGCACCTCGGGCGGGAAGTCGTCGGTCATCAGCATCCGGCCGAGGACGGTTTCCTCACCGATGTCGAACATGCGGAAGTCGATCGCGTCGTCCGCGATCCGCTTCGCCCGGTACGGGAAGACGGCGGTCAGGAAGGCGTCCGTGCGTTCGGGGTCGCGGGTGAAGACCTCCGCCCAGCAGTAGGCGCCGGGCACCGCCGTGGCGTCGAAGCCCTCGTGGCTGCCCGCCTGCCACACGCCGAACACGGCGCCGCTGGGCTCGCGGGCCAGGCACATGGTGCCGAACTCGCCGACCTGCATCGGCTCCATCAGCACCTCTCCGCCGTTGTCCCGGATCCGCTCCGCGGTGGCGGCGGCGTCCGGCGAGGCGAAGTACAGGCACCACTGCGACTGGCCCTCCTGGCCGGGCATGGGCGGCACCACGGCGGCCACCGCCTGGTCGTCGGCGTAGGCCTGGGTGTAGTTGCCGTACTCGGGCGACGACTCGCCGAAGCTCCAGCCGAGGACCTCGCCGTAGAAGTTCTTGGCGCCCTCGAGGTCGCCGAACATCGCGTCGGCCCAGCATGGCGTTCCCTCAGGTTGCACGGCCATGGTCGTGGCCCTCTCCGCTCGGCTGATCGCGTCGTCCGCCCCTGGACAGAACGCTAGTCATCCCGCGCCCGGCGCGCGCGCCGGGCGCGGGGCACCGGCGGCGCTACTCCCCCGCGTACGCCCTGTCCAGCGCGGCGGCGTCCAGTTTGCCCATGCTCATCATGGCGCGGGTGACCCGCTCCGCCTTCTCCTTGTCCGGTACGCAGATCATGTCGGTCAGCCGGTCGTAGACGACCTGCCAGGAGACGCCGTAGCGGTCCTTGAGCCAGCCACAGGGCCCGCCCTCGCCGCCGTTCTCGGTGAGCCGGCTCCAGTAGTGGTCGATCTCCTGCTGGTCGGAGCAGTGGAGCTGGAACGAGATCGCCTCGTTGAACTTGAACTGGGGGCCGCCGTTCAGGGCGACGAACTTCTGCCCGTTGGCCGTGAACTCCACGCTCATCACCGATCCGGCCTGACCGGGGCTGCCCTCGGGGTAGCGGCTGACCCGGCCGACGCTGGAGTTCTTGAAGACCGAGACGTAGAACTCCGCCGCCTCCTCGGCCTGGCCGTCGAACCAGAGACACGTGGTGAATCCGTCGGTGTTCATGAGTACCTCCTGGAGCGTGGAACGCGGTCGCCTGTACAGACGGCTGCTCCGCCCGAAACTCATCGGTGGGGCCGCCGGACAATCCGCATGGGTGAACGGAACGGCACATAGCATCACAACCATGACCTCTTCGCCCGCCGAGAGCATCCAGCCCTTCCGCCTGTCGGTCCCGCAGAGCGACCTCGACGACCTGCACGACCGCCTCGACCGCACCCGCTGGCCCGCGGAACTGCCGGGCGCGGGCTGGGAGTACGGCGTTCCGGCCGGCTATCTGCGGGAGCTGGCCCACTACTGGCGGCACGATTACGACTGGCGGGCCGCCGAGGCGCGGCTGAACGAGTGGCCGCAGTTCACCACCACCGTCGACGGCGCCCGGATCCACTTCGCGCATCTGCGCTCCCCGGAACCCGACGCCATCCCGCTGGTCCTGACCCACGGCTGGCCGGGCTCGGTCGTGGAGTTCCTGGACGTGGCCGGGCCGCTCGCCGACCCGGTGGCCCACGGCGGTGACGCGGCCGACGCGTTCCACGTGGTCGTACCCAGCCTGCCCGGCTTCGGGCTGTCCGGGCCCACCACGGAACCGGGCTGGGAGGCGGGGCGGGTGGCGGACGCCTGGGCGGAGCTGATGCGGCGGCTCGGATACGAGCGGTTCGGCGCGCAGGGCGGTGACTGGGGCGCGGCCGTCACCCGCGAGCTGGGCCGCGCCCATCCGGACCGGGTGACCGGCGTCCACCTCAATCTGCTGCCCGGCGCCCAGGCGGCCACCCGGCCCACCGAGGAGGAGCTCGGCGCGCTGGCGCCGCGGGAACAGGAGAACACGCTCAGGTCGTGGAGCCGGTGGGAGGAGTGGTCACGGGAGGGCACGGGGTACGCCGTGCTCCAGTCGACCCGCCCGCACACCGTCGCCTACGGGCTGACGGACTCCCCGGTGGGCCAGCTGGCCTGGATCGTGGAGAAGTTCCGGGAATGGAGCGATTCCAAGGAGCTGCCGGAGGAGGCGGTCGACCGGGACCGGCTGCTGACCAACGTGATGCTGTACTGGCTGACCGGTACGGCCGGCTCGTCCGCCCGTATCTACTACGAGCGCGCGCACGCCGCCGGCCGTGCCGCCCGGCCCGCCGAGCCGTCCCCGGTGCCGACCGCCCTGGCCCTGTTCCCGGCCGAACCCCAGATCCCGCTGCGCCACAAGGCGGACCGGACCGAGAACATCGTGCGGTGGACGGAGTTCGACCGGGGCGGGCACTTCGCGGCCATGGAGGAACCGGACCTGATCGTCGGCGACGTCCGGGCCTTCTTCCGGCAACTGCGTGAGAGCGGGCGACCGCGTCGGAGCACGGCCGGCTGACCGCCCGGCCAGGGCCCGGCCGGGTGCGGTCAGGCCGCCAGGCAGAGCCCGTTGTACGGCGCCCGGTGCCCGGTGCGGGGGCTCGTGCTCGTCCGGCGGGTCAGTTCGGACCCGGTGCGGGACAGGAGGTCGCCGAGTCCCAGCCCGAGGGCGCGGGCGGCGGCCGCGAGGACCTCGGAGGAGGCCTCCTTGCGGCCGCGTTCGATCTCGGACAGGTAGGGCAGGGAGATCCGGGCAGCGTCGGCGACATCCCGCAGCGTGCGCTCCTGGGCCTGCCGCTCGCGGCGCAGCACGTCCCCGACCAGATCGCGCCACAGGGGCTCGGCGGGCGCCGGCCGCGGCGCGCCGGGCCGGGCGGGCTGCGGGCCGCCGGCGTCCGGGCGGCGGGGTTCGCGGCGCAGGGGGATCACACGGGCTTCGTTGCTCACCTGGTCGGTCACCCTCTCAGCCTAGGGTCGCGGCGGCCGTCACCGCCGGGCCGCGCGCCGATTCCTCCGGGCGCGAAATCGGCTGGACGCGGGCAGGCATGCATCGGTCAACCGGGGGTACCCGCCGCGTGAGCACCACCGTGAGCAGGCATGCGTGCCCGGATTCCGGGTACGCGGGGGACACGCGACATGCACAGGGATCGGACCACAGTCCGATGCGGCAGGCTCGAACCGTGACTGACGTGGGGAGAGGTAATGAAAACCGCCGGGATCCGGTCGGAGGCAGAGGTCGTCGAGAGGACCGAGCAGGGGAGGGCACAGGAGGAGGCACTGCCCGGCATCGCGGACCCGGCCTCCGTCGCGCCGCGTGACGCCCGGGAGCTGTCCCGCCAGTTCTTCCGCCGGCTGACGGAGCTGGAGGAGGGCACGCACGAGTACCAGTACGCGCGCAACACCCTCATCGAGATGAACATGTCGCTGGTGCGGTTCGCGGCGGGCCGCTTCCGCAACCGCGGTGACGACATGGAGGACATCGTCCAGACCGGCATGATCGGCCTGATCAAGGCCATCGACCGGTTCGAGCTGGCGCGCGAGGTCGAGTTCACCTCCTTCGCGCTGCCGTACATCGTGGGCGAGATCAAGCGGTTCTTCCGCGACACCACCTGGGCGGTGCACGTGCCGCGGCGGCTCCAGGAGATGCGCGTGGAACTGGCGCGGGCCCGCGAGGAGCTGTCGAGCCGGCTGGACCGGGACCCGACGGTCGCCGAGCTGGCCACCCTGATGAACATCACCGAGAGCCAGGTGGTCGAAGCCCAGCTCGCCTCCAACGGCTACAACTCCGCCTCCCTGGACGCCGCGCTCACCGGGGACGGCCCCGAGGACGGCGAGGCGGTCCTCGCCGACTTCATCGGCGTGGAGGAGGAGGGCCTGCGACTCGTCGAGGACTTCCACGCGCTGGCCCCGCTCATGAACGAGCTCAGCGACCGCGACCGGCAGATCATCCACATGAGGTTCGTCGAGGAGGCGACCCAGGCGGAGATCGGGGAACGGCTGGGGTGCTCCCAGATGCACGTGTCCCGACTGATCAAGCGGATCATCACCCGACTGCGCCAGGGCATGCTGGGCGAACTCGGCTGCGCCTGACACGACACACCACGACGTGAGCCCGGGCGCTCGGCGCCCGGGCTCACGTCTGCCTGCCGCGGAACCGGACCGGGACCGCCGGAGAGTTCACCGCTTCAGTTCGACCCGCGCGCACACGCGCTTGCCGACCGGCACGCGCTCCACGGTGACCTGGGCCGCCACCGCGTGCACGATCTCCAGACCGTGCCGGCCGACGCGCTCGGGGTTCTTCGGATAGCGCCGGGGCAGCGTGGCGCTGCTGTCGTAGACCGCGACGGTGACCGAAGCGTCCGTGCCCTCCAGCTCCAGGATGTACGGGCCGCTGCTGTGCCGGTCGGCGTTGGTGACCAGTTCGCTCACGACGAGGAGCAGCTCGCCGTCCGTCCGGCCGTCGATGCCGGCGCACCACTCGTGCCTGAGCTGCTCCATGAACTGGGCCGCGAAGGCCCGGGCCTCGGCGATGCATCCGGGTTCGCCGGTGTAGTGCGCCGCGCGTCTCAGCGGCTCCACGGGTACGTCGAAACCAGTCGGTATCACTGCCCCGCCCAGGTGCTCGGTCATGCGTGTCTCTCTCGGAAGGCCCGGTCCGGCCGGTCGCTGTTGCACCTGTCCTCGTACCCAGAGCCGGGCGCGGCAGTCCCCCGGTGCGTTCGCCCACCGCGCACAGACTGTCATGCCCGCCGGTCACGCCGCCGGCCGGGTCCCCGCGGGCGTCCCCGAGGACGCGCTCCGGGCCGGTTCGGATCCGGGCGCGGAGGGCGCGGACGAAGGGCTCCCCGGCGGGGGCGCGGAGGGCGGCGCCTCGGTCGGGGGCGCCTCGGTCGAGGGCGCCGAGGACGGTGTCCCGGTCGGGGGCGGCTCGGACGACGGCGCCTGCGAGGTGGGCTCGGACGACGGCGGGCGCGAACCCGAGCCGGACGGAGCCGGGGAGGACGAGGGCGACCCGGACGTATTGCTCAGGCTCGGCGTCGGCGGACAGGACCGGCCCGAGGCGCCGGTCGCCCCGGGTGACACACAGCCGGCCGGCGGGATCCAGGGGTGCGTGTCCTTCGGTGGTGCGGTGGGCTCGTCCCGGCGGCCGGTGCCGTCGCCGGGCTCCCGGCGGAACCAGCCGTCGCCCTGGGGGTCGTAGATCACGAAGATCTTGACGGCCGCCCGGGCGGGCGTCACCACGACGACGTCCGACGACCTGTAGGAGGGCCAGCGGGCGCCGGTCAGCCGCACGGTGCCGCGCTGCGCGACCGGCGGGGTGAGGGGGTTGCCGCAGGCGCAGCGGGCGCGGGGTACGCCGTGTCCGTCGACCAGGACGGCGGTGCCGGCCTGGAGGACCGCCTGGAAGCCGGTGGCGCGGCCGTCGCGGTAGCCGTGGCTGGTGACGCGGGTGTCCGCGCGCAGCGTGACCGGGGTGAGCGACCGCAGGTGGGCGGGGACGTCGGACGGCCGGACGCCGGCCGCGGCGGCGTAGGCGCGATTCCTCGCCGGGTCGGCCCGCAGGGCCCTGATCTGCTTCTCCACGTCACAGCTCGGACGGTTCCTGACCCCGCTGTAGAGCCCCGGGGCGCCTCCGTCCACCCCGCGCACCGCGTTCGCGGGCGCGGAGGGCGCCGTCGGGGTGCCGGGTGAGGGTGTCCTCGGTGTGGAGGTCGGCGCGCCCGGCTTCCGCACGGTCGACTCCGTGAAGGGGTCCGGACCGGTCTGGCTCGCGGGCTGCAGGAAGACCTCGCCGCCCCTGGCGGAGGAGCCGGTGCCGGGCCGGGTGAGGACCACCGCCAGGACGGCCACCGCGACCACGGCCGCGGTGAGCGCGGCCACGCGCGGAGCGGACTTCCACCACGGCCGGTGCGGCTCCCCTCCCCCGCCCCGGGGCCCGGAGCCGCCCGGCGGTGGCGCGGGTGGTCCCGTGGGTGGCTGGGAGGGTCCCGACAGCGGGCCGGAGGGTGGCCCCGTCGGACGTCCCGAGGACGGAGGTTCGACGCTCACGAGCACTTCTTCCCGTCGCGATCGCGGCTCATAGCAGATTGTGTGCCCCGCTCCCCCGGCGCTCGCAAGCCGACGCCGGACGGCTCGTCCGGCGAGCGGGGCGCCCCGGCCCTGCCTAGCCTGACAAGGGTGAACCCTGTGCCCGCCGCCGCACGGCCCGCCGCCCGCCACGGCTGGGTGCGGGCCGTGGTGACGGTGCTGTCCGGGCTGGCGGCGATGTTCGTCCTCGCGGCACTCGGGCTGTGGGCGGCCGGCGCCGCGGGGCTGCCCGACGGCGCGTTCGGGCCGGTCGTGACCGCGACCGTGGTGACGGCGGTCGGCGGCACGCTCGAACTCACCGGAGACGCGGGTCCGCTGGCGCGGACCGGGGCCGGACTCACCGTCATGCCGCTCTCCGTGACCCTGGCCGGGGCCCTGGTGATCGGCGCGGGCTTCCTGCGGCCGCTTCGGCACCGGGCGGTCGCCTCGGCCGGGGAGCTGGCCGGCTGGGCAGCCCGGATCGCGCTGCTCTGGCTGCTCGCGCTGATCGGCCTCGGCCTCACCGCCCGCCGGACCTTCGCCGTGGACGTGGGTGACGGCACACTCAGCGATCTCACCGATCTGTTCGGCGGGGCGCCGACGGTCGGGTTCACCGCCGATGTGCCGCTGACCGTGCTGTTCGGGCTGCTGTGGCTGGCCGGGGTGCTGCTGCTCGCCCTGCTGGTGGCACCCGGCGCGCCGCTGCCCGGGCGGCTGCTGCGGCTGCGCGAGCCGGTGCGCCCGGCCGCGCACGCCATGGTCCTGCTGCTGCTCGGCTACGTCGCCGTCGGCCTCGTCGTGGCGCTGGTGTCGGTGGCGGCACGCGGGCACCCCGCCGAGACGTTCGCGGTGATCCTGCTAGGGCTGCCCAACCTGGCCTGGCTCGCGCTCACCCTCGGCCAGGGCGCCACCTGGAACGGCCGGGTGGACGGTCCCTTCGGGCTGCCGATGCCCGAGGCGCTGGACCACGTCCTGCGCGGGCCGGGCATCGCCACGCTGAACCTGCGCACGCTCACCGAGCGGGACAGCGGGATGTGGTGGCTGCTGGTCGCCCAGGTGGTGCTGACGTCGGCGGTGGCCTTCCTGATGGCGGCACGGTGCCCGGCCGGGGTCCGGGCGTGGCAGCACGCGGTGCGCCTGGCCGTCGCCCTGGCCCTGACGGTACTGATGGTCTGCCTGCTCTGCCGGATCTCGGCGCACTACGGGCTGTCGCTGCTCGGCATCGGTGATCTGGGCGGCGGACTGTCCGGGGAGCTGTTCCTCAGACCCCGGCTGTGGCAGGCGGTGAGCCTGGGCGCGCTGTGGGGGCTGGCCACCGGCTTCCTGGGCGCCCTGCTGGCCCGGCCGGTGCTTCGGCGGGGCCGGGTCGACGTCCCCGAGGGCCCGGCCTGACCGGGCCCTGCGGTCAGCGACTGTCCGGCTCGACCGGCCCTAGGGTCCGGGGCGGCGGAAGACCGGTTCGGCCCATCGCGGTGGCGGCTGGGGTTCGACCGGCGCAGGGTGGTCCGGTGCCGTGGGGGCGGGGGCGGCACGCAGGGCGGCGACGAAGTCGAGGCAGGTGCCGTAGCGGGCGTCCGGGCTCTTGGCGAGCGCCCGGGCGAAGACCGAGTCGACCCCTCGGGGCAGGCCGGGGCGGACGGCGCTGGGCGGGTCTGGGTCGGCGTACTGGTGGGCCCACAGCAGGGCCATGTCGTCCTCGCGCCGGAAGGGCGGGCGTCCGGTCAGGGTCTCCTGGACGACGCAGGCCAGGCCGTAGACGTCGCAGCGGCCGTCGACGGGCCGGCCGGAGATCTGTTCCGGGGCCACGTAGTCGAGGGTGCCGACGAACTGGCCGACGCTGGTGAACCCGGTCAGGGACAGCGATTTCTTGGTCAGCCCGAAGTCGGTGAGGTAGACGTGCTCGGGGTGGTCGCTGTCGGTGCCGCGGGCGATCAGGACGTTCCCGGGTTTCACGTCCCGGTGGACCAGGCCGTGCTCGTGGGCGGCGTCCAGCGCGGAGGCCACCTGGGCGGCGATGCGCACGGCGTCGACGAAGGGCAGCGGTCCGCGCTCGTCGAGCAGATGGCGCAGGTCGCTGCCGGGGACGTAGCGCATGGCGATGTAGAGCACGCCGTCCGTCTCGCCGGCCTCGAAGACGGGCACGATGTGCGGGTGGTCGATGGCGGCGGCCACCCGGGACTCGTGGGTGAAACGCCTGCGGAAGGTGTCGTTGCGGGCGAGTTCCGGGGCGAGCAGCTTGAGCGCGACGGTGCGGTCCAGGCGCAGGTCTCGGGCGCGGTAGACGACGGCCATGCCGCCGCGGCCGATCACGCTCTCGAGCAGGTAGTCCGCCACCCGGTGCCCGGTCAGTTCCGGGGGCCGCCCCGGGGACAGGTCCGTCCGGCCGGCCATCAGGGCTCACCCCTGGGGGCGGCGTACCGGGTGGGGGCGTGATCGGGCGTGCCGCCGGAGGCCGGGCGCTCGGTGGCGTAGGTGTGCAGCCGGCGTCCGTCGCCGTACATCCAGCGGCCCTCGTCGGGGTCGTAGACCCACATCGACTCGCCGTCGACCACGATCCCGATGCGCAGCGCGCGGGTGCGGTCCTCGAAGGCCCGGCCGTCCAGCCCGCCGTCCGCGAGCTCGCGGACGGCCGCCCGGTAGCCGGCCAGGGCCCGTTCGGCGCGGGCCAGCAGGGGGAGCGGGTCCGCGGTGGCGGCGGGCGGCTTTCCGGCGGCGGGCGGGTCCCGGGGTACGGCGACCAGGTGGCGGCCGTCGACCCAGGCGGCCCAGCCGTTGGCGCAGCGGATGTGTGCCCATTCGCCGAGCCGTTCGACCAGTTCGACGGGCAGCAGCGGGTCGAGGGACACCGTGGGGCGGGCCGGGTCGGGGGCCTCCCAGGCCGGCATGCCGTCGGGCGGCACGACGTGGGTCGGCCGGAACACGCAGGGGTGCTGTCCGCTCATCGGGCCGCCCGTTTCCGCATCACGGCGGGTTCGTGCCGGCGCAGCAGCGGGACGACCAGCAGGCCGTAGACGGCGGAGAGCACCAGCAGCATGCCCAGATCCAGCAGCCAGACCCCGGCCGAGTGCCGGAACAGCGGGTCGGCGGTGACGGTGCCCGGCACGATCCGGGCGAGCCCGATCGTGCCGGCCATGGCGCCGAGCGCCCAGCGGGCGGGCACCAGCCAGGACAGCTGTTCCAGGCCGGGCACGCCGTGCAGCGGGAGCAGCGCGCCGCAGAAGACGACCTGGACGATGGCGAGGAGCACCAGCAGCGGCATCGTCACCTCCTCCTTGCGCACCAGCGCGGAGACCAGCAGACCGAGCATCATCGCCGTGAAGGCCAGCAGCGCGACGGCGAGGGTGATCTCGGCGAGCGGTGGCAGCAGGACGCCCCGGCCGCCGGGGGCGTTCAGGTCCACGCCGAGCAGGGCGACCTGGGTGAGGACGACGGCCTGGACGACCGTGACCGTGCCGAGCACCACCACCTTGGACATCAGATACGCCGATCTGGGCAGGCCGACGGCGCGTTCACGCCGGTAGACCGCGCGTTCCTTGACGAGTTCGCGGACCGCGTTGGCGGCCCCGGTGAGCACGGCGCCGACGCACAGGATGAGCAGCGCGTTCATCGCGGTGTCCCGGGTGAGCCGGCTGCCGGCCAGGGCCCGGGCCATGGCGCCCATGACGAACGGCAGCGCGATCATCACGGCGAGGAAGGTGCGGTCGGCGGCGAGGACGGCGGTGTAGCGGCGCACGAGGGTGCGGAGCTGGGCGCCCCAGCCGCGGGGGCGGAGCGGTGGCACGGGTACGTCCGCCGCGGCGGACGGCAGGCGGGGCTGGGAGCCGGCCTCGGTGACGTAGTACCGGTGGAACGGGGAGTCGCGGTACTCCTCCGCCCAGTCGCGGTCCTGGTCGCGGTCGAAGGCCTCGAAGGCCTCCGGCCACTGCTCGAAGCCGAAGAAGGCGAGGGCGTCCTCGGGCCGGCCGTAGTAGGCGATCCGGCCGCCGGGGGCGAGCACCAGCAGGCGGTCGCAGACGTCGAGGCTGAGCACGCTGTGCGTGACGACGATGACGGTGCGGCCGTCGTCGGCGAGGCCGCGCAGCATGTGCATCACCGACCGGTCCATACCTGGGTCGAGTCCCGAGGTCGGCTCGTCGAGGAAGAGCAGGGACGGTTTGGTCAGCAGCTCCAGGGCCACGCTGACCCGCTTGCGCTGGCCGCCGGAGAGGCTGTGCACGCTCTGGTCGGCCCGTGCCTCCAGGCCCAGCTCCCGGATCACCTCGTCCACCCGGGCCCGCCGTTCGGCCCGCGCGGTGTCGCCGGGAAAGCGCAGCTCGGCGGCGTAGGACAGGGCGGCGCCCACGGTGAGCTGGGGGTGCAGGATGTCGTCCTGGGGGACCAGGCCGATGCGCCGGCACAGTTCCGCGTAGTCGTGGTAGAGGTCGCGGCCGTCGTACAGGACGGTGCCGTGATCGGCGGGGCGCTGTCCGGTGAGGGCGCCGAGCAGCGTGGACTTTCCGGAGCCGCTCGGCCCGACGACCGCGAGCAGGCACTTCTCCCCCACCGGGAAGGAGACGTGGTCGAGGATGACCTTGCCGCCGTCGTCGACGGTGACCGTGAGGTCCTGCACGTCGAGCGAGACCTCGCCGGTGTCGACGTACTCCTGCAGTTCGTCGTCGACCAGGCAGTAGGTGATGTGACCGATGCCGACGAGGTCGCCCGGGCCGACCGGCGCCTGGGTGACGGGGGCGCCGTTGAGATAGGTGCCGTTGTGGCTGCCGAGGTCGGCGATCTCGTAGCTGCCGTCGGCGTGGGCGCGCAGTTCGGCGTGGTGGCGGGAGACGGTCAGGTCGTCGACGACGAGGTCGTTGTCCTCGGCCCGTCCGATGCGGATGGTGCGGACGGGCAGCGGCCGGACGCTGCTCGGGGCCCGGTAGGTACCGGTCAGCTCCGGGTGCGAGACGACCGAGGGACCGTGCGCGGCGGGCTCGGCCGGGCCCACGGGGACGGCACGGGGGCCGTCGGAGGGGTTGCCGAAGCGTATGACGCTGCCGGGGCGGACGTCCCACTCGTCGATGCGCAGGCCGTCGGCGTAGGTGCCGTTGGTGCTCTGCGCGTCCCGCAGCGTCCAGCGGTCGTGGTCGCAGCGGAGCACCGCGTGGTGCCACGAGACCCGGTCGTCGTCGAACACGATGTCGCTCAGCGGATCGCGCCCGACGTGATAGTCGTGGCCCGGGTTCATCACCGTGGAGCCCGCGTCGGTCTCGAGCACGAGTTCGGGTGCCGCCGGGGCGATTGGCCGCTCCGCCATGCCCAGAATTGTACCGATTCGACCATTCGTGCGCCCGGGCGCCGAGACGACGGGCGGCGCCCGGCGGGCACCGTGGCACGTGTCAGGCGACGGGCACGACGAGCGCCGGGAGGGTGCGCTGCATGCGCAGGGCGTCCACCGACTCGGCGAGCAGCTCGTACTCGGTGGTGTCGTCGCTGGCCGCGATCCGCACCAGTCGTCCGCCCGCCAGTTCGTCCGCGATCAGCTCCTGCCGGGCGCCGTCGGCGCACCAGGCGCGCAGCAGGGCCGGGACGTCGGCCACCGTGTCCGCCACCGGGACCAGCGCCGCGGCCGGGAAGGCGGCGTCCTGTGGGCTCGGGTCCAGCCGCTCGGCTATCCAGGACGCCCGGTCGCGCAGCCACCACAGGGCCAGCGCCAGCGTGGGCGCGCGATAGGTACCGAGCGGAACGCCGATACGCCGCCCGCCGCACGTGCCGTACGCGGTGACATGGCACAGGAATTCGTCGTGCACGATCACTCCCCCGTCGCCTCGCTGGTGTGCCGGCCGGCCCTCGCTCTCCGTGCGGCTCCTGTGCGGTGAAGTGCCCCTGCTATTCGAGTATCGCCACTCCCGAAACACTGTCACCATGACTTTCCGGCCAGTCTCCTGGCATATTCACCGCACTATCTGGCCGAAATCCCCCGGGTATACGGAGACGCGTCATTACCCGGGAGGTAATCGACCGGCCCCGGGCCGCTCGGGCATGGTGGTCACACCGGATCGGCGAATCCCGGATCCGGTTCCTGACCAGCGGTTACGACCTCGATGGAGGCTGATTCACCATGTCCGTGAACTATGAGAGCACCGTCGCCCGTTACTTCGAGGCCTGGAACGCCGTCGAGCCGGAGGCGCTGCGGAAGGCGGTCGCCGAGGCATGGACGGAGGACGGCGGCTACACCGACCCGCTGGCCGAGGTGCGCGGCCACGAGGGCATCGCGGCCGTGATCGCGGCGGTCCACGAGCAGTTCCCCGGCTTCGTGTTCCGCCCCCACGGCGCGGTGGACGGGCACCACGACATCGCGCGCTTCGGCTGGGAACTGGTGAACGAGGCGGACGGGTCGGCCCCGGTGGCCGGGTTCGACGTGGTCACCCTGGACGGCGAGGGCCGCATCCGGCAGGTGCTGGGTTTCCTGGACCGGGTTCCGCCGGCGGCCTGAGGCCGGGACCGGCGACGACACCGAACGGAATTCCGGATTCGCAATTCGGGAACGCACCACGGTGCCGCACGGAAATCGCGGCCCGTGGTGCCCGTGGCGGCACGAACGGCGGCCGGACACCGATGGTCCGGCCGCCGTTCCCGCTGTTCTCAGCCCTTTACGGAGGCCGTGTTCTCAGGCTTCGCGGAGGCCGTGTTCTCAGCCCTTCACGACGGCGTCGATACGCGCCAGTTCCTCGTCGTCGAAGTCGAGATTGCGCACCGCGCCGACGCTGTCCTCGAGCTGCCGCGGGCTGCTCGCTCCGACCAGCGCGGAGGTGACCCGGCCCCCGCGCAGCACCCAGGCCAGGGCGAGCTGGGCCAGGGTCTGCCCGCGGGACTCCGCGATCTCGTTCAGGGCGCGCAGCCGGCCGACCAGGTCCTCGGTGACGGCGTCCGAGTTCAGGAACGGGCTGTCGCTCGCGGCCCGGGAGTCCTCCGGGATGCCGTCGAGATAACGCCCGGTGAGCAGGCCCTGCTCCAGCGGGGAGTAGACGACGGAGCCGGCCTGGATCTCGTCCAGGGCGTCCAGCACGCCCTCGTCCTCGGGGCGCCGGTCGAGCATCGAGTAGCGCGGCTGGTGGACGAGGAGCGGGGTGCCGAGATCCGCGAGGATCCGGGCGGCCTCACGGGTCTGCTCGGCGGAGTAGTTGGAGACGCCGACGTACAGCGCCTTGCCCTGCCGCACCGCCGTGTGCAGGGCCCCCATCGTCTCCTCCAGCGGAG
The DNA here is from genome assembly GCF_040631045.1 of Streptomyces sp. NPDC005706. NCBI lineage: Bacteria > Bacillati > Actinomycetota > Actinomycetes > Kitasatosporales > Streptomycetaceae > Streptomyces > Streptomyces sp. NPDC005706. The sequence goes on along the minus strand of NZ_JBEXYS010000019.1, from coordinate 80,244 downwards.
TGTCCGGGTCGAAGCGGTGCGAGTAGAAGATGTCGACGTAGTCCAGGCCCATGCGCTTCAGGCTCTGGTCGAGCGAGGACAGCAGGTACTTGCGCGAGCCCCATTCGCCGTACGGGCCGGGCCACATCAGGTAGCCGGCCTTGGTGGAGATCACCAGCTCGTCGCGGTAGGGCGTGAAGTCGGCCTTCAGTGCCTCGCCGAGGGCGGACTCGGCGGCACCGGGCGGCGGGCCGTAGTTGTTGGCCAGGTCGAAGTGGGTGACGCCGAGGTCGAAGGCGCGGCGCAGGATGGCGCGCTGGGTCTCGGCGGGCCGGTCGGGCCCGAAGTTGTGCCACAGGCCGAGCGACAGCGCGGGGAGCTTCAGGCCGCTGCGTCCGGTGCGCCGGTAGGGCATGTCGGTGTAGCGGTCGGGACGTGCGGTGTACAACGCGACTCCAGAGGGGTTGGCACAAGATCTACCAGTTCCACTCTTCACCGAACGCCGGGCAGCGGTCCAACAGAAGAATCCGATGGAATTCAGCGGATAGGCTTCTCAATCATGGAACTGCGCCATCTCCAGCACTTCGTCGCGGTCGCCGAGGACCAGCACTTCACCCGGGCCGCCGAGCGCCTCATGGTGTCCCAGTCCGGCCTGTCGGCCTCGATCCGGGCGCTGGAGCGGGAGTTGCGGGCGCCGCTGTTCGTGCGGACCACCCGCCGGGTGACGCTCACCGAGGCGGGGCGGGCGCTGCTGGTGGAGGCCGAGCGGATCCTGGCGCAGGTGCGCTCGGCGCACGAGGCGGTGGCCGCGGTGCAGGGCGTGCTGCGCGGCACGCTGGCGCTGGGCACCGAGCAGTGCATCGCCGGGGTGCATGTGGCGGGGCTGCTGGCGGCCTTCCGGCGCCGCCACCCGGACGTGGAGATCCGGCTGCGGCAGGCCGGCTCGGGGGCACTGGCCGAGGAGGTGGCCGCCGGGCGGCTGGACCTGGCCTTCGCCTACCGCACCCAGGCGGACACCGACCAGCTCCGCTCGGTGTCGCTGACCAGCGAGCCGATGACGGTGCTGTGCCATCCGAGCCACCGGCTCGCCGGGGCCGGCTCGGTGCTCGCGCCGGACGACCTGGCCGGCGAGGTGTTCGTGGACTTCCACCCGGACTGGGGCCCGCGCCGCACCACCGACGCCGCCTTCACCGCGGCCGGTGTCCGGCGCACGGTCGCGCTGGAGGTCAACGACGTGCACAGCCTGCTGGACCTGGTCGACGAGAACCTCGGCATCGCCGTGGTGCCGCGGCACTTCCGGCACAAGCGCCCCTCGCTGACGGCGCTGCCGGTGAAGGGGGCGGTCGAGGCGGAGTACGAGACCGTCGCCCTGCTGCCCCCGGAGCGCGCCACCAGCCCCGCGGCCCGCGCCCTGGTCACGCTTCTGGAGACGGACGGCGTGGCTCCCTGACGGGAACCGCCCGGCGGGCCGGGTGGCAGGCCCGGCGACGGCTCGGCCGGACGGGCGGTTGCGGACGCGTGGGCGGGCGCGATGCGCGATGGTGGACGTCATGCATGCCAAGGACATCCTCATCGACGGCTACGGCCGCATCCAGGAAGAAGTCCACGCCGCCCTGAAGGGCATGGGACCCGACGAGCTGCACTTCCGTCCGGCGCCCGGCGCCAACTCCGCCGCCTGGCTCGTCTGGCACCTCACCCGGGTGCAGGACGACCACGTCGCCGACGCCTTCGGCCTCGACCAGGTCTGGCTCTCCCAGGGCTGGGAGAAGCGCCTCGGCCTGGACCTGCCCCGCCACGACACCGGTTACGGGCACGGCCCGGAGAAGGTCGCCAAGGTGCGCGTCGAGTCGGCGGAGCTGCTCACCGGGTACCACGACGCCGTGCACGAGCAGACCCTGGGCGCCCTGCGCGGCCTCGCCGCCAAGGACCTGGAACGGATCGTGGACGAGCGCTGGGACCCGCCGGTCACGCTGGGCGCGCGCCTGGTGAGCGTCCTGTCCGACGATCTCCAGCACGTCGGACAGGCCGCCTACCTGCGGGGGCTCGCTCAGAGCGCGGCCGCGTAACCCGGCAGGACCACGTCCTCGAGGAGCGCCCTGCGCTCGTCGAACGGGATGAACGCGCTCTTGACGGCGTTCACGGTGACCGTGCGCAGGTCCTCCACCGTCCAGCCGGCCTCCTCGACCAGCAGGGACATCTCCCGGGTCATCGTCGTGCCCGACACCAGACGGTTGTCGGTGTTGAGGGTGACCCGGAAGCCGAGGTCCTTCAGCGCGGTGATGGGGTGCCCTGCGATCGAGTCTGCGCAGCCGGTCTGGAGGTTGGAGGTCGGGCACATCTCCAGCGGGACGCGGCGGTCGCGCACCCAGCCGGCCAGCCGGCCGAGCTTGCCGTCCACGATGTCCTCGGTGATGCGCACACCGTGGCCGATGCGCTGGGCGCCGCACACCTGCAGGGCCTGGTGGATGCTGGGCAGGCCGTGCGCCTCACCGGCGTGGATGGTGAACGGCACGTTCTCGCGGCGCAGGTGCTCGAAGGCGGCCAGGTGGTCGGCGGGCGGGAAGCCGTCCTCGGCGCCGGCGATGTCGAAGCCGACGACGCCCGCGTCGCGGTAGGCGACGGCCAGGTCGGCGGCCTCGCGGACGCGGTCGAACATCCGCATGCCGCAGAGCAGGGTGCCGACGCGCACCGGGGTACCGGCGGCGGCCGCCTTGGCCATGCCGGCGGCGAGGCCCTCCTGGACCGTCTCCACGACCTCGCGCATCGACAGCCCGCCCCTGGTGTTCAGCTCGGGGGCGTAGCGCACCTCGGCGTAGACGACCCCGTCGGCGGCGAGGTCGAGGACGTACTCCTCGGCGACCCGCAGCAGGCCCTCGCGGTTCTGCATGACGGCAAGGGTGTGCTCGAAGGTGGCTATGTAGCGGACCAGGTCGCCGGAGTTGGCGGCCTCGAAGTACCAGGCGGCCAGCTCGTCGGGGTCGGTGGTGGGCAGGGTGTGGCCGACCGCGGCGGCGAGGTCCACGACGGTGGCGGGGCGCAGGCCGCCGTCGAGGTGGTCATGCAGGACGGCCTTGGGCAGGCGGCGGACGACGTCGGTGTCTACGCGCGTAGCGGTCATGGCGTTCTTTCCTTGGGCGGGTGGTTCGGGTTGGCGGGAGGAGGGGTGTCAGCCGGCGGGCTGGAGCAGGTCCCAGCGGTTGCCGTACAGGTCCTGGAAGACGGCGACCGTGCCGTACGGCTCCTGCCGCGGCTCCTCCAGGAAGGTCACGCCGGCGGCGGCCATCCGGGCGCGGTCGCGGGCGAAGTCGTCGGTGTGCAGGAAGAACCCGACGCGGCCGCCGGTCTGGTCCCCCACCCGGGTGCGCTGCTCCTCGTCCTTGGCCCGGGCGAGCAGCAGTCCGGTGCCGTGGCCCGCCGCGGCCCCACCCCGCGCGTCCGGTTCCACGACGACCCAGCGGGAGCCGTCCGGCCGGGGCTCGTCCTCGGCCAGCCGGAACCCCAGGGGACCGGTGTAGAAGCGGATGGCCTCGTCGTAGTCGTCCACGACGAGGGTGACAAGGGCGACGTGACGCATCGGGGCCTTCCGGTGGGGGTGGACTGGCGGGTGAGGTTATACGTAAAACCCCGCGAGCGCCAGTCACCGTCGCGAAGGTGACGCACAGGTGGGTGGACGCGGGCTCGTGGTCCGGCGGTCCGGTTACGGGCTCTGATCGCCCTGGGCGATCTCGACCCGGTGGTGGACGTCGGCCAGGCCGGCCGCCGAGGCCACGCAGGAGACGGCGGCGCAGACGAGGAGCAGTGCGGCGATCGGGCGGCCGGCCCGGCGGGGAGCGCGGGCGCCGGCCAGCAGGGCGCGGACCCGGTGCGGGACCGGGCCGTCCGTCGCGGCGGCGGCGAAGGCGGGCCGTCCGGAGTGGTCGGCCTGGGCCGCGAGGGCGGCGCGGGCGATGGCACGGGCGGTCAGGCGGCGGTCCCCGACCCGGGCGGCGGCGGCCTCGTCGGCGGCGCGCTCGGCGGCGAGCCGGATGCTGTCGCGGACCGGGCGGAGGGCGGGGTGGCAGTGCGCCGCGAGTTCGGCGGCGGCGAGGAAGTAGTGGTGGCCGCCCTCGTTGTGCGCCCGCTCGTGCGCGAACAGCGCCTCACGCTCGGGGGCGTCGAGACAGCGCAGCATGGCGGTGGTGACGACGATCCGGTGCGGTCGGCCGGGCAGGGCGTAGGCGTCCGGGCGGACGGAGTCCACCACGCACAGGTCGCCCGCGGCGGGCCCGCGCCCGGCCTCCGTGCGGGCGGTCCGCAAGGCACGGGCCTGGCGCAGGACGGAGCGGGCCAGAGTCGCGACGCACACCGCGAGGGCTCCGACGGAGACCGCGGCGGCGGGCAGGACCACGAGGTCCGAGGCGGTGCGCAGGGGATGGATCAGCTCACCGAGCGCGGCGAACAGCGGCAGCTTGAGCAGGCCCGTCAGCAGGAAGACGCCGAGCGCGCCCAGCGAGCAGCCCGCCAGGACGACCGCGCACGCGGTGACCGCCCACAGCGCGACGGCCGGGGCCAGCCGGTCGAGCGCCCGGCGGGCCAGGGCCGGCAGGGCGAACGGCAGCAGCAGCGGCAGCAGGAGCAGGGCGGTCATTGGTCGCCGGGCTCCAGCAGGTCCCGCAGGATGCGTTCGTCGCCGGGGCTGAGCTGGGCGACGAAGCGGGCGAGGACGGTCTCGCGGTCGGTGTCCCGGTCGAGCTCGGTGTGCATCCGGCGGGCGGTCAGGCCCTGGGCGTCCTGGACCGGGAAGTAGGCGTAGCCGCGGCCCTGGCGCCGCCGGCCGACGATGCCCTTGTCGTGCAGCCGGGTCAGGATCGTCGTGACCGTCGTACGGGCGAGGCCGCCGCCGAGGCCGAGCTGGACCTCGCCGGGTGTCCGGGGCGTGCCGGCGGCCCAGAGGGCGGCCATCACGCTCGCTTCGAGTTCACCGGCCGGCCTGCGCGCGTCCCTGGCGTCGGTCATCGGATCGTTCCTCACCCCGTCCTTGTCCACGGCCCACCGGACCGGCTACGCCAGTGTAGTCGGCCGGGCGCCGTGCCCACCCGTGCGGCTGCCGTGGTCATGTGCTCCGCCCCGGTCGCGCCGCCGGCGCGGGCGTGGGGGCGTGCGGTCAGCGGGTCCGGGAGCGGGCCGCACCGAGCCGGGCGAGCTCCTCACCGGTGAGGCGCAGCGCGCCGGCGGCGACGTTCTGCACGAGGTGGGCGGGATCGCCGGTACCGGGGATGGCGAGGACGTGCGGGCCCTGGTGCAGGGTCCAGGCGATGCGGATCTGGGCGGCGCTCACGCCGTGCGCCCGGGCGGCGGAGAGGACGGCCTCGTCGTGGGCGGAGGTCGCGCCGTGCTCCCCCGCCTCACCGGCGACGGCGTAGAAGGGGACGAAGGCGATGCCGTGCTCGCCGCACAGGCGCAGCATCTCGTCGCCGACCGGGCCGGGGCGGTCCACCGCGTACCGGTTCTGCACGCACACGACCGGCGCGATCTTCAGGGCCTCGGCGAGGTGCCGCGGTTCGACACCGGAGACGCCGAGGTGCCGGATCAGCCCGGCCTCCCGCAGCTCGGCGAGGGCGCCGAAGTGCTCGGCTATCGAATCCTGGCTCTGGCGGCGGTAGTTGACGACGTCCAGGTGGTCACGGCCGAGCTGGCGCAGGTTCTCCTCCACGTGCCCGCGCAGCTCGTCGGGGCGGGCCGCGGCGCTCCACTCGCCCTGCTCGTCGCGGTGGGGGCCGACCTTGGTGACGATGACCAGGTCGTCGGGGTACGGGGAGAGCGCGGTGTTGATCAGTTCGTTGGCGGAGCGCAGGGACGAGAAGTAGAAGGCCGCCGTGTCGATGTGGTTCACACCGAGTTCGACGGCTCCGCGCAGTACGGCGAGGGAGCGCTCCCGGTCGCTCGGGGTGCCGAGGTGGAAGGCGGCGCTGCCCGTCAGCCGCATGGCACCGAGGCCGATGCGGTGGACGGTCAGGTCGCCGAGACGGACGGTGCCGGAGGCGGCTGCGGTGATCGTTTCGTGGGTCATCGGCGGAGTCTCGCACGCGGTGTCCCGCTGGGCACCGGGTTGTGGAGCGCGGGGGCACGCTCAGCCGCCGTGGGTCACGAGTCGCCGGGCCAGGACGTGGGTGCCGGTCGCGGCGGCCGCGGCGAAGGCCAGGCCCCGCACGGCGTCGAGCGGCCGGGCGGGGCGCAGGACCCCGGACCGGCGCAGACGGCCACGGGCCCACAGGGTGAAGGGAAGGACCACCAGCGGCGTGGTGACCGAGCCCGGCGTGTAACCCCGGACCACGGCCGCCTGGGCCAGGTGCACCAGGCCGTGCAAGCCGAAGGCGTCGAGCGCCGTCTGATAGAAGGCGGAGCGGCCGCCGGTGCGACGGCCCTCGGCGGCGGCCGCCGCCACCACCACGGCCATCGCGGCGACGGCCGTCGAGAACTCGCGGCCGTCCACCGCCCCGAGACACCGCCACACCGTGTCCGGCACGCCCGGGAAGCGCTCGCGCAGCTCCGGGAGCCGCGTCCGCCCCCAGCGCGGCACCATGACCACTTCCTCGGCGTCGTGCACGGCCCAGGCGGCCAGCAGCCCCAGGGTGACTGAGGCACCCACATCCCGCGGTTCTCGTGTCATGAACCCGCAGTCTGTCAAACGGAGTTGACGGCCTCTCGCCCGGCACCCGCCGGGACGGCCGTGTCGTCCGGCGGGGCGGTCAGTCCTCGTCCTGTCCCGGCACCACGACGAGGAAGGCGTCCGACTTCAGGTCCATCACCACGGTGGCGGCCTCGCCCTGGGCGCGGCGCGCGGCCGCGTACTCCTCCGCGGGCCACGATCCGCGCGGGGACCCCGCGGGGAATCGCTCCAGCACCTGTGCGCTCATGGCGGCTCACACCTCCTGCGTCGTCACCGGCCCGGACCGTTCACGGCCCGTAGTCTCCGCCTGCCCGGGACGGCCGCGGTCATGTCCCGCATCCGTACGGCGGGCGCGTCGGACATGTCCCGCATCCGCACGGCGCGCGCGCGTCGAAGAGGTGCGCAGGGGAACTCGGCAGGACCCCGGTCAGCGGCACGAAGGGCGGAGACGGATGGACGGCGACGACGTGAAGCGCTGCCTGGTGACGGGCGGCACGGGGTACATCGGCGGCCGGCTCGTCCCGGAGCTCCTCGCCGCCGGCCACCGGGTCCGCTGCCTCGCCCGCTCCCCCGGCAAGCTGCGCGACCACCCCTGGGCCGGCGACATCGAGGTGGCGCGCGGGGACGTCACGGACGCGGAGTCCGTCGCGGAGGCCATGCGGGACGTCGACGTGGCCTACTACCTGGTCCACGCCCTCGGCACCGGTGACGGCTTCGAGAAGACCGACCGCGAGGCGGCCCGGATCTTCGGCGAGCGGGCCCGGGCGGCAGGCGTGCGACGCATCGTCTACCTGGGCGGGCTCATCCCCGAGGACGTGCCCGAGCACGAGCTCTCCCCGCACCTGCGGTCCCGCGCCGAGGTCGGCCGCATCCTGATGGACTCCGGTGTGCCCACCGCGGTGCTGCGCGCGGCCGTGATCATCGGCTCCGGCTCGGCCTCCTTCGAGATGCTGCGCTATCTCACCGAGCGGCTGCCCATCATGGTCACCCCGAGCTGGGTGCACACCCGCATCCAGCCCATAGCCGTACGGGACGTGCTGCGCCTCCTGGTCGGCAGCGCGGATCTGCCCGCGGACGTGAACCGCACCTTCGACATCGGCGGCCCCGAGGTGCTCACGTACCGGGAGATGATGGTCCGCTACGCGGCGGTGGCGGGACTCCCGCGCCGGGTCATCGTGCCTGTGCCCGTCCTCACCCCGACGCTGTCCAGCCACTGGGTCGGTCTGGTCACACCGGTGCCCGCGTCCATCGCCCGGCCGCTCGCGGAGTCGCTGCGCCACGAAGTGGTCTGCCACGAGCGCGACATCGAGAGGTACCTGCCGTACCCGCCCGGGCGCCCGCTGCCCTTCGACGAGGCGGTACGGCTGGCCCTGCAGCGGGTCCGCGACGCCCAGGTGGTCACCCGCTGGACGTCCGCCGCGGTACCCGGAGCGCCGAGCGACCCGCTGCCCACCGACCCCGACTGGGCGGGCGGCAGCCTGTACACGGACGTCCGGGAGACCGCGGTGGACGCTCCGCCCGAGGCGCTGTGGCGGGTCGTCGAGGGGGTGGGCGGGGAGAACGGCTGGTACTCCTTCCCGCTCGCCTGGGCGCTGCGCGGCTGGCTGGACCGGATGGCGGGCGGGGTCGGGCTGCGCCGCGGCCGCCGGGACGCCCAGCGGCTGCGCGTCGGGGACTCGCTGGACTTCTGGCGGGTGGAGGAGATCGAGCCCGGGCGTCTGCTGCGGCTGCGGGCGGAGATGCGGCTGCCGGGGCTGGCGTGGCTGGAGATGTACGTGGAACCCGACGGCGCCGGACGCTGCCGGTACCGGCAGCGCGCGCTGTTCCATCCGCACGGGCTGCTCGGCCAGGCCTACTGGTGGGGCGTCTCCCCGTTCCACGCCGTGGTCTTCGGCGGCATGGCCCGCAACATCGCCCGCGCGGCCGCCACCACCACGTCGCTCCCACGCCGGAGGGAGCGGGCGGCAGCGCGCTGACGCCCCGCATCCGCCGGGCGCCGTGGACCGGAAGCAACCACCGTCCAGCGCCAGCTGTCCCGACCGACGCCCCGGAGCCGCACCATGAACGTCTCGGTCGTCCTGTTCACCGCCGACCTGCGCCTGCACGACCATCCGCCGCTGCGGGCGGCGCTGGACGGCACCCGGAACGTGGTGCCGCTCTTCGTGCGCGACCGGGGAGTGGACCGGGCCGGATACGCGGCGCCCAACCGGCTGGCGTTCCTCGCCGACTGCCTGCGCGATCTGGACGCGGGTCTGCGCGAGCGGGGCGGCCGGCTGGTGCTCCGCTCCGGCGACCTGGTCGAGGAGGTGTGCAAGGTGGTCACCGAGGCCGACGCCGACGAGGTGCACATGGCCGCCGACGTCAGCGCCTACGCGCACCGCCGGGAGGAGCGGCTGCGCCGGGCCCTGGAGGCCGACGGGCGCCGGCTGCACGTCCACGACACGGTGACCACGGCGCTGACGCCCGGCGCGGTGACGCCCGCCTCCTCGGACCACTTCGCGGTGTTCACCCCGTACTTCCGGCAGTGGTCGCAGGCGCGGTTGCGCGACGCGCTCGGCCCACCGCGCACGATCCGGGTGCCGGAGGGCGTCGGTTCCGAGGAGCTTCCCTCGCGCGCGGGGCTGACGGGCGTGTCCGAGGGGCTGGCCGAGGGCGGGGAGGTGCTCGGCCGCAAGCTGGTCAGCGCCTGGCTGCGCCGTGGTGTGGCGCGGTACGAGGACCGGCACGACGATCTGGCCGGTGACGCGACCAGCCGGCTCTCCCCGCACCTGCACTTCGGCACGCTTTCCCCCGTGGAACTGGTGCACCGCGCCCGCAGAGCGGGCGGACCGGGCGCCGAGGCGTTCGTACGGCAGCTCGCCTGGCGCGACTTCCACCGGCAGGTGCTGGCGGCCCGGCCGGCCGCCTCGGGCGCCGACTACCGCACCAAGCACGACCGCTGGCGCACCGAGCGGACGGCCCGGGAGGACATCGAGGCGTGGCGGGAGGGGCGTACCGGCTATCCGATCGTCGACGCCGCGATGCGTCAGCTCAGGTACGAGGGCTGGATGCACAACCGCGGCCGGCTGCTGGCCGCGAGCTTCCTGGCCAAGACGCTCTACGTGGACTGGCGGGTGGGCGCCCGGCACTTTCTCGGTCTGCTGGTCGACGGGGACGTGGCCAACAACCAGCTCAACTGGCAGTGGATGGCGGGTACCGGCACGGACACCCGTCCCAACCGCGTGCTCAACCCGGTCACCCAGGGCAAGCGGTACGACCCCGACGGCGCCTACGTCCACCACTGGGTACCCGAACTGGAAGCGCTGCGCGCCCCGTTGGTACATGAGCCGTGGAAGCTGGCGGAACCGGACCGGGCCGCGCTCGACTACCCGGACCCGATCGTCGGCCTGTCCGAGGGCCTGACCCGGTTCAGGCGGGCCCGCGGCCGCGAGGACTGAGGCTCGGCCACCGCCGGGCTCCGCGCATTCAGGCCCTACACATAAGGGGGAAAGAAGAGCAGAATGCGAAGAAGCGGCGCTTACCGCACGCCCGGTCCGGGCGCGGTCGGCCTGCGACTCACGAAGGAGGCGGGACATGGCCGACGTCTCGCACAGGGGTGACATGGCGACCCACCCCGACATATCCGAGATGCGGACGCGGTACGCCCACATGCTCGGTGGCCGCGACGTGGCGCTCGTGGACGGGCCGGTCTTCCTGCTCGGCCTGTACTGCGCGGCGTCCCCGTGGATCCTGCACTACACGGCGAGCCAGCCGGCGCTCGCGACGCACAACCTGATCATGGGCATCGCGATCGGGCTGCTGGCCCTGGGCTTCACCACGGCTCCGGCACGGATGTACGGCCTGAGCTGGGCCATGTGCGCCATGGGTGTCTGGATGATCATCGCTCCGTGGATCGTGGGCAGCGGCCCGGACGCAGGCGTGATCGTGAACAACATCGTCATCGGCGCGCTGGCCGTGGTCCTCGGCCTGATGTGCGCCGGCACGGCGCAGAAGAGCGCCCCACGAACGTAGAGAGGCCGGCCACCGAGAGACCGGCCGTTGGGAGAAGGGCTCCTGAGTACGGACGCGCGGAAGGAGGACCAGGCGAAGAAAGTGAAGGACACGAAGAATGCGGGGCCGGTCCGCCCGGGCGGACCGGCCTCCCCGTGCCCTGCGGGGCGTCACGGCCGACCAGGGCTCAGCCCGCTTCGAGGACCGGCTGTCCCTCCGTGCGCTCCTGCGGGGTCTCCTTCGGCCCGAAGGGCCACGCCCGCTCCAGCCGCGCCCAGATCAGAAAGGCGACGCAGCCGAGGGCCAGCCAGGCCAGGGACCACTCGATGGGGTGGCGGCCCGGGGAGTTCTCGTCGGCGTACCCGTAGATCACGCACCAGCCGGTGAAGGCGACGGCGGCGGGCAGCGGGTACAGCCACATCCGGTAGGGCCGGCGCAGGGTGGGCCGGCGTCTCCGCAGGACGGTGAGGGCCACGATCTGGGCCAGCGCCTGGACGATCACCATGACCGTGGTGAGCAGCTGGATGAGTGTCGCGAGGTCGGTGTGCCGGCCGATCAGGAAGCCGATCGCGGTGATCACGCCCATGGTCGCGAGCCCCAGGGCCGGGAACCGGTGTTCGGGGTGCAGCCTCTCGTACGGCCGGAAGAACACCCCGTCCCGGGCGGCGTCGCACGGCACCCGGGAGCCGCCGAGCAGGCCGGTGAAGACCGAGGCGAAGGCCGTGACCAGGATCAGCACGGTGACGGTTACCGCGGCCCCCCTGCCCCAGGTCCGCTCCAGCACGGCGGAGGCCACGGAGGTGGAGGCGATGTCGTGCGGGTCGGTCATGCGGTGCCAGTCGACGACGCCCAGGGTGCCGATCTGCAGCAGCAGGTAGATCGTCATGATGCCGAGGACCGAGAAGACGATGGAGCGCGGCAGGGTCCGGCCGGGGTTTTTGATCTCGGCGCCCAGGTAGGCGGTGGTGTTGTAGCCGAGGTAGTCGTAGATGCCGATGGTCAGGCCCGCGGCGAAGCCGGGCCAGAAGTGGCCTGAGGTGACGTCGAGGGCGTGCGCCGGGTAGGTGAAGGCCAGGTGCGGACTGAAGGCGGTGGCCGCGGCGGCGATCACCAGGAGAACCGAGGCGATCATCACGGTCCACATCACGGCGGTGATGCGGGCGATGTGCTCGATGCCGCGCCGGAGCAGGAGCACGACCAGGGCGATGACGCCGAGGCCGACGAGGTCGCCGGCGGTCCTGCCGAGGCCTGGGGCGAGGTAGCCGAGATACTGGACGAAGCCCACCACGCCGGTGGACATGATCAGCGGGATGAAGAGCATCGCCGTCCACACGAACAGGAACGGCATCAGACGGCCGGTGCGGTGCCGGAAGGCCTCGCGGAGGTAGACGTAGCTGCCACCCGAACCGGGCATGGCGGCGCCCAGCTCGGCCCAGACCAGCCCGTCGCACAGCGCCAGCACGGCGCCCGCGACGAAGCCGACGACCGCCTGGGGGCCGCCGAACGCGCTCACCATCAGCGGGATGGTCACGAACGGGCCGATGCCGCACATCTGGCTCATGTTGATGGCCGTGGCCTGGAAAGGACCGACACGGCGGACGAAGCCACCCGTGGGTGGCGGACTACCGGACATGGGGGGACTCCTGACGCGACGGGCGTGCGGACCGCGTGCGCGGCCGCGGTCCGCCCGGCCGGGCCGGCCGGCGGATGAAGTTGTGCGGCCCTACGGCGCCGGACGGGCGACAGCCGAGCGGTTCGTGCCGCTTGTCAAGGCGGGCGGGGCCTACGGTCGTTGACGCGGCCCGCGCCGCGCCCTTCCTCGAGTCAGGTTAGTAAAGTTTCCTGACTTCATTGGGCTCCTACGTCACGAGGCTGGAGACCGCCGTGTTCGCTCGCCCCGCCCCCGGACGCCGGCCGGCCACGGCAGTCGTATTCCTGAGCCTGCTGGCCGCGCTGTCCACCAGCGCCCGGGCCGCGACGCAGGACGGCGACGCGGCGCCGCACGAGCGGCGGCCCGCGGTGACCCGCGTGCCCTCCGCGGCCGGCTCCGCCACCCCGCTCGCCGGGTACGCCGTCCAGTCGACGTCGAAGGTGGGCGACCCGGCGGCGGCCGTCTCCTCCCCCGGCTATCCGGCCGTCGGCTGGCATCCGGCGGGCCCCCGGTCGACGGTCCTGGCCGCCCTGCTCGCCGACGGCGTGTACGCCGACCCCTTCCACTCCACCAACCTGGCGAAGATCCCGCGGAAGGACTTCGACGTCCCCTGGTGGTACCGGTCCGACTTCACCGTCGAGGACACCGGCCGGCGCACCCACCTGGACTTCAGCGGGGTCGTCTCGGCTGCCGACGTCTACGTCAACGGCCACGCGGTGGCCGCGGCCGCGGACGTGACCGGCGCCTATACCCGGCACGAGCTGGACATCACCTCGCTGGTGCGGTCCGGCACCAACACGGTCGCGTTCCGGGTCCGGCCCAACAACCCGGACGCCGACCTCACCATGGGCTGGCTCGACTGGCTCCAGCCGCCGCCCGACCGGAACATGGGCATCGTCCGTGACGTCCTGGTGCGCCGGGGCGGCCCGGTGGCGCTGCGCGACGCGCACGTGGTGACCCGGCTGGCCGTGCCGTCCCTCGCCACCGCCGAACTGACCGTGAAGGCGCAGACCCGCAACGACTCCGACGAGGCGGTCACCGCCGAGGTGACCGGCCGGGTCGCCGGGGCGGCCTTCACCCGCGACGTACCGCTCGCCCCGCACGAGACGAAGACCGTCACCTTCTCCCCCGCCGACGTCCCCGGTCTGCACCTCGCCTCCCCCCACGTGTGGTGGCCGGCCGGCATGGGCGAGCAGCCCCTGTACGACCTGGACCTCACCGCGTCGGTGGCGGGCACGGCCTCGGACACCGCCCACGAGACCTTCGGCGTCCGTGACGTCCAGGCCCCCCTCGACGCCGACGGCGCCCGCCAGTACCGGATCAACGGCCGCAAGCTGCTGATCAAGGGCGGCGGCTGGTCCCCGGACGAGTTCCTGCGCTGGGACCGCACCTATGTGGCGGACCGGCTCGAGTACGCGCTCGACCTCGGGCTGAACACCCTCCGGCTGGAGGGCCACATCGAACCGGACGAGTTCTTCGACCTCGCCGACCGCTACGGACTGCTCGCCCTGCCCGGCTGGGAGTGCTGCGACAAGTGGGAGGGGAACGTCAACGAGGACGGCTCCGGCGAGAAGTGGACCGACGCGGACCACCGGGTCGCCAAGGCCTCCATGGCCGCCGAGGCCGCCCGGCTGCGCGGCCACCCGAGCGTGATCTCGTTCCTGATCGGCAGCGACGCGGCCCCCGACGCGACGATCGAGCGGAACTACCTGGACGCCCTGAAGGCCGCCGACTGGCCCGACCCGGTGATCCCGGCCGCCTCCGAGAAGTCCTCGCCGCAGCTCGGCCGTTCGGGGATGAAGATGACCGGGCCGTACGACTGGGTCCCGCCCGGCTACTGGTACGCCAAGCGCGAGGGCGGGGCCACCGGCTTCAACTCCGAGACCAGCGCGGGCCCCGACATCCCGACCCTGGACACCCTGCGCCGGATGATGACCCCGGCCGAGCTCGACACCCTCTGGAAGGATCCGGGCGCCCGGCAGTACCACCGCTCCCCCTCGTCCGTCTTCGGCACGCTGAAGATCTACGACGCCGCCCTCACCGGCCGCTACGGCGCCCCGAAGGACCTGTCCGACTACGTCCGCAAGGCGCAGCTCGCCCAGTACGAGAACGTCCGCGCCCAGTACGAGGCCTACGCGCGCAACGCCACGGACGCGGAGAAGCCCGCCACCGGGGTGGTCTACTGGATGTTCAACAGCGGCTGGACGTCCCTGCACTGGCAGCTGACGGACCGCTACCTGGACCAGGGCGGCGCCTACTTCGGCGCGAAGAAGGCGAACGAGCCGCTGCACATCCAGTACTCCTACGACGACCGTTCGGTCGTGGTCGTGAACGGCCGGCACGGTCCGGCGGGCCGGCTCACCGCACGGGCCACCCTGTTCGACCCCGACGGCACGCAGCGGTACGACAGGGCCGTCGGCGAGCTGTCCGTGGACGGCGACGGCGCGCGCCGCACCGCCCTCACCCTGCCCGCGTCGGTGACCGGCCTGCCCTCCACGTATCTGCTCCGGCTGACCCTGACCGGCGAGGACGGCCGGGAGGTGAGCCGCAACGTCTACTGGCTGTCCACGGCGCAGGACACGCTCGACTGGGCGCACACCGACTGGTACTACACGCCGACCAGCCGCTACGCCGACCTCAAGGGGCTCGCCGCGATGGCCCAGGTGCCGGTGGACGCGACGGCGACGACGACGTCGTCCGGGGGCACGTCCACGACGACGGTGACCCTGCGGCACGCCGGGGGCGGGCGGACGCCGTCCCTGTTCACCGACGTGCATCTGGTCGACGACCGGGGCCGGCCGGTGCTGCCGGTGCGATGGTCGGACAACGAGGCCGGTCTCTGGCCGGGCGAGTCGGTGACGCTGACCGCCACCTACCGGACCGCCGATCTGCACGGCTCGGCGCCGCACGTGCGGGTGTCGGGATGGAACACCCCGGAGCGGACCCTGCCGGCCGGCTGACGCGGTCCCGGACAGGGCGCCTGGTCACGGATCGGCCAGGAGCGGGCCGAGCGGACCCAGGTCGAGGTTGAGGTCGGCCCGGCTCAGACCGTGCTGGGCGCACAGCTCGTCCATCCGCCGGTCCAGCAGCATCAGCGCGGTCCCCAGGCGGTCCTCCTGCTCGGCGCTCAGCGTCCCCTCGTCGAAACGGCGCACGGCCTGGCGTTCCATCAGCTGGCGCAGCAGCTCCACCACGGCCAGGACCAGCGCGGCCAGGTCGTTCGCCACCGCCTCGGGGTCCAGGTCCAGGGCGCGGGCGCGCGACGCGGTCACAGCGGCCCGCTGTCCGGCCAGGGCGCCGGCACCCGGTCGCTGACCGACGCGAGGAGGGCGTGCAGGGAGATCCGGACCAGGGGCACGTCCGCGACCGCGAGGACCAGGTCGCCACTGATCACGACCCCGGTCGCCAGCACGCGGTCCAGCAGGTCGACCAGGGGCACCCCGATCGGCGCGTACGGTTCGGATGTTTCCCAGGGCACGGCCGCGGGGGCCGGTTCGCGGTTCGCCGGTACGGTCATGGGCGGCTCTCGTGGTCCGGGGCGGCCCCGTCCGGGTCCGCCGTGACGCCCCACTCCTGGTCCAGCCGCGCGAAGGAGTACGGGATCCAGGGCCCCGACGCGGTGATCTCGATCCCCGGGTGGGCCCGGTCGGCGGTGAGCCGGGCCAGCGCCCCGGCGAAGCGCGCGCGTCCCGCGTCGTCGACGAGGTAGGCGGCGTTCAGCAGCTGCGGGGTGTTCCGGCCGGTCAGTTGCTCGCTCTGCGGCCGGTGCCGGGTCGCGGCGACGGCGTACCGTCGCAGCTCCCGGTCGACCTCGTGGGCCGCGGCCAGGGCTCGCTCCTGCGCCTCGGACCGGGTGTGCTGTCGCGCGCTGACCCGGCTGAGGTAGGCCCGCCCGCCGGCCGGGGCCTCATCGGCGGCGACGGAATCCGCCGCACAGGAAGCGGACGCCTCGGCGGCGTGCGCCTTGACCGCCCATTCCGTGCGGCCGCGCAGCCGGTCGAGCAGCACGCACAGCTCCGCCTCACGATCGGACACGGCGCGCGCCGCGTTGAGGTCACCGAGGTACAGGGTCGCCATCGGCAGGGGCACCACGGGGCCCGGCCGGGCGGCCGCCGCCACGCCCCGGTGATGGGCGCGGGCGCAGCGCTCCAGTTCCTCCGGCCGGTTCAACCGCTCCCCGAGCGAGGAGGCGTCGAAGGAGGCCGCGGGCACGTCCTGGGCCACGAGCCAGAGGGGCCCGGCGGCCACCAGGCGCAGGGGGCCGCCCTCGTCGTGGCCCCTGGTCGCGGTCAGCACGTCGGAGGGCGGCGGAGTGCGGGTCACGGCGAACGCCCAGGTGAGGGTGTCCCGCGTGCTCTGCCGGCCGGCGGGGACGGCGGCCGGCGCCGGAGGACGGTTCACCGCGGCTCCTCCCCGCAGGCGCTGAGCGCCTCGGTCTCGGCACCTTCCAGGGCGTCAAGTCGCGCACGCAGTCGCTCGTTCTCCTCCACCAGCACGTCGTGGGCGGCCCGCGAGGACAGTGCCGGATCGGTCTCCCACCAGTCGATGCCCGCCCGTCGGGCGGTGTCGACCGAGGCGATGAACAGCCGCAGACGGATGGTGAGCAGCTCGATGTCGAGGAGGTCGATCTTGATGTCGCCGGCGATCACGATGCCCTTGTCGAGGATCCGTTCGAGCAGATCCGCCAGGTTGGTGGTCGCGGGCACGCCGTCCTGCGGCGCCGGATCGGTGTGCCAGGTGGAGACGTCGGTCACGAAAGCTCCAGGGATGTCGGCGGTGCCGGGCGACTTTGGGTCAGGGATGGTCCTGTCGGTGCGGAGCCGCGTCGGCGCGGGTCGGCCGGCGGCCGGCCGGCGCCGCGCCGTCGCTCACCCGTGCCGCCCCGCGGGGAGCCGGCGGGCCCCGGCCCTCGGCCCATCGGACGCGCTGGATCGACGAGGAGGGCGAGCAGCCGCTCCTCCTCCTTCTCGAAGGCCGCCTCGTCGACGACGCCGTCGTCGAGATCCCGGTTGAGCTGGGCCAGCCGTGCCTGCACCGCCCGCGGGTCGTGGGTCTGGCGCCGGGCTTCGTGCAGCAGGTGGTCGGCGATCCACGCCGTGCCGCGCACCGGAGCCAGGGGCAGCAGCAGGAGTCCGCTCACGATGCCCATCGCCTCACCGCCCGGTCGGCGCGGGACGCGTCTCGACGAAGCTGTAGCACGGCAGGGGGCCGGTCACACTCAGCGCCAGCCGGTCCCCGAAGCCGCGCGCCTGTTCGGCCACGGCCTCCCGGAACGTCTCCTCGTCGGCGGAGCGCAGCAGGAAGGAGGCGCTCAGCACCAGTTCGCCGTCGAGCTGTCCCTGGGCCGTCCGCACCGCCAGCGGCGCCAGCCGGGCCAGGACCTCGTGCGCCGCGCGCCGCGCCTCGCGCCGGACACCGCGGGCCAGGGCCTCGCCCAGCCGCACGTTGGCCTCGTAGTCGGGTCTGCGCCGCGTCCGGCGGGCCAGGTCACGCAGCTTTTCGTCCCGGCGCACCAGATCGGCGAAGAAGCCGGAGACGACCGAGCCCTTGACGTTCATCTCCACACAGCCCCGCACCGCGTCGAGTTGTGCCGACAGACGGCCCGGGTCGGCGCGCAGCTGCGCCCGCAGGGCGGCGGGATCGGGGCTGACGACCGCGAACCGCATGGGCAGGACGGGTCCCTGCGCGGTGAGTTCGCCGAGCACCGACTGGTGGGCCGTCAGGTCGCGGCGGCGCGCTCGGATGTGTTCGGGCGGGTCGGAGACCGCGGCGCACAGACCGGACTCGGTGAGCAGCCGTACCCGCGCCCCGCCCACGCCCGGCGTGCGCGGGACCCGCACACCGGCGTGCGCGATGCCGTACACGTAGAGCGTCCTCCGGATGGTGGCGGTGTCCGTCACGTTCAGTCCTCTCTGGCGGGGCGGCGGGAGCGCGGACGGGGCCGCTCGTCGTCCTCGTCGCCGCGGCGGCTGCCCGTACTACCGCGGTCCGCCTCCGGCGGCCGGCGCACCGGCCGCTTGCGCTCCGGCTCGCGGGCGACGCGGGCCCTGCGGGGCTCCTCCTCCGGCTCCTCCGGCTCCTCCGCTTCCTCCGCTTCCTCCGTTTCCTCCGGGGTGAGGAAGTCCCGCACCTTCGAGGTCAGCGAGCGGGCGGTGCGCCTGGCGCCCGCCTTGGCCACGGTCTTGGCGGCCCCTCCGCCGAACAGCTCAGGCACGGTCTTGCTCCGCACGTCGTGCTCCAGGTCGAGGCGGTTGCACGCCTCGGCGAAGCGCAGATAGGTGTCCACGCTGGCGATGACGATCCGGGCGTCCACTTTGAGGATCTCTATCCCGACCAGGGAGACGCGCACGAAGACGTCGATCACCATGCCGCGGTCGAGGATGAGTTCGAGGACGTCGTAGAGGGTTCCGGCGCGGGGCGCGCAGACTATCTCGTCGTCGTAGGTGATCATGCGGTGGTCCTTCCGGAGGCGGGCCCGGCGGGCTGGTCACTGGTCCTGGGCGCCGCGCCGGTAGCGCGCGATCCGGCGGTACTGCAGCAGCTCGCCCGCCGGGTCCAGCTCGACCTCGTAGGTGGCGAGCAGACTGGTCGTGTCGGGGATCCGGGCCAGCTCCAGCACGTCGACGTTGACGATCCAGCCACCTTCCTCGCTGCGGCACACCGCGGAGACGCCCTCCAGACGGTGGCGGATCAGCTCGGTCAGCTCGTCGGCGGCGATCCGCGCGGCCTCCTGGGCGCCGCGGCGTTCGCGCCTGCGCGCAGCGGTCGCGGCCGTGCCGCCACTCCGTCGCCCAGCGGGTTCTGTCATGCTGCCCACTCTGACCGCGAGGGCCCTTGGGCGCTTGCGGGGCTGGGCCATCCGGTAGACAGCACGATGGGCCCGGCACCAGGTGCCGGGCCCATGGTGTCGCCGAAGGCGTCAGCTCACGTTGAGCGCGGTGTCGTCGATGACGAACGACGTCTGCAGGGTGGAGCCCTCGGTGCCGGTGAACTTGATCGTGACCGTCTGACCCGCGTAGCCCGCGAGGCTGAAGCCGCGCCGGGTGTAGCCGTTCGCCGCGTTCAGGTTCGAGTACGTGGCGAGGGTCGAGAGCACCGTGCCACCGCTGTTGACGACCTGCGCCTTCAGGGTGTCGTAGGCCGTGGAGGTGGTGGTCTCGGCGGTGTCGACGTGCAGGTAGAAGCTCAGGTTGGCGCTCGTGCACCCGGCGGGGATGGTCACCGTCTGCGCGAGGGTGTCGGTGTGGGCGGCGCCGTAGCCGTTCAGCCAGGCCTTGTAGGAGCCGGTGCGGGCGGCCTCGCCGGAGTCGTTGCCGATGGCGCCGCTGGTGGTGGTCCAGGTGGTGGCGCCGGACTCGAAGCCGTTGTTGCCGAGCAGTTGGGCGGCGGTGCAGGTGCCGGTGCCGCCACCGCCTCCCGTGGTGCCGGAACCGGCCAGCCAGGCCGTGGCGTTGAGGGCGAGGGCCGCGTTGGTGGCGCCGGTGTCGTTCCAGCCGTCGTACAGGGTGTTCCCGGACTGGCCGGTGCCGTCGTCGATGGGCGAGCTGTCACCCCAGAAGGCGACCCGGCCGCTGCCGAAGGTGCTGGTCAGGAAGAAGGCGCCGGTGTTGCCTGAGTAACCGGTGCGGTAGAGCAGGCCCTTGACGCCCGAGTTGTCGGCGGGCTTGAGCGTGGCCGTCGTGCCGCTGGCGATCAGGCTCTTGCCGACCGTGCCGAACGAGCCGTGCAGGACCGGGTCGGTGCTGTCGCTGATCGCCGACGGGTAGTCCGAACCGATGCTCAGCGAGTCGATGGAGAAGCCGAACGGGTCGGTGGAGTCCACGCTGTTGTTCGTCATCAGGTCGTTGAGGATCTCGACCGCGTCCTGGCCGTCGTTGTTGCGGTCGGCGCCGGTGTGGTCGGAGATCATGAACAGGCCGCCGCCGTTCTTCACGAAGTTCATGATCGCCGTCTTCTCGGCGGTGGTGAACAGCGTGTTGGGCTCGGGCAGCACCAGGGTGTCGAAGTCGGACAGGTCGGTGGCCGACGAGCCGCCGTAGCTCAGGCTGGAGCCGGACGGCAGGGTCTTCAGGCTGTAGCCGCCGGCCTTCTGCAGGGAGACGCCCCAGGAGGACAGGGCGCCGGTCCAGTCGGTCTCCGCGGACGGGGTGGAGTCCTGGCCGAGCGGGTCGGGCTGGCTGGTGGAGATGATCCAGTCCGCGTTGCCCGCCGTCTCGGCGTGGGCGTTGTCGAACAGGATCCGGTGCGTCGTGGCCGCGTGGGCGGGGGCGGTGGCAGGGCCGAACTGCAGGGCCGCGGCCGTGACGAGCAGTCCGATCACGGCCGGCGCGGTGGTGAGCGAGCGGGGGGATCTCCTCGATCCGAACATCCGGGCGAACCTCCGTGGGAGTGGGGAGAGGCGGTGGGGGCGCCTGGTCTGCGCGCGTAGAGCACGCACGAGGGTTCTACACGCGTCGATTGCTTGAAAGGTACATGGCATAACGGCCGGGTGAACAGAAAGTTCCGGCAATGACAGCGTCGGCGTGCATCCGGCGGCAGCGGGCAGACGGCACATCGGCGGGGGCGAGAACCGGAGGGGTCGAGATGGAGATTTCGGGCATCATCAGTGCCATCGTCATCGGCATCGTCATCGGTGTGCTGGGCCGGCTCGTCGTACCCGGGCGCCAGCACATCGGCATCCTGTGGACCCTCGTGGTCGGCATCGTGGCCGCGCTGTTGGGCTCGGCGATCGCCGCCGGCATCGGGGTCGCGGACACCAAGGGGCCCGACTGGATCGAGTGGCTGATCCAGATCGCCCTGGCGGCCGTGGGCGTCGCCGCGCTGGACCGGGCCACGGCCCGCCGCTGAGCGGGGCGGTCAGCCTCCGTACAGGTAGGGCGTCGTGGTGCTGAGCGCGTGGAAGCCGAGGCGTTCCAGGATCGGGCGGCTCATCGGTGAGGCATCGACCTGGAGGTAGCGGCAGCCGCGGGCGGCGGCGACGCGGGCCCGGTGGGCGACCAGGGCGCGGTAGACGCCCCGGCCCCGCCAGGCCTCGACGGTGCCGCCGCCCCACAGGCCCGCGAAGCGGGCGCCGGGCACCAGTTCCATGCGGGCCGAGGCGACCGGCTCGTCCCCGGCGAGCGCCACCACGGCGACGACCGTCCCGGGGTCGGCGGCCAGCCGGGCCAGCAGGCGGTGGCGCAACCGGGTGCCGTCGGTGCCGAAGGCCGACTCGTGCACCTTGACGACGAGTTCGACGCCGGCCGCGTCGGTGGCCGCGACGATCCGGATCCCGTCGGGTGTTCCGGGGTCCAGGGCCAGTCGGCCGGTCTCACCGACCAGCAGTGTCTCCTCGGGCTCGGCCCGGAAGCCGGCCGCGGTGAGACGGGCGCCGAGGTCCGCCGGCCGGTCGTGGGCGTACAGCTTCCACTCGAAGTCCAGGCCGAGCCCGGTGAAGTGGGCGATCTGTTCGCCGATCACCCGGTCCGCCGTCGCCTCGTCCAGGCGGGACCAGAGAACCCCGTTCCAGCCGTGGGCGTCGGCGGTCTGGCGCACCACGGCACCGGCCCGCTCGATACGGGCCCCGGGCCCGTCGGGGCGGGCGCCCGCACGCATGTCCCGGTCGTACAGGGCGAGCACCGTGGCGTGATCCAGATCCATGCCCCCACTCCAGCACCGGCTCCACCTCCCGGGCAACGGGGTTTTCCGGTCGCCGGGAGCCGACGGGGCCCGTAGCGTGCGACGCCGGGGGCCGTCGGGTGAGGAGGTCCAAAGGACATGGTGAAGGACAGCGAGCTGCGCCATCTGCGCCGCTGTGTGGAACTCGCGCGCGAGGCGCTTCAGTGCGGTGACGAGCCGTTCGGGTCGGTGCTCGTCGCGGCGGACGGCACGGTGCTCGCGGAGGACCACAACCGGGTGGCCTCCGGGGACCGCACCCGGCATCCGGAGTTCGAACTGGCCCGCTGGTCGGCCGCCCACCTGTCCCCCGGGGAACGGGCGGCCGCGACCGTCTACACCTCGGGCGAGCACTGCCCCATGTGCGCGGCCGCGCACGCCTGGGTGGGGCTCGGCCGCATCGTGTACGTCGCCTCGTCCGAGCAGCTCGGCTCCTGGCTGACCGAACTGGGCGTGCCCGCGCCCCCGGTGAGGCCACTGCCGGTCCACGAGGTCGCCCCGGGGGTGGCGGTCGAGGGGCCGGTATCCGAACTGTCCGACGAGGTACGCGAACTCCACCGCCGCTTCCACGCCGGGCGAGGCTGAGCGGCGCGGGGCCGGTGTGCCTCGGGCGGTGTCGCGCGGGAAGGTGTGCCGCGCAGGGGTGTCCCGCGGGCCGGGCTCGCCGAGGCCGATCGGCGTCTCGGCCCGGCGCCCCGCCGGTCAGCCCAGTTCGAGTGTGGTGACGCCGAACACTCGTTCCCCGGCGTGGGCGCGGACCGGCCCGGTGTACATGCGGGCGGTCTCGAACGAGGGGCTGAGGCCGGCCTCCTCGACGAGTGCGACCGCGGCCGTGTTCGGCTCGGGCACGTCGACGGCGACCTCGCGGCCGGCGGCGTCGGCGGTGAGCGCGGCGAACAGGGCCCGGGCGTCGTCCGCGGTGTCGGCGAAGAGGGGGCCGACGCGCAGGGTGTCGTGTCCGGGGCGGATCACTCCGTAGCCGGTGAGCCGGTCGCCGTCGTGGCGGACGAAGGCACGGTGGCCGTGGCCGGTGAGCCACTCGGCGAGGAAGCGGGGCCGGTCGGCGGGCGTGCAGAGGGCGTCGTACGCGGTGATGGCGGGCAGGTCGGCGGGGCTCGCGGGGCGGACGCCCGCGGACGATCCGGTGCCGGGCGCGACGCCGGTGAACCGGATGGTGCGGTGGGCGGGTTCGAAGCCGGACCGGCGGTAGTTGTCCTGCTGGGCGACGACTCCGTCGAGGCCGACGGTGCGGTTCCCGGCATGGGCCAGGGCGGTCTTCCAGGTGGTCAGACCGTGGCCGTGGCCGCGCAGGTCCGGGCGGACGAGGTAGCAGCCGAGGAAGGCGTAGCCGGAGCCGTAGGTGACGACGGAGATGGCCGAGACGGGTTCCCCGTCGATCCGGCCGAGGAAGAAGCCGTCGGGGTCCTGGGCGAAGAAGGCGGGCCCGTCGGACAGCCCGGGGTTCCAGCCCTCGGCCGCCGCCCACCCGCTGATCACCGGCCAGTCGGCGAGCGTGGCCCGGGTGACGACGAGGTCCTGCGGGGCCGGTGAGATCATCGGTGCGCTCCACTGTCCGTGAGGTTCGGGCTGCCGTAGGGCGCGGCGCTCGGCCGCGCACCGGGCATCCTTCCCGACCACCCCGGACCCGCGCCATGCCGGGACCGGCCGTGACGCGGTACCCAACCGGCTTTCGGACATTCGCTGTTGGGGCCGGGACAGCGGTGAGCCCCACCGGGCCGGCGTCCGGTGGGGCCTTACCGCCGACGGGTCAGCGCATGCGGCTCGGCCGGAAGCGGCGGTACAGGACCGTTCCGGTGAGCAGCAGAGCCGCGCTGCCGGCGACCGCCGGTGCCGTCATGTCCGCGCCGGTGTGGGCCAGGGTGGCCACGGAGGGCTCCGGAGCGGCCTGCCGGGTGTGCGGGGCCGGGTGGGACTTGACCGGGGTCGTGCGGGCCGGCTCCGGCGTGGTGGTCTCCGGCGTGTGGTGGTTGCTGGAGCGGTTGCCCTCCGTGGGGTTGCCCACGCCCACCACGTTCACCGAGTTGCCGGTGACGTTCACCGGCACGTGCACGGGGAGCTGGATGCTGTTGCCGGAGATCACTCCGGGCGAGTCCTTGCTGCCGCCGTACGCGGACGCACCGCCGTGGGACGAGGAGGAACCGGCCTTGTGCGAGCCGCCCTTCTTGTCCCCGTGCCCGCCGTTCTCGCAGGCGTTGCCCGCGGAGGGGTTGAGCAGTCCCACGACGTTCACGGTGTTGCCGCACACGTTCAGCGGGATGTGCACCGGAACCTGGATGGCGTTGCCGGAGATCACCCCGGGCGAGCCGGTCGCCGCACCTTCGGCGGAGGCCCCGTCGGCCGCGAACGCAGCGGACACAGGCATCGCCACGGCCATCGCGCCAGAGGCGGCAACGACAGCGATCACACCGTTTCGGGTAGCCCGTCTCATGGATTTCCCTGCTTTCTAGACATCGTCGCGGGCACTTGCCCACACCGGATAGAACGCAGACGAACCATCGGGGTTATGGCGTATCAGTCTTTCACCCCATTGAGCGACATGATCTTTCGAGTCGCACGTAAAGTTTCGAATAGTCACCGATCATCACAGAAAGTGCGAATAATAGATCATCGACAGCCGCGCCGCTCGCCCGGAGGCGGCCCTTCCGGACCCCGCTTATGGTGAGCGAGGGCGCCGCCCGGTCCCCGTCGGGTGCGCCCCCCGGGAGGCGAACGATGCTGGCCAAGCTGTCCACCGGGCCCGCCGTGCGGAAGTGCGCGGGCGCCGGCGCGCTGACCCTGACGCTGCTCGGGTCCGGGCTGCCCGCCGCGGCGGGCGACGAGCCGCGGCCCGGCCTGTCCCGCTTCTACGGGCAGAAGGTGGCGTGGGCGGCCTGCGACGGCGCGGACATGCCCGGAGACCTGCAGTGCGGGAAGGTGACCGTCCCGCTCGACTACGCCCACCCCGGCGCCGGCACGCTCGACCTGGCGCTGGCCCGCTACCGGGCCACGGGCGGGTCGCGGGGCTCGGTGCTGCTGAACTTCGGCGGCCCCGGCGGCTCCGGGGTCCATGAACTCGCGTCGGGCGGGAAACAGTTCATGGACCTGACCAACGGCTACGACGTGGTCACCTTCGATCCGCGCGGCGTCGGCCGGTCCTCCCCCGTCAGCTGCGGCGAGGGCGGCGACCAGACCTCGGTGGCGACCGGCCAGAACCTCGACATCAGCCGGCCCCTGCCCCTGCTGAAGCGGTTGCGGCAGGCCGCCGACCAGTGCGCCCGGAACTCCGGCCCGGTGCTGCGGCACATAGGCACCGTGGACGCCGCCCGCGACCTGGACGTCATACGCCAGGCCCTCGGCGACAAGAAACTCAACTACCTGGGCTTCTCCTACGGGACGCGGCTCGGCGCGGTGTACGCGGCGCAGTTCCCGCACCGGGTCGGCCGCATGACCCTGGACGGTGTCGACACCCTGACCGAATCCCTGTCCGAACAGGGGATCGCGGGCGCCGAGGGGCTCCAGACGGCACTGGACGACTTCCTGGACTGGTGCACGACGGACATCGCCTGTCCGTTCGGGCGGGACCGGCGCATGGCCGGGAGCCAGGTGATCCGTCTGGTCCGCTCGCTCGACGAGAACCCGGTGCCCACCGACTTCGGCGGCGCCTTCTCCGGGCAGGACCTGGCGGGCGCCATCGGTTCCGCCCTGTACAGCCAGGAGCTGTGGCCCACCCTGGAACGGGCGCTCGCCTCGCTTGTCGACGACGGTGACACCCGGGGCGTGCTCAGCTTCTCCGCCGGCGCGTTCTGGCCGGGCGGCGGCTTCACCCCGCCCGTCCGTCGGCCGGGACCGGCCCGGGGACCGGCGGTGGACAAGCGGGACGGCGGGCTCGTGAACTCCGGCGACGTCCCGGCCGACAACCTGCCGGCCGCACTGCTGGCGGTCAACTGCGCGGACGACCCCGACCGGCCCACCGACGCGCAGCTCGCCAAGGACCTCAAGAACCTGCGGACCGCCTACGACCAGGCCTCACCGGTCTTCGGCCGGTTCAAGCTCACCCAGCTCCTCATGTGCTACGGCCGCCCCAGGGGCACGGACTTCATCCGGGACCGGGTGAAGAACGTCGACACGGCGAAGATGCTGCTGGTCGGCACGCGCGGCGACCCGGCGACGCCGTACCGCTGGACCGAGGAGACGGCCCGGCGGCTCGGCGCGGCGGCCGTCGTGCTGGACAACAGGGGCGACGGGCACACCGGCTACTCGTCGTCCAAGTGCGTGCACCGCAAGGTCGACGACTTCCTGCTGTACGGCTCCCTGCCGGCCGACGGCAGTTCCTGTCCGGCGGACCGGAAGGGCTGGACCTCCACGTCCGGCACCGCCCGCTGACGACGGACATGGCGCGAACGGGTGACAGGGGCGATCGCGGCGCAACCTCACGGCCGCCCGGACCGTCACATCCCACGAGGCGCGCCCCGGCCCGCCGTACCCGCACCGACCACGACAGGGGGAATGCGCCATGCGTATCCGAGCCGCCGTAGCCGTACCCGCCGTCTGCGCCGCCGTGGCGCTGCTGGGCGCCGCGCCGCAGAGCCAGGCGGCCGCCCGGCAGGCCGGCCCCGCCCGCTGCGCGGAACGGGCACTGGCCGTACGGGCGAAGGCCGCGTCCGCCGATCCTTCCGTGCTGCGCGTGGCCGTGACCAATCGCGGGGTCCGCACCTGCGTGGTCGACCGGGTGCCCACGATCACGTTCGGCGACCTGGACGGGGCCGCGCTGCCGGTGCCCGAGGGCGGCAGGGGCACCTACGCGCTCAAGGCGGGCAGGACGGCGTACGCGGCCGTGCGCACGATCGCCGACCTGGCGGACCCCGAGGCCCGCCGGACGGGCTCGGTCACGGTGGCCGCCTCGGCCTCGCAGTGGGGCCGCTCCTTCACCGCCGCCCGGCTGGGCACCGGGAGCGAGGTGCTGGTGTGGGAGCCGGTGACGACGTGGTGGCAGCCGACGGCGGCGGCCGCGGACCGGGCTCTCGGCGTCGGCTGAGGCCCGCTCCGGGCGCGCGGACGTCCCGGGGGCGGCGCTACGGCCGCGGGGTCGCCGCGGACTTCGGCGGCCGTGCCGGCCCCTCGGTCTCCTGGGCCTCCGCGGACTGCCCGGCCTCCTCGGGCTCGGCGGACTGCACGGCCTCCTCGGGCTCCGGGGTCGCCTCGTGCGGCTCCGTCCGCTCGGTCTCCACAGGCTTCGGGGTCTCCTCGGCCTCCTCGGGCTCCGGGGTCGCCTCGTGCGGCTCCGTCCGCTCGGTCTCCACAGGCTTCGGGGTCTCCTCGGCCTGCTCGGGCTTCGGGGTCAGGAACCAGTCCAGGGCCGCGGTGAGTTCGGCCGGCTTCTCCACGGGCAGCTCGTGGCCCGCGTCGATGATGCGGACGACCGCGTCCGGGTAGGCCTTGGCCAGCCGCAGCATCTGCCGCACGGGAAGCTGGATGTCGTGGTAGCCGTGCACCATCAGGGTGGGCGTGCGGATCTCACCTGCCCGGTCGAGGACGTCGAAGGCGCGCATGGCGCCGTACAGCGACATGACGACCTCGCGCGGGGTCTCCCCGGAGGCGCGGATGTACTCGCGGACCTCCTCGCGCGGATGGCCCGGCGCGAAGGCCCGCTGGATGTTGGCCGCGATGAACATCTTGTACGGCGCCAGCGTGGAGGCCGCCATGAGCAGCCCCCGGCCACGGCTGTAGGTCATCCGGCCGATGGAGTTGACCAGCACCATCCGCTCCACCCGCTCGGGGTGGGACAGGGCGATGGTCTGGGAGATCATCCCGCCCATGGAGTGGCCGACCAGCACGAACCGCTCGACCCCGAGGTGGTCGAGGAGCGCCAGGACGTCCGCCGCCAGCTCCGCCACCGTCCGCACCCCGGCCCCGGTGCTCTCCCCGTGCCCGCGCAGGTCCAGCCGGATCACCCGTCGGCCCGCCGAGAAGTGCGCCACCTGGTGGTCCCAGCGGTGCCGGTTCGCGGTCCAGCCGTGCACGAAGACCAGGGGCACCGCCGCGCCGTCGCGGGGGCCCTCGTCGTCGTACGTCAGTACCGCGCCGGCGACGTCGAGCTGCGGCATGGGGACCTCCTGGGGTGTGGTGCGGGGCGAGTCCGGTTACTGACGGGTACGGTATCCGGCGGTGCCGCCCGCCGTCACCGGCCTCCGGGGGTGATTCTCAGCGGTGCGCGCCGAGGAACTCCAGGACGTGCCCGAAGACGTCCAGCGCGGCGCCGCGGCCCAGGAACGGGTCGAGGTGGCCGTAACCGGGGATCTCGGTGTAGGACACGTCGAGCTGCGGCTGCCGGCGGGACAGCACCTCGTGGCAGAGCTTCTGCGAGTCCAGCCACAGCCCGTTCTCGCTGCCCGAGAGCAGCAGCACCGGGGTGTCGATGCGGCCCGCGGCGTCCAGCGCGTTGGGCGGGAGCGCCCGGTAGCGGTGGTCGGTGTCGTGCCAGCGGACGACGGTGCGGGCCAGCTCGATCCGGCGCAGATGGGGCAGGATCCACAGCGGGGCGGGGCCGAGCAGTTCGGCGAGCCGGTCGTGGGTGGCCGGGTCGAGGTTCTCGTGGACGAAGAGGGAAGCGCCGGTCCCCCAGGCCGAGTTGTGCAGGATCTGGCAGGTCGGGTCCGGGCAGGCCGCCTTGCGCGAGGCGAGCGCGAACAGCGGGGTGTACTTCGACCACAGGCCCACCTTGCGGATGTCGACCGGGATGTGGTCGATCCGGGTCTTGAGCAGTTCCCCCGCCACGGACATCCGCAGCGAGGTCCGCCCGGCCAGCTTGGGCGTGAGGAAGACCCCCTGTGACACCACCCCGGCCAGGCCCGGGACGAGACCGGCCGCCATGCTCATCGACAGGGTGAGCGAGCCGATGCAGTGCGCGACCACGAACAGCGGCCGGTCCCCGATGCGTTCGCGGACGTGTGCGACGGCTTCGGGGATGTCGTACAGGGCCACGTCGTCGTACGTGTACCGGCCCCCGGTCTCGTTGTACGGGAGCCTGCTGCTGCCCCGCCAGTCCAGCAGCCAGGGCTCGTAGCCGTCGTCGAGCAGGACGTCGACGAGGTTGCGGGTCTCGGGCAGCAGGAACATGTCGGCGGAGGCGGTGTGCCCGTGCAGCAGCAGTACGGCGGGGCGGCCCGGGTCGGCGGGGCCGATCCGGGTCAGGCCGAGGCGGACGCCGTCGCCGGCCCGGAACGGGACCTCTTCGACGTGGGCCGGGTCCAGGCGGTGGCGCAGGGGGCGCGGTGCCACGCCGGTGCGGACCTTGCGGAGCGCCGGGCGGGCCGCCTTGGCGGGGGTGGTCCTGAAGATCATCGGTTGTGCTCCGTGAGGGTCGGGGTCCGGCGCAGGTCGAGCAGGTCGGCGGCGGCCCGGGCGAACGGGGCGACCAGGCCGCGGCCCATCTCAAGACCGAACCAGGCGAGCCAGGTGAGCTTGGCGGCCCGCTTCTCCTGGCCGGTCAGGCGCGGGTCGACGCGGATGCCGTCGATCTGGTCGCGGACGTAGGAGTCGGCGGGCACGACGACCTCGCCGAGCAGGCTCGCCGCCTCGCCCTCGCGGCCGATCTCCACGGTGAGCGCGCGGGTCTGCCGCCACAGGTCCCGGCGGGCGCGCGCGTACTTGCGGCCCTCGAGCCACCAGAGACCTCCGTCCGCGTCCCGCAACTTGAGGCGATAGCGCAGGAGTTGGTGCCGCATGCCGTGCTGTTGCGGGATGCCCTCCTCGGGGCGCACCCACAGGTCGCCGCGTTCCACGGCGAGCGGTTCGGGGTGCAGGGCGGGGCAGGTCACCTGTCCGGTGACGTCCACCCGGCGCTCCTTCACCAGTTGGTACATGCTCGCGATGGACAGGGTGAGCGCCATCGAGCAGGGGGCCGAGGCCGCGGCGCCTACCGGCCCGACGGTGCCCTCGGTGGTCTCGGAGAACCAGAGGTAGGGCTGGTCGTCCTTGTGCGGCAGCCGGGCGAGGCCGTCGCCGGCGAGCTTCTCGAAGGCCCTCAGCTGGGCCTGGGCGTCGTAGCGGGCGGCGGGGGCGAGGCCGAGCGCGGCGACCAGGGCGTCGGTGCGCGCGGCCTCGGCGGCCGGGCCCTTCAGGGTGGCCTCGCACAGCTTGAGGGCGGTGGGGCTCCGCAGCACCCGGGAGAGGAAACCGAGTTCGGGTACGGGCTCGGCCTCCAGGCGGGCGAGGGTGCCGGTGCGCCACTCGTCCCAGTCCTGGACGCGTACGTGCATGCCGCCGAAGGCCATGTCCCGTACGACGTCGTCGAGGGTGTTGGGCACGCCGGTGAGGTTGTAGTCGAAGCCCCACGCGTCGGGTTCGCATATCGCGGCGACGGCGACCCGGCTGACCCAGTCCACCGGGGCGGCGTTGAGGTGGCGGAACGCCGGCACGGTGCGGAAGCGGCCGAAGGCGGAGATCAGGCCGCTGCTGAGGTCCTGCGGGTTGTAGGCGCCGGTCCTCGTGTGGCCGCCGATGCCGCCGGGGCGGAGCGCGGTGACGACCAGGCCGTGGTCGCGGGCCCGGCGCAGGGCGACCTCGGCGGCCCACTTGGACTGGTCGTAGCCGGAGACGAGCCGGTCGATGTGGGCGAGCGGGTCGTCCTCGCCCATCGAGGTGATGCCCACCTCGTTGAACACCGCGATCGACGAGATGTGGTGCAGCGGTTTGGGGCGGCCGGTCGCGGCGAGTTCGGCGAGGGTGAGCGCGCCGAGGACGTTGCTGCCGCGCAGCGATCGGTAGCCGCGCAGGAAGTCCACGGCGGCCGCGACGCCGACGACGCTGTCGAGTTCGTGGGCGAGGGTGTGCCACCGCTCGTCGGTGAGGCCGAGGCGCGGGCGGCGGATGTCACCGGGCAGCACGGTGATCCGGCGGCGGACCTCGGACGACCACGGCAGCCGGTAGCCGCGCAGTTGTTCGCCGAGCCGTTCGGTGGCCGCCGCCTCGTCGTCGGCGCGGACCAGGCAGTGGACATGGGCGTCGCTGTGGCGCAGCAGGTCGAGCAGCATGTGGCTGCCGAGGAAGCCGGTCGCGCCGGTGAGCAGGATCCGGCGGGGCGGCACCGGCTCGGGCACATCGGTGAACGGAAGCCGGTCGGCGAGGGCGAGGTCGGCGAGTATCTGCTGGAGGTCCTCAGGGCGGGCGCGGGAGTGGCGGTCGCCGCCGGTGCGGTGCGGGACGCCGGTTACGGCGGGCGGGGTGCGGGGGGACGGGACGGGGAGGGTGCCGGGGGCCGCCGTCGGTGCGGGGAGGGCGGGCGGGGTGTCCGCGAACGCCGGGGCGGAGGCCGGTGCCGGTGACGCGGAGGGCGTTCCCGTGGCGCGGGGTGTCGCGCCGGGCGCCGGGACCGGAGCGGCGCGGACCGCCTCGGCGGCGGCCGGGGGCGGGCCCGGCGGAGCCGTGAGGGGCGTCTCGGCGGCGACGGACTCCGGGCTCGGCGCGGACGCGTGGGTGCCCGGCACGGCGGCGGCGGCTTCGGAGGGCGCCGTCGGCGCGGCGTCCAGGAGCGGCAGCCAGCGGCGGGCCAGGCTGCTCGGGCGGGCGTCGGCGAAGACCTCGTCGAGGTCGACCTCGATGCCCAGTTCGCCCTCCAGTTCGGCGATGAGTTCCACCGCGCCCACGCTGGTGCCGCCCGCGTCGAAGAAGTCGGCGTCGGGGTCGAGCCGGCCGGCGGGCAGATGGCGGCCGGCCGCGGCGGCGACGGTGGCGGTGAGGCCGTCCAGGTCCGGCGCCGGGGCCGGCGCGGGCTCGGGTACGGCGGCCTCCGCCCGCACCTTGGCCAGCAGCTCGGACACGCCGAGTCCGCCGCCGCCCCGCTCGATCGACTCGGCGATCGCCTCGTTCACGTCACGCATGAGAGCCCTTCGCGTTGTGCTTGGTCTTGTCGCTCAACTCTGGTCCCAGGAGCGGAACGCCCGCAGGTGCTCGGGCGTGACGACGACGTCCAGCCGCGCGTCGTCCGGGTCGCCGCCGCCGAGCGCGGCGAGCAGCCGGCGGGCGGGTGCGTTGCGCGGGGTGCGCTCCGCGGTGAGCCGGACCTTGGTGCAGCCCAGTTCCCCGGCCCGGTCGGCGAGCCATGCGAGCAGCCGTTCCTCGACCCCGCGGCCGAGGGCGCGGCAGCTCATCGGCCAGGCGAGGACGTCGAGCCGGTCGCCGTCGGCGGCGACCGCGAGCAGCGCGATCTGGCCGTAGTCGCCGAACCGGTCGCGGGCCGCCGCCGTCCACACCTCGCCCCGTTCGCGCCACCGGGTGAGGTCACCGCCGTCGGCGGAGCGGGCGCGCAGGGTGAACTGGTTGGTGCGCCGGACGAGTTGTTCGCCGCGTTCGACGTCCGCGTCGGTGAGTTCGCGGATGTCGACCTCGAGGCCGAGCCCGGCCAGGAAGTCCTCGAACCCGGCGCCCGCGCGGACGGCGTCCCGGGCGCGTTCCGCCTCGTAGAACCGGGCCCTGAGGGCGTCCTCGGCGGTGGCCGCGGCCGGGACCAGGGGCCACAACCGGTCGAGGAGCGCCTCGAGTTCACCGGCCGGCGGGCAGGTCACCGACAGCACCTGCGGGAGTGCCGCGCGCATCTTGGCGATCTCGGCCGGGTTGTCGTCCAGGAACAGGAAGCTGTCCAGGCCGAGGTTCAGGGTGCGGGCGGCCTCGTCGAGCCGGGCGGGCTTGGGTCCCCAGGCGGCCGAGATCACGCTGAAGTGCTCGGCCTTCAGCGGACTGTCGGGCCGGTCGAGGACCGCGCGGACGGTGGCCTCGTCGTTGTTGCTGACCAGGGCCAGCAGCGTACCCGCCGCCCGCCACCGCAGCAGCCGGCGGGCCAGCAGGGCGCGCGGGCCGGTGAGGTCCACCGCGTCGGGACCGCTCTCGCCCGCCACGCCGCCCCACAGCGTCTCGTCGCCGTCGACGGCGATCACCTTGGGCGCGGGCCGCTGTACGGCCCGCACCACCTCGGCGAGACGCAGCGCGACCGCGCCCTGGAACTCGGGGGTGAAGGGCAGGTGGGCGAGCCGCTCGGTGCGCTCGTCGAACCGCTGCCCGACGGCGTGGTGGCGGGTCCACTCGTCGGGGCCGAGCACCGCGATCCCGGGCGACTCGGCCAGGTCGGCGGCGATGCCGCGCTCCCAGTCGAGGAGCCGGCCGGTGGTCCCGGCGCTGGGCAGGATGCCGACGACGAGGGGCCTGCGGGTGCGCTCGGCGAGGGACTTCAGGGCGGCCGGGTAGGCGTCACGCAGTTCGGTGAGGAGGGTGTCGTCGACCGGTCCGAAGCGTTCCAGATCGGCGGCGCGCAGCAGGACGACGCCGACCGCGGTGGCCGGGTCGGCGAGAACGCCCGACGGGTCCTGGAGGGCGGCCAGCACCTGGTGGTAGGGCGCTTCGGCGGTACTCGCCCGCTCGTCCTCGAGGGCCGCCTCGCACATCAGGGGCAGATGGCCGAGGGCGAAGGTGGCGGCCAGGGCGAGGCGCGGCCCCTCGGCGGGCTGCTCGGGCCGCCGTTCGCGCACCGGGGCGGTCGCGTCCTCGGTGGTCCGGGCGAGCAGCGTCAGGAACTCCTGGCCCAGTCGGGCGGTGGTGTCCGCGTCGAGGATGTCGAGATTGTGGTCGAGGCGGACGGTGCCCGCGTCCGGGGTCATGGTGATCATCAGGTCCAGGTCGGTGTGCCCGACGCCGGCGGGCAGCACTTCCAGGTGCCTCAGCTCACCGGAGAAGCGCACGTAGTTGAAGTAGACCTCGACGAGCGGTGCGTTGGCCCGGTGCAGGCCCTGCCGGGCGAGGGTGGCGAGCACGTCGGAGAACATGGCGCCCTTCGACAGGATCCGCCGCAGCCGGCTGTCGGTGCGCAGCAGTACGTCCGCGACCCGCTCCCCCGCCGCGGCCTGCGCGGGGAAGGGCACGGGGACGCCGAAGAAGCCCACCGCGCCGAAGGCGTCGGCGTGGATGCGGGTGTCCACCGGAACGGCGAGCACGAACCGCTCCCGCTCCCGCGTCCGGGCCAGCAGCACGGTGAGGGTGCCGAGGCAGTAGGCGGCGGGGGTGACGCCCAGGGCGCTCGCGGCGTCCGCGACGCGCCGCATGAGCCCGTCGGGGACGGACACGGTGACACTGCCGGACCGGTACGAGCGGGTGTCCGGGCGGGGACGTGCGAGGGTCAGGTCGAGCCGTTCGCTGCCCCGGAAGGCCGCGCGCCACTCGTCGCCGGGGCCCTCCCCGCCGCCCTGCTGGGCCTCGGTCAGCAGGTCCAGGTCACGGTTGGTGACGGTGCCGTCCAGCGGGGTGCCGGACAGCTCGGCGTCGATCTCCGCGGCCACCAGCAGCAGGGACTGCAGGTCGCTGACCGCGTGGTGGGCGCCGAACGCCAGGACCTGGCCCCGCGGGCCGCCGTCGGCCAGTTCGAACCGCCACAGCGGCGGGGCCGCCAGGTCGAACGGCGGCTCCAGCAGCAGCCGCAGCCGCTCGGCGGGGTCCACGTCCGTGCCGTCGGTCCAGCGCAGCGGCGGCGCGGGCAGCTCCCGGTCCACCCGGAGCTCGCGCCGGCCGTCGGCGCCGGTCACGACGGCCGTGCGCAGGGCCGAGTGCCGGGCGACGAGCCGGTCCAGGATGCCGGTGAGGTCCTCCCGGGTGACCGGGGTGGTGAGCCGTACGGCGAGGCCGACGCCGTGGGCCGCGTGCGGCATGTCCGGCTGGGCGCTGCGCAGGAGGCGTACGACGTCCCGCGTGGCGGGCCGCAGTTCGGTCTCCGGGACCTCCCGCGCCGGGGCGTCCTGCCCCGCGTCGGCCGGTGCGGTGCGCTCGGGGAGCCCTTCGCCGAGGGCCAGGGCGAGACCGCGGATGTCGGCGGCGGAGAACACGTCGGCGGCCGGGAGTTCGACGCCCAGCTCGCGGGCGAAGGCGTTGCGCAGCCGGACCAGCATGAGGGAGTCCAGGCCGAGTTCCTTCAGGGCGGTGGTGGCGAACACGTCGACGGCGCCGCCGGAGACCTCGCCGACCCGGGCCCGTACATAGGTTTCGAGCCACTCGGCGCGCTCCTCCTCGGTGGCGGCCGCGAGCACCCGCCGCACGAGGTCGTCGCCGTCCGCGCCGGCGGCCGGGACGGTCACCAGGTCGGCGAGCAGGGGCCGGCCGCGGGCCGCGTCCGGATCGAGGGCGAGCAGCTCCATGTCGAGTGCCATCGGCGCGAGTTGACGGCGGCCGGTGGCCAGCACCCGGTCGAACAGCTCGCCGCCGTCCTGCGGGGAGAGGGCGACCAGGCCCGAGCGGCCGGTCTCGGCGGCCCGGGTGCCGGATCCGGCGACCATGCCGACGCCGGCCCAGGCGCCCCAGTCCAGGCTGAGCGCCCGCCGTCCGGTGCGGGAGAGGTGGTGCGCCCAGGCGTCGAGGAAGGCGTTGGCCGCCGAGTACGGGCTCTGTCCCGCCGAGCCGAGCAGACCCGCCGCCGAGGCGAACAGCACCAGGTCGTCCGCCTCGGGGACGAGTTCGGTGAGCAGGGCGGTGCCGAGCACCTTGGGCGCGAGGACGCGCAGGACGCGTTCCTCGGTGAGGTTGGCCAGGGTGGCGTCGTCCAGGACACCGGCCGCGTGCACCACGGTGGTGACGGGTCCGGCCGCGCGGCGTACGGCGTCCAGGGCGGCCGTGAGCCCGTCGCGGTCGGCGACGTCCGCGCGGGCCAGGTGGACGTCCACTCCGCGCTGTTCGAGACCGGCGATCCAGGCACGGGCGGCCGCGTCCGGGGTGCCGCGGCCGAGCAGGGCGATCCGCCGGGCGCCCCGGCGGACCAGCCGTTCGGCGACGACCCGGCCGAGCCCGCCGAGCCCGCCGGTGATCAGGTGCACGCCGTCCGGCCGCTCAGGGTGGCCGCCGTCGTCGGGACGGGTGCGGGCCAGCCGCGGGACGAGCCGGCCGGTGTCGCGCAGCGCGACGAGGCGTTCGTCGTCCGCGTGCCGGAGTTGCGTCCACAGCAGGTCGGTGCCGCCTTCGGCGGGCAGGTCGATCAGGGTGGTGGCGAGTTCCGGGTGCTCCTGGGCCACGGCGAGGGCGAACCCCCAGGCGAGGGCCTGCTGCGGATGGGTCACGGCGGTGCTGTCGCCGGCGGCCTGGCTGCCGCGGACGACGACGAACAGGCGCGGCGTCCGGCCCTTCGGCCGGTCGCGGCCGGTGAGGGCGCGGACCAGGTGGAGGGTGGTCAGGCAGCACAGCCGGGCCGCCTCCCGCGCGCTGCCGCCGTCCGCGACCGGCGGGGCGTCGAGCGCGGAGAGCTGGACGATCCGCTCGGGCGGCGCGTCCGCGAAGGCCTCGTCCAGGAGCCTGGCGAGCTGCGCGGGGTCGGCCGGGTCGAGAACATGGCGGCCGGGTGCCTCCACGGCGTACTCGGTGCCCGGGCGGGCGACGACGTACGGCACCAGTCCGTCCAGCCGGGAGGCGAGTTCGTCCGCCGTGCCGGTCTCGTCGGCGAGGATCAGCCAGCCGCCCGCACCGGGCGGTTCCTGTGCCTCGGGGCGCGGCTGCCAGCGGGTCTCGAAGAGGGCACCGTCCAGCGGGGACAGCGCGGCGAGCCGGAACTCGTCCACCGCGAGCACGAGTTGACCGTCCTCGTCCCACAGGCGCAGATCCGGCGTGGCCGTGTCGCCGTCCACCGAGCGCAGGTCGCAGCTCACCCAGGCGGGCGTGGTGCGCGCGCCGCTGTGGTACACGCGGCCGGCGCCCGCGGGGACGAAGGCGCGGCCGGCGGGCGCGGCGGCGGGCAGGGCCGCGCTGTGGAAGGAGGCGTCCAGGGTGGCGGGGTGCAGCAGGTGCCCGGCCGCGGGCCGGGCGGCCAGCCGGGCGAGGGCTGTCGTGCCGCCGTCCCGGTGGCCCTCCTCCAGGCCCCGGAAGGCAGGGCCGTATTCGATGCCGAGGGCGGCGAGGCCCGCGTAGACGGCGCTCACGTCGACCCGCTCGGTGCACCGCTCGCGCAGCGCGGCGAGCCCGGGCCCGCCGGCCGGGGCGGGTTCCGGGGCGGTCGCGGCCGGCGCCGAGACGATGCGGCCGGTGACGTGCCGCTCCCACCGCCGGCCGCCGGCCGGGGCGGAGGCGACCGTGAAGTCCCGGTGGCCGTACTCGGCCGGGCGCAGCACCAACTGCAGGCGTACGGGCCGGTCGGCGTCCAGCCGCAGCGGCTGGACGAACCGGACGTCGGTCAGCCGCACCCCGTCACCGTCACCGTCCGCCGCCGGGCCGGTGGCGGCCTCCAGCACCATGCCGAGTAGGGCGGCGCCCGGCAGCCACACCTCGCCGGTGACGCGGTGGTCGGTCAGGTAGGCGAAGCGGCCGTCGTTCAGGTCGATCTCGGTCTGGAAGAGGTCGCGGCCGGGCTCGTCGCTGGCCTGGACGTGGGTGCCGAGGAGCGGTGAGCCTCCGGTGGCGTCCGACTGGACGGGGGCGAGCCAGTGGCGTTCGCGGGCGAAGGCGTAGGTCGGCAGGTCGGCGCGGCGGCCCCGCGGGTACAGC
Source organism: Streptomyces sp. NPDC005706 (assembly GCF_040631045.1). Classification (NCBI taxonomy): domain Bacteria; kingdom Bacillati; phylum Actinomycetota; class Actinomycetes; order Kitasatosporales; family Streptomycetaceae; genus Streptomyces; species Streptomyces sp. NPDC005706. The sequence continues at coordinate 42,823 of NZ_JBEXYS010000019.1, read as the reverse complement.
GCGGTCCAGTCGGGCGTGTGCCCGGCGGCGTACAACTCCCCGAGCCTGCCGAGGAGTACGTCGTGCCCGTCGCGGCCGCGGCGCAGCGAGCCGACGCCGGTCGCGTCGACGCCGGCTTCGCCCGCGACCGCCTCGATCGCCGGGAGCAGCGAGGGGTGCGGGCTGAGTTCGACGAAGTAGCGGTAGCCGTCGTCCAGCATCCGCCTGATCGTGTCCGCGAAGCGGACCGGCCGGCTCAGGTTCGCGTACCAGTAGGCGGCGTCCAGACCGTCGCCGGGGACGGGTTCGGCGAGCACGGACGAGTAGAGGGGGGTCGGTGTGCGGGTGCCGCGGATGCCGGAGAAGCGGTCGAGGAGGTCCGCCCGCAGGGGGTCCATGAGCGGGGTGTGGGAGGCGAACGGTGTCGACAGCACCCGGCTGGAAACGCCCCGTTCCGCCAGTTCCGCGCGGAGCGCGGTGAGCGCCTCCGACTCGCCGGAGACGGCGGTGGCGGTGGGGCCGTTGACCGCTCCGACGAACAGCTTCCCGGCGTAGGGGCGCAGCAGGTCCTCGACGTCGGCGGGCGGCAGCTCGACGGCGAGCATGCCGCCGTGCCCGACGAGGGGCACCACCGCCTGGGCCCGGCCGGTGACGGCGGTCACGGCCTCGTCCAGGGTGAGGGCGCCCGCGCTGTAGGCGGCGGCGATCTCGCCGAGGCTGTGGCCCACCACGGCGTCCGGGGTGACGCCGAGTTCGCGCCAGGCGGCGGCGAGGGCCGCGTTCACGGCGAACAGGACCGGCTGGAGGTACTCGGTGCGGTCGAGCGGGGAGAACTCCTCCGGTGCGCGCAGCACGTTGAGCACCGACCAGCCGGCGTGCCGTTCGACGGCGGCGTCGATGCGGGTCAGCTCCGCCCGGAAGGCCTCGGAGCGGTTCATCAGCTCCAGTCCCATTCCGGTCCACTGGCCGCCGTGCCCGGCGAACACGAAGGCGACCTTGCCGGACTGCTCCTCGTGCGGCGCGGGTACCGGCCTGCGGCCGCTGCCCAGGGCCCGGAGCGAGGACAGCAGTTCCTCCCGGCCGTCCGCGACGACCGCGGCGCGCCACTCGAAGTGGCTGCGGTGCCGGGCCAGGGTGTGGGCCACGTCCGGGAGGGCGGTGCCGGCGGTGATGTGCCGGGCGAGCCGGGCGGCCTGTCCGCGCAGCCCGGCCTCGCTGCGTCCGGACAGCGGGAACAGCCGCTTGCCGTCCGGGACTTCCGTCTCCTCGGCGGGCCGGGCGGGGGCCTCCTCCACGATGACATGGGCGTTGGTGCCGCTGATCCCGAAGGCGCTGACACCGGCCCGCCGCACCCGCTCGCCCGTCGCCGGCCAGGCCACCGGTTCCTGGAGCAGCCGCAGTCCGCTGTCCTCCCACTCGACGTGCCGGCTGGGTGTGCCGGCGTGCAGGGTGGGCGGCAGGGTCCGGTGCCGCATCGCCTGCACGACCTTGATGAGCCCGGCGACGCCCGAAGCGGCCTGCACATGGCCGATGTTGGACTTCAGCGACCCCAGGTACAGCGGGCGGTCCGCGGTCCGGGTGCCGGCGAAGACCTCGGCGAGGGCGTTCGCCTCGATCGGGTCGCCGAGCGTGGTGCCGGTGCCGTGGGCCTCGACGTAGTCGATGTCGGCGGGGTCGAGTCCGGACTGTTCCAGCGCACGGCGCAGGACCTGTACCTGGGCCGGTCCGTTGGGCGCGGACAGGCCCTGACTGCGGCCGTCCTGGCCCACCGCCGTGCCGCGCAGCACGGCCAGCACCTCGTCGCCGTCCCGTCGCGCGTCACCGAGCCGTTTGAGGACCAGCATGCCCGCGCCCTCGGCCCAGATGGCCCCGTCGGCGTCGTCGGAGAAGGCGCGGCAGCGCCCGGTCGGGGAGAGCCCGCGCAGCCGGCTGAACTCCACGAAGGTCTGCGGGGTCACCATCAGGGTCACCCCGCCGGCCAGCGCCAGATCGCACTCGCCCGCGCGCAGCGCCTGGGCGGCGAGATGGGTGGCGACCAGTGAGGAGGAACAGGCCGTGTCCACGGTCAGCGCCGGGCCGTGCAGGCCGAGCGCGTACGCCAGCCGGCCGGAGGCGACGCTGAGTGCCGAGCCGGTGCCGACGTAGCCGTCGAGCTGGTCGAGGCGGGATCCGGCCAGGTAGTCGCTGCCGAACATGCCGACGTACACGCCGGTGGTGCTGCCCGCGAGCCGGGCGGGCACGATGCCGGCCCGTTCGAGCGCCTCCCAGGCCGTCTCCAGCAGCAGCCGCTGCTGGGGGTCCATGGCGGCGGCCTCCTTCGGGGTGATGCCGAAGAAACCCGCGTCGAAGGACTCGATGTCGTCCAGGAAGCCGCCTTCGCGGGCGTAGGACTTGCCGGGGGCGTCCGGGTCGGGGTCGTACAGCGCGTCGACGTCCCAGCGTCCCGCCGGGAACGGGCCGACCGCGTCCCGGCCTTCGGCGACCAGCCGCCACAGCCCCTCCGGGTCGTTCACCGAACCGGGGAGCCGGCAGGCCATGGCCACGATGGCGATGGGTTCGTCGTTGGCCGGGCCGCTCCGGCGCGCCACCGCCGGGGCCGGCCTCGGGGCGGCGTCGCCGAGCGCGTGGGCCAGCAGGTACGCGGCCAGCCGGTCGGCGGTGGGGTGGTCGAAGAGCAGGGTGGCGGGCAGCCGCACGCCCAGCCGGGCCGCGAGGCGGTTGCGCAGTTCGACTGCGGTGACGGAGTCCATGCCGAGGTCGCGCAGCGGCCGGCCGGCCGGTACGGACTCGGTGGAGCGCAGCCCGAGCGCGCGGGCCGCCTCCTCGCGAACCAGGGCCAGGACGCGTTCGGCCCGCTCGGGTCCGGGCAGCCGGGCCAGCCGGCCGGCCAGGGCGCCGCCCGTCGCGTCGCCGGTGCGGGGCGCGGGCAGCAGCGTGCGCCACAGGGCGGTGCCCGCGGTGTCCGTCGTGCGCAGGCGGGGCAGGTCCAGGACCCAGCCGACCAGGTGCGGGGCGTCGCCGCGCAGGGCCAGCGCCACCAGGTCGCGGCCCTGCTCCGGGGTGAGGGCCCGGTGCCCCAGCCGGGCCATGCGGTCCAGGTCGGCGTGGGCGGCGGCGAGGCCCTCGCCGGCCCAGGCGCCGAAGGACAGGGAGAGGCCGGGCAGGCCCGAGGCCCGCCGGTGGTGGGCGAGTTGGTCGAGGAGCACGTTGGCGGCCCCGTAGTTGCCCTGGCCCGGGTTGCCCACGACACCGGCGGCCGAGGACACCAGCAGGAACAGGTCCAGCGGGGTTCCGGCGGTGAGCCGGTGCAGATGGGCGGCGCCGTCGGCCTTGGGGCGCAGCACCCGCTCCAGCCGTTCGGGGGTCAGCTCGCCGATCACACCGTCGTCGAGGACCCCGGCGCAGTGCACGACACCGCGCAGCGGGAACTCCTCGCCCACCGAACCGAGTACGCCGGCGAGCGCGGCCGGGTCGGTGACGTCGCAGGCGACGACCTCGGCCCGCGCGCCGAGCGCGGCCAGCCCGGCGACGGCCTCCTCAGCGCGCGGGTCCCCGGCGCCGCCCCGTGCCGTCAACAGCAGCCTCGGCACACCGCGTTCGGCGAGAAGCCGGGCGATGTGCCCGCCGACGGCTCCCAGACCGCCGGTGACCAGGACGGTTCCGTCCGTGGGCGGCACGCCGGCCCGGCCCGGGTCCGGCTCCACTCCTCGTCCGGTCCTCCCCGGGCGGGCCCGCACCAGCCGGGGCGCCAGCAACTCAGTCTCACGCCAGGCCAGTTCGGGCTCGCCGGGAAGACCGGCGGCGGCCCTCAGCGCGGGGCCCGGGTCGAGGCCGTCGTCGTCCAGGTCGAGCAGGGTCAGTCCCAGGTGCGGGTGTTCGGCACGCGCGCTGCGCACCAGGCCCCACAGCACCGACTGGGCGTACGCGGGCACCCGGTCGCCGTCGGCGGCGGCCACCGCGCCGCGGGTCACCCACACGGTCCGCGCGGGTGCCTGGCCCTCGGGGAGCGCGATGAGCCGCCGCAGTTCCCCGAGGGCGCCGGTGGCCGTCTCGTGCGCGACGGCCACCGGATCGGCGTCCGGTGCCGGGCGCGGCCAGAAGCGTACGGCGACGTCGGCGCGGTCCTCGGCGCCGGGCAGGGCGTGCCGGGCGGCCGCGGCCTGCGGGTCGGCGGGGTCGCCGGCCACGGCCCAGGTGAGGTCCGGCGCGTCGGCGGGCTCGCCGGGCGCCGTCCACGCCACCTCGTACAGGTGCCGGGCGTTCTCCGAGCCGGCGTCGAGGTCGGCGGGGTCGGCGGCGCGCAGGCGTACGGCGTCCAGACGTCCGGCGGGGAGGCCGTCGGCGTCCCACAGGGTGACGTCCAGGGTGAGGTCGGTGCCGGTGTCACCGGTGCGCCGGACCCGTGCGGTCAGCTCGCCCGTGGTGACGGCCGGGAGGACGCAGCGGCCCACGGCGACGGGCAGCAGGGCGCGTCGCCCGGCCGGGCCGAGCGCGGCCGTCACCTGGAGGGCGGCGTCCAGCAGCGCGGGGTGCACGGGGTACGGGCCGGCGGTGTCGCGGGCGCCGGCGGGCGGCGAGAGCCGGGCGAGGAGTTCCCCGTCGCCGGTGACGGCCGCCGACCGCACGCCCTGGAAGGCGGGCCCGTAGCCGAGGCCGAGCCCGGCCAGCCGGTCGTAGGTCCCCTCGGTCCAGGCCTCTTCGGCGGACTCGGGCCATACGGGCGGGCGTTCCGCGGTGAGCGGGGCCGAGGGGGCGGCGGAGGCGCTGGCGTTGAGGGTCCAGCCGGGGGCGTCCTGGCCGCGCGGACGGCTGTGCACGGTGATCTCGGGCACGGGGCCCGCGGTGACGACCTCGACCGAGACCTCGACCGTGCCGGAGGCGGGCAGCACGAGCGGGGCGACCAGCAGCAGGTCGGTGACGTCGGCGGACTCGTCCGGGCGGGCCACGGCGAGCGCGGCACGGCACAGCTCCATCAGAGTGGTGCCGGAGACCACGGTGCGGCCGAAGACGGTGTGGTCCGGCAGCCAGTCGGCGGTGGCCGGGGACCACTCGTCGCGGAAGGTCCAGCGGGTCTCGTCGGCGGACTGGAGCTGGACGCCGAGCAACGGGTGCGCCGCGCGGTCGAACAGGGCGGGGCCACCGGCCCCGGACTCGGGTTCGGTCCAGTGGCGCTCCTGGTCCCAGGCGTACGTCGGCAGATCGGCGGCGGCGCCGGACTGGACCAGGCGGCGCCAGTCGATCCGGCGTCCATGGGTGTGGAGTTCGGCCGCGGCGCGGTCCAGGCAGCCGGGACCGTCCTCGTCGCGGCGCAGCGAGCCGACGGCCGTCAGTTCGTGGCCGGTGTCCTCGCCGAGGGTGCGCAGCGCGGTGAGCAGGGCGGGGTGGGGGCTGAGTTCGACGAAGTGGCGGTAGCCGTCGGCGAGCATGCGCTCGACGGTGGGCGCGAAGCGGACCGTCTCGCGCAGGTTGGTGTACCAGTAGTCCGCCTCCAGTTCCCCGGTGACCGGTTCGGCGGTGACCGTGGAGTACCAGGCGATGTCCGTGGGGCAGGTGACGACGCCGTCGAGTTCGTCGAGGACCGGCGCCCGGACGGCCTCGACCTGGGCGCTGTGCGAGGCGTAGTCGACGTCGAGGCGGCGGACGAACACCTGGCGCGCCTCCAGGCCGGTGAGCAGGGCCTCCAGCGGTTCGACGGCGCCCGCGACCACGGTGGCCCGGCCGCTGTTGACGGCGGCGACCGAGACGCCGTCGCCGAGCAGGGGCTCCACCTCGGTGTGGGGCAGCGCGACGACGGCCATGCCGCCGGTACCGGCCAGGCCGGTGAGGGCCTGGCTGCGCAGGGCGACCACGGCGGCCGCGTCGTTGAGGCTGAGGGCGCCGGCGACACAGGCGGCGGCCACCTCGCCCTGGCTGTGCCCGATCACGGCGTCCGGGAGCACGCCCCGGGCCCGCCACACGGCGGCCAGCGACACCATAACGGCGAACAGGGCGGGCTGGACGACGTCCACGCGCTCCGGCGACGGGGCGCCCGCGTCGCCCCGCAGCACGGCCGCCACCGACCAGTCGGTGAAGGGGCGCAGGGCAGCGTCGCAGCGGTCGAGTTCGTCGGCGAAGACCGGGTCCCGGTCCAGCAGGTCGCGGGCCATTCCGGCCCACTGGCTGCCCTGTCCGGGGAAGACGAAGGCCAGCTTCCCGCCGGGGGCGGCCTGCTGGGGTCCGGTGACGCGGTCGGGGTCGGTCCGGCCGTCGGCGAGGGCGCGCAGGGCGTCGAGGAGGCCGGCGCGGTCGGGTGCGTGGAGCACGGCGCGGTGCTCGAAGTGGGTGCGGTGGTGGGCGAGGGTGGCGGCGACCGGGGCCAGTGGCAGCTCGGGGCGGTTTTCTACGGCTTCCAGCAGCCGGGCGGCCTGTCCCCGGAGGGAGGGAAGGCCGCGGGCGGAGAGGGGGAAGAGGGCGGGGCCGGTCCGCGCGGCGGGGGCGGCGGCCGGCGTGGCGGTGTCGGCCGGGGGGTGAGGCGCTTCCTCGACGACGACGTGGGCGTTGGTGCCGCTGATCCCGAAGGCGCTGACTCCCGCCCGGCGTACCCGGTCCGCGTCGCGTGGCCAGGCGAGCCCCTCGGTGGGCACCCGCAGCCCGGTGCCGGACCAGTCGATGTGGTCGGTGGGGCGCTCGGCGTGCAGGGAGGCCGGTATGTGCTCGTGGCCCAGGGCCAGAACGGTCTTGATGACGCCGCCGATGCCCGCGGCCGCCTGGGTGTGGCCGATGTTGGACTTCAGGGAGCCGATGACGAGCGGCCGGCCGGCCGGGCGGTCCGGGCCGAACACATCGGCCAGCGCCCGGAGTTCGATGGGGTCGCCGAGCCGGGTGCCGGTGCCGTGGGCCTCCACGAGATCCAGGTCGTGCGGGCCGAGCCCGGCCGCGTGCAGGGCGGCCCGCAGCACCCGTTCCTGCGCCGGGCCGTTGGGGGCGGACAGGCCCTGGCTGCGGCCGTCCTGGTTGATCGCCGAGCCCTTGACGACGGCCAGGACCCGGTCGCCGTCCCGGCGTGCGTCGCTGAGCCGCTTGAGCAGGACGAGACCGCAGCCCTCGGCCCACACCACCCCGTCCGCTTCGGCGGAGAAGGGGCTGCACCGCCCGGACGGGGACAGTCCGCGCAGCCGGCTGAACTCGACGTGCCCGCGCGGGGTGACCAGCAGGGTGGCGCCGCCGGCCAGGGCGAGGTCGCACTCCCCGCCCGCCAGGGCGCGCGCCGCCAGGTGCAGGGCGACCAGCGAGGACGAGCAGGCGGTGTCCACGGTCACCGCGGGTCCCCGCAGGCCGAGGGTGTAGGCGATGCGCCCGGAGGCCACGCTGGCCGCCGAGCCGGTGCCGACGTGCCCGTCGAGCTGGCCCAGCGAGGCGGCGGCGAGGTAGCCGCTGTCGTACAGGCCGAGGTAGACGCCGGTGGAGCTGCCGTTCAGGGACTCCGGGATGATGCCGGCGCGTTCGAACGTCTCCCAGGAGGTCTGCAGGAGCAGCCGCTGCTGGGGGTCCATGGCGGCGGCCTCGCGCGGTGAGATGCCGAAGAAGGCCGCGTCGAAGCGATCGATGCCGCCGTCGAGGAAGCCGCCGCGCAGGGTGTACGCCTTCCCGGTGGCCTCCGGGTCGGGGTCGTACAGCCCGCTGGTGTCCCAACGGCCCGCGGGGACCTCGCCGATGGCGTCCCGTCCGGCGTCCAGCAGCCGCCACAGGGCCTCGGGGTGATCGGCGCCACCGGGGAAGCGGCAGGCCATGGAGATGATCGCCACGTCGTCGCCGGGACCGGTGCGGTCGGGGCCGGGGGCGGCGCCCGCGGTGGGCGGCTGCGCCGGGGCCGGCGCGAAGACGGCCTCCGCGACGGCGTCGATCGTCGGGTGGTTGAAGACGAGGGAGGGTTCCAGGGGTCGGCCGGTCAGGGTGCCGAGTTCGGCGGCCAGGGTGACCAGGTGCCGTGAGCCGAGGCCGAGTTCGGCGAGCGGGCGGTTGGGGTCGAGGCGGGCCGGGTCGGTCCCGGCGGCCTCGGCGACGGCCGACACCAGCCAGGCCCGGACGCCCTCGGAGGTCGTCAGGGACGGCTCGGGGGTCTGCTTCGGGGACTCGTTCGCAGGCATCTGGGCAGCTGTCCTCTGAACTCGGGCTCAGGCGGGGCTCCGTACCGGGCTTCGGCTGCGCGGTACGGCGAGGCGGGGGGGCGTACGCCCCTGACCGGGGCCGTACGGCGGCGGCCGGGGCGCGCCGGGCCGCCGGCGCGGGTCCGGGCGCGCCGGCGGCGGGCGGTGTCACACGGCGGGCTCGGTCACCACGGCGAGCGTGCCCTCGAGGTAGGCGCCCCGGGTGGCGCGGCGCTGGATCTTCCCGCTGGACGTCTTGGGGATGGTGCCGGGCCGGACCAGCACGATGTCGTGCAACGACAGGCCGTGGGCCTCGCCCACGGCGGCCCGGACCACGTCGGTGATCTTCTCCGCCTCACCGGCGCTGTCCGGGGCGATCTCGGCGACGATCACGGGCCGTTCGCCGTCCGCCCCGGCGTCCACGGAGAACGCGGCGGTGCAGCCGGGGCGCAGCGCCGGATGGGTCAGTTCGGCGGTGAGCTCCAGGTCCTGGGGGTAGTGGTTGCGGCCGTCGATGACGATGAGGTCCTTGAGCCGGCCGGTGACGAACAGCTCGCCGTCCCGCAGCAGGCCGAGGTCGCCGGTGCGCAGGAACCGGCCCTCGTGTCCGGCGAGTTCGGCCCGGAAGGTCTGGCGGGTGGCGAGCGCGTTGCGCCAGTAGCCCTTGGCGACACTGGCTCCGCCGACCCAGATCTCGCCGACCTCGCCCGCGGGCTGTTCCCGCAGGCTCTCCGGGTGGACGACCGCCACGGTGACGCCGGGGCCGGGCCGGCCGCAGCCGACGGCGGCCGCGTCGGCCTCGCCAGCGTTCGGGGTGCCGTCGGCCGCGGCGAGCAGGGTCGGCGGGGTGCCCGCGGTGCCGCCGGTGACCATCAGGGTGGCCTCGGCCAGGCCGTAGCAGGGGTAGAGGGCCTCGCGGCGGAAGCCGGCCGCGCCGAAGGTGCCGGCGAACCGGCGCAGGGTGGCCGCGCGCACCGGCTCGGCGCCGTTGAAGGCGACCTTCCACGAGCTGAGGTCGAGGCTGCCGAGGAGCTCCGGGTCCGCGTGCTTCAGGGCGAGTTCGTAGGCGAAGTTGGGGGCGCCGCTGGTGTGCGGGCGGTACCGGCTGACGGCGGTGAGCCAGCGGGCCGGCTGCTGGAGGAAGTGCAGCGGCGAGAACAGGGTGGCGGTGGCGCCCAGATAGACCGTGTTCAGGACCGGGCCGATGAGGCCCATGTCGTGGTAGACCGGCAGCCAGCTGACGAACAGCTCGTGGTCGTGTGCGGCCATCGCCTCGGGCGTGTGACCCATGCGCTCGGTGATGACCGCCTCGTTGTCCAGCAGGTTGCCGTGGGTGACGGCGACCCCGCGGGGCGCGGAGGTCGAGCCGGACGTGTACTGGAGGAACGCGACCGTGTCCGGGGTGAGTTCGGGTTCGCGCCAGCCGGCCGCCGCGTCGTCGGGGATGTCCTCGGTGGCGAGGCGGGTGATCCGGCCGAGCTCGGGCAGGTGCTCCGCCATGCCGTCGAGCGCGGCGAGCACGCCGCGGTCGCCCAGCACCACCTTGGCATCCGCGTCGGCCATCAGCCGCTTCATCCGGGTGAGCGCCCGGTGGTTCTGCGCGCGGCCCTGCGGGGGCACGCCCGGTACGGCGATCACACCGGCGGCGAGGCAGCCCAGGTACGCGCAGATGAACTCGAGACCGGGCGGGTACAGCAGCATGGCCCGCGAGCCGGCCAGCCCGCGGTCCTGGAGCCAGGCGGCGACGGCGCGGGAGCGTACGGCCAGCCGGCGGTAGGTGAGTTCCTGGATCTCTCCGTCGCAGTCACCGGTGACGAGGTGACGGTACGCGGTGCGCTCGGGGTGGTTCGAGGCGTGCGTGGTCAGCAATTCGACCAGGGATCGTGCCATGGGACGAGTCTCACCTGTCTGAATGAGTGGCGAGGAGACAGGAGTTCGGTGCGGCGTCACGCGCACACCCCGGAGCCCGCCGCGACCCGGCCCCGTTGCCGGGTCGTTCGAGCTCGACCCTCCGCGCAAGGCGCCGTGGTCCTACGGCTCCTCGCGGTCCCCCCGCAGCAGTTGCTACCGACAAGTAGCACCATAGCAAGTCTGTTCGGCCGAAATGCCGACCGTGCGTGAACGCTTCGTATCCAAGCACACCGGCCGGAACCGCGTCGATGACGACCGCGTGAACGGACGCCACCGGACGGCCGTTGCGCCACGAAGGCGGCGACGGAGGTTCAGCGGCCTCCTCCCGCCGGCACGCCGGGGCTTCTCGCGGAGCGCACCCGGTCCGGCACGCAGCGCAACCCAGTGCCGCCTTTCGGCCCAAGTGCCGGAAATGTGAAACCGCCCTATCGTTCTGTCATGGAGCACGCACTGAGTCCCGCAACCCTCGCCGAACTGCGGCGCCCGCGTCCCTACCCGGCGGTGTCCGTGCTGACGCCGACACACCGCCGCGAACCCGAGAACGGGCAGGATCCCGTCCGGCTGCGCAACGTGGTCGCCGAGGCCAAGAAGCGGCTGGAATCCGACCCCTCGGTCACCCGGGAGCGGCGCGCCGAGGTCGTGACCCAGCTCGACCGCGCGCTGGCCGAAGTGGATCTGGCGCACGCCGAGGACGGCCTGGTGATCTTCGCCGCCCCGGGAGAACACCAGGTCTGGTCCCTGTCCCGCACCGTCCCCGAGCGCGTGGTGCTCTCGGACACCTTCCTCACCCGCAACCTCGTCTCCGCCCAGGTCGCCGAGCGCCCCTTCTGGGTCATGTCGGTATCCGCCGACCGCGTCACGCTGTGGAGCGGCGGCGAGGACCGGGTGGTCGAGGACCGCACCGGCGGCTTCCCCCTCATCCGCAGACAGGAGAACTTCGACGCCGAGCGCGAGATGCGCCGCGGCGACCTGCCGAGCACCTTCACCGACGAGGGCACGCGCCAGTTCCTGCGCGAGGCGGACACCGCGATGAGCGCGGTCCTGCGCGACCAGCCCCGCCGGCTGTACCTCACCGGCGAGGACGCGGCGCTGTCGCTGCTGGAGGAGGCCGGCCAGATCGCCAGGAGCGCCGTCCACGTACGGCACGGCGGTCTCGCGCACGCCGGGCCCGAAGCGGTGTGGCAGGCGCTGCAGCCCGTGCTGCGGGAGGAGGACTGGAAGGGTACCGACCTGATCGTCGGGGAACTGGTCGCCGCCCGGGGCCGGCGCAACTTCGCGGCCGGGGTGGACGAGCTGTGGCAGAACGCCCGGGAGGGCCGGGTGCGGCTCCTCGCCGTGGAGGAGAACTACCGCACGACCGTCCGCGACGACGGCGACCACCTGGTCCCGGCGGAGCAGGGTGACATGGACGCCCGGGACGACATCGTCGACGAGATCGTCGAGCAGTGCCTGGAGACCGGCGCCGACGTGCGCTTCGTGCCCGACGGCACGCTGGGCGACGCGGGCGGGATCGCGGGGGTGCTGCGCTACTGAGGCACCCCGCTGAGAGCGCTTGCCCGGCGGCGTACGCTACGGCGTGATCGCCGGCGAGAGGGAGCGCGCACATGGGTGACCTGCTGGGTGTGGCCGTACTGGGTGCCGGACACATGGGAGCCGACCACATACGGCGGCTGGACCGGGTCGTCGGCGGCGCCCGGGTGGCCGCCGTGGCGGACCCCGAGCCGGAGCGGGCGAAGGACGCGGTCGCCGGCATCGACGGCGTCAGCGTGCACACGGATCCGGTGGCCGCGCTGGACGCGCCCGGCGTCGGGGCCGTGCTGATCGCCTCCCCCGGGCCCGCGCACGAGGAGGCGCTGCTCGCGGCCTTCCGGCGGGACCTGCCGGTGCTGTGCGAGAAGCCCATGGTGCCGGACCCGGCGGGTGCGCTGCGGGTGGCCGAGGCCGAGGCCCGGCTCGGCCGCCGGCTCGCGCAGATCGGCTTCATGCGCCGCTACGACGCCGAGTACCGCCGGCTGAAGTCGCTCCTCGACGGGGGAACCCTGGGCCGTCCGCTGATGCTGCACTGCACGCACCGCAACGTCTCCTCCCCCGGCCACTTCACCAGCGCCATGCTGATCAACAGTTCCGTGTCGCACGAGATCGACGCGGCCCGCTGGCTGCTCGGGCAGGAGCTGACCGCGGTGACCGTACTGCGTCCGGCCCCCTCGGCGGGCGCGCCGGAGGGCCTGGCCGACCCGCAGTTCGTGCTCTTCGAGACCGAGCGCGGCGCGCTGGTCGACGTGGAGGTCTTCGTCAACTGCGGCTTCGGCTACCAGGTGCGCTGCGAGGCGGTGTGCGAGGCGGGCAGCGCCCGGATCGGCGACGGGCACTCCATGGTCGTCACCACCCCGGGCGGCGCGGGCGAGGAGGTGGCGCAGGACTACCTGGTCCGGTTCGCCGACGCCTACGACCGTGAGGTGCGGGAGTGGGTGGACGCCACCCGGCGCGGCGAGGTCACCGGCCCGGACGTCTGGGACGGCTACGCGGCCTCCGTCGTCGCCGAGGCCGGGGTGCGGGCGCTGGAGACCGGCGGCCGGGTGACCGTCGAACTCGCGCCGCGCCCGGCCCTGTACGCCGGCGCCGGCCGCTGACCCGGCGCTCAGACCCCGTCGAACAGGCTGCTCAGCCCCCGCTCCACGACCGCCGCCAGGTCCTCCTGCCCGGCCGGCACCAGGGCGTGGCTGTTCAGCAGGAAGCGGCGCAGCGCCGAGGTCGGGAACTGCAGCAGGGCGAGGCCGCACGGCGAGTGGAACTCCAGGACCGTCCGGGTGCGGCCGTACGGCCATATCCGCACGTCGCCGTGGCCCGCCGGGGCCCGCAGTCCCTGGTCCAGCAGCGACCGGGCGAAGGTCCAGGTGACCTCGTCGCCCACCAGGGTGGCCTCGGGCGGGAAGTCCACGAAGACGGCCAGTGGGTCGTCCGCCCTGTAGCGCAGGATCGCCGACACCGGGAGCTCCCGGTCCTCGGCGGTGATGAGACGGGCGGTGGCGGGCTGTTCGACAATGAGGTCCATGCAATTAAGGAGTCCGCGGCGGCCTTTCACAGGACGTCAATTCCGGACAGAATTGATGCGCGTCGAACAGCGGGCGCCGCAATGGAACACCAGAGCGTCGAACACCTGGCTCAGCGCGACCCGGAAACCCTCCGCCATCACACAAGTCCCGTAGTCGGCCTACGACTTGACTCCCCGTTCGCGTACGCCATACGTACCCTCGGAACACTCCGGGAAGACTCTGGCATATGCCGGAAGCACCACCGTATCGTGTGTTGCCAAATCCCTTACAGGGCGTCGCGGGCTGTGCAACAGTCATAACGGTCCCTCCGTCCTTCTTGGCCGTACCGTCCCCTCCCCATCGGAGTGCGTCATGCCGTCCCCAGTCTCCGCGGACCGCTCAGCCCCCCAGCCGCCGGGGCGCGGCTCGGTCGAGGCGTTGATAACGCAGACGCGGCGACTCAAAGGCGACATGGTCGCCGTGCGGCGGGACACTCAGGACGACGGATCGGACCCGGAGGAGCGCTGGCAGCGGGCTCTGTACGACCTCGCACTGCACCAACTGGACGATCTCGACGCGCACTTGGCGCAATTGCGGGACGGCCCGGTGCCCGCCGAGGCGGAACCGGCCGTGTTTCCGGCCGTCCGGCCCGCACCGGCCGGCACCCCACGCGGATCACTGCTCAGCCGCGTCGGCAGCGCGGAGTGGAACTTCCTGACGGACGAGGCGAGCTGGTCCGGGGAGCTGTACGAGATCCTGGGCCGCGACCCGGACGCCCCGGCGCTCACCCTGGACGAGCTGCCCTCCCTGGTCCTGGACGAGGACCGGCCGAAGCTGACCGCGTTGGTGACCGACTGCCTGGTGGACGCGCGGCCCATCGACGGCGAGTTCCGCGTCGTGCGGCCGGACGGCTCGGTGCGGACGGTGCACATGATGGGCGAGCCCGTGCTCGGCCCCGACGGCGGCACCACCTCGATGTGGTCCGTGCTGCGGGACGTGAGCGAGCTGCGCCGGCACCGGCGGACGGTGCGGGACAGCCACGACTCGCTGCAGCACCACCGCAGTCGGGCGCAGACCGAGCACCGGCTCGCGGCCGAGCTGCAGGAGGCCGTGCTGCCGCCCTGGCGCGGCTCACTGCGGCTCCCGCACCAGGGACCGCGCACCCTCGACCTGGCCGCCCACCATCTGCCCGCCACGGCCGGCACGCTGATCGGCGGCGACTGGTACGACGCGCTGGAGCTGGCCGACGGCGCCACCCTGCTCAGCGTCGGCGACCTCACCGGACACGGCGTCGCGGTCGCCTCCGGCATGGCGATGCTGCTCGGCGCGGTGCGCGGCATGGCTATGGTGGGCACCCGCCCCGGCGAACTGCTGGGCCTGCTGAACCAGTTACTGGACGCCACCGTGCAACCCGCCCTCGGCAGCGCCGTCTGCTGCCACTACCGGCCCGAGGACCGCGCCCTGGTGTGGGCGCAGGCCGGACACCCCGCCCCACTGCTCTACCGCGACGGGACGGGGAGTCCGCTGAACGCGCCGGACGGCGTCCTGCTCGGCGCCACCACGGGCGCCACCTACGGAGAGACCGAAGTCACCCTGGAGCCCGGTGACCTGGTCCTGCTGCACACCGACGGACTCGTGCCGGACCACGGCTCCACGAGCGCCATGGACCGTCTGCGCGACCTCGCTCCCCGCTTCGGCGCGGCGCGCACCGCTCAGGACTGTGTGCGCACGGTCGTGGAGGAGTTCGGCGGAAGCGAGCGCGAGGACGACGCCTGCGTCCTCGTGGCCAGGGTGACCGGCTGACCGGCTGACCCGAACGCGGCGCACCGCCTCCTATGCCGGTGCGCTGCCGTCGCCCCTGCCCCTCGGCTTCGGCAGGGCGAGCTCGATCTCCTCCCGCAGTTCGTGGATCCTCGGGTAGCCGGCGTACTCGGCGGTGAGCCGGTACATCTCGCGCAGTCTGTCCCACGTGCGCCGGGAGGAGTTCGATCCCATGGACATCAGGGCCAGCCGTGCGTAGCGGTCGGCCTGTTCGGGGTCGTCGGCGATGAAGCAGGCCGAGGCCATGGAGAGATGGTCGAAGATCTTCGACCGCTCCCGGCCGTCCACCCGCAGGGCCAGCGCCTTCTCCGCGTAGTGCTGCGCGTGCACGGCCGCGTCCGGGTCGAACTCGGCGAGCGTGCGGTACGCGAGGGCCTGCATGCCGTACAGATCCTCGTCCTTGAAGGTCTGCATCCAGCCCGGCGGTTCCACGTCCTGCCGGTCGGAGACGAACAGGTCCTCCGCCTGGCCGAGAGTGCGGCGCATCGCCTGGCCCTTGCCCATCGACGCCTGCGCCCAGGCCTCGATGGTGTGGAACATCGCCTTCGTACGCGGCTGGAGCCGCTCCCCCGCCCCGGAGCGGGCGAGTTTCATCAGGTCCAGCGCGTCGTCGGGCCGGCCGAGGTGCACCATCTGGCGGGCCGCCCGGGACAGCGCCTCCCCGGCGCGGGGCCGGTCACCGCCCTCGCGGGCGGCGTGCGCGGCGATGACGAAGTACTTCTGGGCCGTGGGCTCCAGGCCGACGTCGTGCGACATCCAGCCCGCCAGGACGGCGAGGTTGGCGGCGACGCCCCACAGGCGCCGCTGGAGATGGGATGGGTGATGGTAGGCGAGCATGCCGCCCACCTCGTTGAGCTGGCCCACGACCGCCTTGCGCTGGAGCCCGCCGCCGCGGGCCGCGTCCCAGGCCCGGAACACCTCTACGGAGCGCTCCAGTTCCTCGATCTCCTGCGACCCGATGGGGGCGGCCTCGTAGCGGTCGAACCCAGCGGGGTCGGCGTGCAGGGGATCGTCGACGACAGGGGCGTCGGCCTTCAGGGATGGGTCGGTGTGCAGCCAGTCGTGCATGGCGCTGCTGAGTGTGGATCCCGCGGCGAGCGCGGCACCCGCGCCCACCAAGCCGCGTCGGTTGAGCATGAGGTCCATTCCCGTGAATTCGGTGAGGACCGCGGCCGTACGTTCGGGCGCCCACGGCACACCGTCGGGATGTTCCTCGATCCCGTCGCCCTGCCGTCTTCCCGCACGCCCGTGCCGTACCAGACCGAGGTCCTCAATGGTCACGACACGGCCGAGACGCTCGGTGAACAGGGCCGCCAGCACCCGCGGCACGGGATCGCGCGGGATCTCTCCCGTGTCGATCCAACGCCGCACCCGGGAGGTGTCGGTCGACAGCTGGGGGTGGCCCATGGCCGCCGCCTGCTTGTTGACCAGCCTCGCGAGTTCGCCCTTCGACCAGCCGGCCAGGCCGAACAGGTCCGCAAGGCGGGTGTTGGGTTGTCCGCTCACGTCAAGCCCCCAGGTTCTCGGCTGACTTGACAGTAGCCCCGTGGAGGTTGCCGAGCGACTATTCGCCAGGGTTCGCCAGGGTGCGCCAGATGGTGTGCCACTGGGCATCGGGTGTCGAGTAGGAACGCGCCACCCCGCCCCGGTCGTCACCATCCGATGCGGGCCCACTCCCCAGGGTGGGTCCGGGCGGCCGGGCCGGGTGGGCGCACGCACAGCGTGGATGTACAGGCAGGCACCGCAGGCACACGAAGGGATCTGTATCTCCCATGTACGCAGCATCATCCTCCGTGTCCGCTCCGCCCCGGCCGCTGCGTCCCCGCCCGGCGGGCGGCGGACCCTACCTCGACCCGGCGGCCCGGCCGACGGCCCCCGTGCTGGGCGCGGGCCGGCCGCGGCGCGTTCCCGGGCAGCCCGGATCCCAGCCGCTCAGCGGCAGACTCGACCTCTCCGGTCCGCAGGGCGCGCAACTGCGCACCGCGCTCGCCTCGGTGCACCGGATCTGCCCGGAGTTCGCCCCGGTGCAGGTGCTGCGCCGCAGCGGACGCTCGGTCCTCCTGGTCGGGACGACGGGACGCAGCACGGCCGTGGCCAAGTGTCTGCTGGACCAGTCGCCTGCCTGGGCCGAGCGGTTCCGTCACGAAATAGCCGCATACCGCTCGTTCGTCCGGCACCGCCCGCCCGTGCGCGTGCCGAGGCTGATCGCGGCGGACCCGGACAACTGCACCCTGGTGATCGAGCGCATGCCGGGCCGGGTGGCCGCGCTCCAGCGCCATCCGCTGGAGGCCCCGCCCCGGGCGGACATCCGGGCCGCGCTCGGCGCGATCTGCCGGCTGAACGCCTGGCGCCCCCCGGCGGGCACCTTCGACGCCCCGCTGGACTACGCGGCGCGCATCGCCCGGTACCACGAGCTGGGTCTGCTGACCGACCGGGATCTGGGCGATCTGCAGAAGCTGCTGCACGGCATCGCGCACGCGGCGGGCCGCCAGGGGATGGGCCAGTTCTGCCACGGCGACGCGTTACTCTCCAACATCCTTCTCTCACCGGCCGGTCCAGTGCTGGTGGACTGGGAGCACGCGGGCTGGTACCTGCCTGGGTACGACCTGGCGACGCTGTGGCTGGTACTCGGGGACGCGCCGGTGGCACGGCGTCAGATCAGCCAGATCGCCCAGTCGGCGGGACCGGCCTCCCGGGACGCGTTCCTGGTGAACCTGATGCTCCTGCTGACCCGTGAGATCCGCACCTACGAGACGGCCGTGCAGCGTTCGATGCACGAGGCGGCCCCGGCGGCACCGGGCACGGCCCTCCCGGGCGTCGCCCCGACCGGCGAGGAGCAGCGGCTGCTGCTCAGGCGGCTGCACGACGACTGCCAGCTGGCCCGCCGGGCCGTGCGCGCGGCGGTCGGCACTCGCTGACGCGGGACCAAGGTCCGCGGTGCGCCCGAAGCGGCGGCGCACCGCGGACCTTGGTGCGTGCGGCCCCCGCGTGAAACCTTTCCACGGAGGCGGTCCCGCCGCTCCGCCGGACACTCCACTGGTGTACGCCACTGACGCCCCGCAGGCCCGTGCACCACCGCGGCGAAACTCGCCGAACCCCTGCGTGACATGGGAAATCATCCCGCCGAAGGCATCATTGACGGATCGTCGGCAAGCCGGTACCACTGACCAAGCTCGGCCCCGCACGCCCCGCCACGACCCGCCTGTCACAGGAGTCCGCATTGCGAGGATCCGCCACCGACCCCACGTCCACACCCGGCCGGAGACATCTGCGGCGTACCGCCGTCACCCTGGCCTCCGCGGGCCTGCTGCTGCCGTTGCTCGGCGCGGGCCCGGCCCAGAGCGCCCCCGAGTCCTCCGCCGGCGAGCTGCGGAGCGCGTTCGCCACCGCCGCCGCCGAGTACCACGTGCCGCAGAGCGTCCTGCTGGCCGTCTCCTATCTCCAGTCCCGCTGGGACACGCACGCCGGGGCGCCCAGCGTGACCGGCGGCTACGGCCCCATGCACCTCACCGACGCGCGCACCGCGCTCGCCACGGCCGAGCACTTCGCCGAGGGCGCCGAGGACGCCCGCGGCGACAGCGCCCGCCCGGCCCCGCACCCCGACGTCCAGGTGCCCGCGAGTTCCGAGCTGCCGGCCCGGCTCAGGACGCTGTCCCGGGCGGCCGAGCTGACCGGCCTGCCGGCGGCCGAGCTGCGCACCGACCCGGCGGCGAACATCGCCGGCGGTGCCGCGCTGCTCGCCGCCGCGCAGAAGGAGCTGGGCGAGCCCCTCGGCGCCGGCCCGGCCGGCTGGTACGGCGCGGTGGCCCGCTTCTCCGGCGCCGACGACACGGCGACCGCGGCGGCGTACGCGAACGACGTCTACGACGTACTGCGCACGGGCGAGGAACGCGTCACGGACGAGGGCCTGCGGGTGACGCTCGCCGCCCAGCCCCAACTGGAGCCGGAGACCGATCAGTTGAAGCGGACGGGGCTGCGCACGGCCCCGGCGGACGACGTGGAGTGCCCGAAGTCGGTGTCCTGCGAGTCGGTACCGGCGCCGTACGAGGAGTTCGGCGACAACGACTACGGCAACCACGACCTGGGCGACCGTCCGCAGTCGCAGCGGATCAAGTACATCGTCATCCATGACACCGAGGGGTCCTGGGACGGGGTCATGAAGCTGATCCAGGACCCCACGTACGTGTCCTGGAACTACACCATCCGCTCCACCGACGGTCTGATCGCCCAGCATGTGAAGGCGAAGGACGTGGCCTGGCACGCGGGCAACTGGGACATCAACGCCCGGTCCGTCGGCATCGAGCACGAGGGCTTCCTGACCTCGCCGGACGCCTGGTACACGGAGGCGATGTACCGGTCCTCGGCGCGCCTGGTGAAGTACCTGTCCCGCGGCTACGGCATCCCGCTGGACCGGCAGCACATCCTGGGCCACGACAACGTGCCCGGCCCGACGGCCGCCACGGTCCCCGGCATGCACACCGACCCGGGCCCGTACTGGGACTGGCGGCACTACTTCCAGCTGCTCGGCCACCCGTTCAAGCGCACCGGCGGCAAGCACTCCTCGCTGGTGACGATCCTGCCGGACTACGCCGCCAACCAGCCGGTGTACACGGGCTGCACCACCAAGGGCGAGCCCTGCGCGGCGCACGGTTCCAGTGAGGTGCGGCTGCACTCCGACCACGACGAGAGCGCCCCGCTGATCCAGGACATCGGTCTCGGCACGGTGCCGACCGACGGGGTCAACGACCTGTCGTCCCGGGTCTCGACCGGTCAGCGGTTCGCGGTCGCCGACCGCTGGGGCGACTGGACGGCGATCTGGTACCTCGGCCAGAAGGCGTGGTTCCACAACCCGCGCAAGCAGCCCACGGCGGTACGTGCCGCGGGGCTCGTCGTCACCCCGAAGGACGGCGCGGCGAGCATCCCGGTCTACGGCAGGGCGTACCCGGAGAAGGAGGCCTACCCGGCGGGGGTGCCCGCGCAGTCGGTGGTGCCGCTGAAGTACACGATCCCGGCCGGGCAGAAGTACGCGGTCGGTGACCTGATGCCCGGTGAGTACTACTACGCCGTCACCTTCACGCCCGACTCGCACCGGGTCGTGAGCGGCAAGGACCTGTACTACGAGATCCAGTACGGGCACCGGGTGGCGTTCGTGCGCGCCGCGGACGTCACCGTGGCGGGAGCGGCCCGCTAGTACCCGTCCGTCAGCCCTGCTGGAAAAGCTCCGCCGGGAGCGGCTTCAGCAGGGCGTACAGGTCGTCGGTGATGGGGCGGTCCCAGGCGGCGATGGTCACCAGGACGCCGTCGCTGCGGTCGAACTGGACGCAGGAGATCCGGCCCTCGGAGAGCTTCAAACGCCGCACGATCAGCAGGTTGTCGCCCTGGAGGACCGGGGTGTCCTCGGTGCCGACGACGGTGATCTCCTCGTCGTTCTCCAGCGCCAGAAGCAGCTGGGCCACCTCGAAGGGGATCTCGCCCTCGGCCACCTCGCGGGCCGGGGAGCCCTCGGGAAGATTGCCGATGATCATGGCGGGGCCGCGGCCGCCGAAGAGGTCGTAGCGCAGGAAGACACCCTGGCAGGATCCGTCGGGGGCGGGCAGCAGGCCCGCGCCGAGGTTGCCCGGCCAGTCGCCCGGGTCCATGGCCAGCACGTCGAATTCGGGTCCGGCGGGAGTGGCGCTGCGGCGGCGGAGGAACGACATGCCGCAATGGTACGTGCACGCGCGCGTCCGCCGCCGTGTGGGAGCCCGCACGGCGGCACCCGGATTCCCCCGGCCGGCCTGGATCTTCCGCCCGGGCCGGGCGGCTTCCGGGAGCGGGGACGTCACTCCTTCGGTGGCGCCGGCGGGACGACCGCGATCGGGCACGCCGCGTGCAGCAGGACGGCCTGGGTGACGGAGCCCATCATGCGCGCGGGCGCGAGCAGGCGCCGCCGGTGGCGTCCGACGACGACCAGGGCGGCCTCCCCGGACGCGGTGACGAGATGGCCGGCGGCGTCGCCGGGCAGGACCTGCACCTCGGTGTCGACGCCGGGGTGCCGCTCGCGGTGCGGGGCGAGGAAGCCCTCGACGAGGGAGCGGGTCTCGTGCTCGACGGCGTCCTGGTCGATCGGGGGCGGCACCGTCTGGCCGGGCGCGGACCAGGTCTGTGCCGGCCACGGGTAGGCGGCGATCACCTGGACGCGGGCCCCGCGCAGGGCGGCCTCGGTGAAGGCGAACTCCAGGCCGGCCCCGTCGGGGCTGTCGGCGTGCAGACCGACGACCACCCGGGCCCCGGGTACGGCGGGACCGCCCTCGGGGATCTCGCGGCCGGGCCGGGGCACGATGACCACCGGGCAGTCGGCGTCGCGTGCGGCGGCCAGTGAGTTGGAGCCGAGCAGCAGGCTGGTGAAGCCGCCCCGGCCCCGGGAGCCCAGCACCAACAGCTGGGCGTCTGCGCCGAGTTCGGGCAGTACGGCGCCGGGCACACCCTCCATGGCGACGTACTCGGCGGGCGGGGCGTCCGCGTCGTCCCGCAAGCGGGCGCGCACCTCGTCGAGCACCGGGTCGCCCTCGGCGTCGGGCGGCCCGGCGACCAGGACGTCGGCCTGTCCCCAGGCGGCGTACTGCCGGACGTGCACCACCCGCAGCGGTGCGGCGCGGCGCCGGGCGGCGTCCACGGCCCACTCCAGGGCCCGCCGGCTGTCGTCGGAGCCGTCGACCGCGGCGATGACCGGCGCAGTGCTCATTCCTTGCCCACCTCCGGAACACGACCTTCCCCTTGCTGGGGCCAAGCCTCGCGCAGGCTGCGGCCCCGGCAGGGCGCTGTGGGTCGCGTGTCCGGAATTCCGCGGGGAACACCCCCGGATCGGCGTGCGACGGGCTAAGGGCTCAGGTGAGGTCGAACTCGCCCTCGCGCGCGCCGGAGACGAAGGCGCCCCACTCCGCGGGGGTGAAGATCAGGGACGGGCTCTCCGGGCGGCCGCTGTTGCGCATCGCGATGAATCCCTCGACGAAGGCGATCTGCACATCGCCCAGTCCTCGGCTGCTGGACTGCCACTCGGCCTCGCTGAGGTCCAGCTCCGGCTTGTCCCAGCCCACGAGCGGCTGCTGCTGGGTGATGGTCTCGGCCACGTCCGTGCTCCTCCCGGTTCGTCGTCCGCGAGTCAGCCTAGCGACCGGTTCCCACGGCGGACAGGCCACGTGAGGAGGACTTTCGGGTCGCCTCAACGGGACGGGACACCGTCTTCCCCGAGGAAGGCGAGGACCCGGCGGACGAAGTGCCCGGGGTCGTCCAGCCAGGGGTAGTGACCGGCGCCGGGCTGGACGCTCACCTCGGCGCCGGGGAGGCACTCGGCGGCCCGGTGGGCCAGGGCGGGGCTGGGGCCGCCGTCGTACTCGCCGGCGTGGATCAAGACCGGCGCGGTGAGCGCGGCGAGCGCGGCCCTGGTGGCGTCCGGAGTGAAGACGCCCTCGGCGTTGTAGTGCTCGGCCGCCTCGTCGTTGGTCTGCGCCTCCTCGGGCTCCGCGTGCGCCCGGGCGGTGTCGTCCCAGCGGCCGTAGAAGAACGGCAGGAACACCTCGTCGAAGTCGGCGTCCCCGGCGAGCCATGCTTCGTAGGCGGGGAAGGCCCGGCCGAACCACGGCTCGTCCGCCCGCAGCCGGGCGGCGGCGAGCCGGTCGTCGGGCGTGGCCCGCATGCCGAGGGCCGAGGGGTTGGGGGTGATCAGTGCCAACCGCCGGATCCGGTGGGGGTGGCGGGCCGCGTACAGCAGGGCGAGGCTGCCGGCCGCCGAGTGGGCGAGCAGGTCCATCCGCTCCAGGCCGAGGTGGATCCGCCACCGCTCCACGTCGTCGACCATGCGGTCGCAGCGGTAGGTCGCCGGGTCGGCGGGTGTCCCGGAGTCGCCGGTGCCCCGCAGGTCGAGCAGGGCCAGCCGGCGGTGCGCGGTGAGGCCGCCCAGGTCACCGAGGTAGACGGAGGCGCGCATGGGGCCACCGGGCAGCACGGCAAGGGGCGCACCCTCGCCCCTGAGGTGGTAGGCGAGCGTGGTCCCGTCGGCTGCTGTGAAGGTCGGCATGCCGTGATCATTCAGGCCCG
Organism: Streptomyces sp. NPDC005706; assembly: GCF_040631045.1. Classification (NCBI taxonomy): domain Bacteria; kingdom Bacillati; phylum Actinomycetota; class Actinomycetes; order Kitasatosporales; family Streptomycetaceae; genus Streptomyces; species Streptomyces sp. NPDC005706. The sequence goes on along the minus strand of NZ_JBEXYS010000019.1, from coordinate 19,878 downwards.
CCCCGCCCGGCCGCAACGCTTTTGCCGGACGGCATCCCTCGTGATCCCGTGTCGCCCCGCCCGGAAAAATTCGGGCTCACCTCTTGCCTGCCGCCCGGATGGCCTGAATTACTGGCCCCGAACGAATCGACCGAATGATCGGTCGTCCGGAATGTGCGGCTGGTGAGGGAGAGCTCCCGATGGCGGATGCGACGGACCTGCTCGACGCGGGCGAGAAGCTCGGGCCCGAGGAGCTGCGGGCGCTCCAGCTCGAACGGCTGCGTGCCTCGCTGCGGCACGCCTACGAGAACGTGCCGTTCTACCGCGAGTCCTTCGACAAGGCCGGCGTCCGCCCGGAGGACTGCCGTTCGCTCGCCGACCTGGCGCACTTCCCCTTCACCACCAAGGCCGATCTGCGCGAGCAGTATCCCTTCGGCATGTTCGCCGTGCCCCGCGAGCGCGTCCGCCGTCTGCACGCCTCCAGCGGCACCACGGGGCTGCCCACGGTGGTCGGCTACACGGACAACGATCTCTCGGTGTGGTCCGACATGGTCGCGCGTTCGCTCCGGGCGGCGGGCGCGCGCCCCGGTGACACCGTGCACGTCGCCTACGGCTACGGGCTGTTCACCGGCGGTCTGGGCGCCCACTACGGTGCCGAGCGCCTGGGCTGCACGGTGATCCCGGCGTCGGGCGGCATGACGGCCCGCCAGGTCCAGCTCATCCGGGACCTGGAACCCGGCGTCATCATGGTCACTCCGTCCTACATGCTGACGCTGCTGGACGAGTTCGAGCGGCAGGGCGTGGACCCGCGCGGCACCTCGCTGCGGGTGGGTGTCTTCGGCGCCGAGCCCTGGACCGAGCGGATGCGGCGCGAGATCGAGGAGCGGTTCGCGATCGACGCCGTCGACATCTACGGGCTGTCCGAGGTGATGGGTCCGGGGGTCGCGCAGGAGTGCGTCGAGACCAAGGACGGTCTCCATGTGTGGGAGGACCACTTCTATCCGGAGGTCGTCGACCCGATCACCGGGGAGGTGCTGCCGGAGGGCGAGCGGGGCGAGCTGGTGTTCACCTCGCTCACCAAGGAGGCCATGCCGGTAGTCCGGTACCGGACCCGGGACCTGACCCGGCTGCTGCCCGGTACCGCTCGTGCGTTCCGGCGGATGGAGAAGGTCACCGGCCGCAGCGACGACCTGGTGATCCTGCGCGGGGTGAACCTGTTCCCCACCCAGATCGAGGAGATCGTGCTGCGCACCCCCGGTGTGGCACCCCACTTCCAGCTGCGCCTCACCCGGGAGGGCCGCCTCGACGCGCTCACGGTGCGCGCCGAGGCCCGGCCCGGCGCCACGCCCGAGGCGCGGGAGGCGGCGGCCCGGTCCATCGTCGCGGCCGTCAAGGACGGGGTCGGCGTCTCGGTGGGCGTGGAGATCGTGGAGCCGGAGTCGCTGGAGCGGTCGGTGGGCAAGATCCGCCGCATCGTGGATCTGCGTCCCCGCTAGGCCGTGTCCGCGAAGTCGCGCCTGCGTCGCGACTTCGCGGACACGACCCAGGGCCCGTTGGGCCTAGGAGCCGCCTGCGAACCGGTCGCGCAGTTCGCGCTTGAGGATCTTGCCGCTGGCGTTGCGGGGCAGCTCGTCCACGAACATCACCCGCTTGGGCGCCTTGAAGGGTGCGAGCTTCTCCCTTACGTGTGCGGTGAGTTGCTCCTCCGTCACGTCACCGCGCCGGACGACGACCGCGGTGACGGCCTCGATCCACCGTTCGTCGGGCAGGCCGATGACGGCGGCCTCGGCGACGGCCTCGTGGGTGTAGAGCGCGTCCTCCACCTGGCGGGAGGCGACCAGCACGCCACCGGAGTTGATGACGTCCTTCACCCGGTCGACGATCGTGTAGTAGCCCTCCGCGTCGCGCACCGCGAGGTCGCCGGAGTGGAACCAGCCGTCCCGGAACGCCTCGGCGGTCTCCTCGGGCCGGTCCCAGTAGCCCTCGCACAACTGCGGTGAGCGGTAGACGATCTCACCGGGCGTGCCGTCGGGCACGTCCTCGCCGCGTTCGTCGACCACGCGCGCGTCCACGAACAGCACCGGCCGGCCGCAGGAGTCCGGCCGGCCGTCGTGCTCGTCGGGGGCCAGCACCGTGGCGAGCGGGCCGATCTCGCTCTGGCCGAAGCAGTTGTAGACGGCTAGCTTCGGCAGGCGTTCGCGCAGCCGCTGGAGCACCGGAACGGGCATGATCGAGGCGCCGTAGTAGGCCTTGCGCAGTCCGTCGAGGTCGCGGGTGGCGAAGTCGGGCCGGTTGGCCAGGCCGATCCACACGGTGGGCGGCGCGAACAGGCTGTCCACCCGGCCCTGTTCGATCAGGTCGAAGAGCCGGTCCCCGTCCGGGGCGTCCAGCAGCACGCTGGTCGCGCCGACCGCGAGGTACGGCAGCAGGAACACGTGCATCTGCGCCGAGTGGTAGAGCGGCAGCGCGTGGGCGGGCCGGTCGCCGGCGCTCAGGTCGAGGGCGGTGATGGCGCTCAGGTACTCGTGCACCAGCGCGCGGTGCGTCATCATCGCGCCCTTGGGCGAGGCGGTGGTGCCGGAGGTGTAGAGCAGTTGCGCCAGGTCCTCGGTACGTGGCTCGGGCCCGTCGTACGGCGGCGCGTCCGCCAGCCGGGCGAGCAGGGAGCCGTGGGCGTCCCGCAGGGGCAGCGCCCGTACGCCGTCCGGGAGCCGGCCGGCGAGGTCCGGGTCGGCCAGCACCAGGGAACTGCCCGACTGGCCGACGATGTACGCCAGGTCGTCGCCGGTCAGGTTCTGGTTGACCGGCACATGGACCAGGCCGGCGCGGGCGCAGGCCAGGAAGGCGATCAGATAGGCGTCGGAGTTGTGCCCGTAGGTCGCGACCCGGTCCCCCGGGGCGAGGCCTTCCGCGCGGAGCAGCCCCGCCGCGCGCGTGACGGCGTCGTCCAGCGCCTCGTAGGTCCAGTCGCGTCCGCCGTACTCCAGTGCGATGCGTGCCGGGGTGCGCCGGGCGCTGCGCCGCAGCACCCCGTCGACCGTGCTGCCGTGTCCCTGCGTCATGACAGCCGATCCTCGGCCCGCCGGACGGGCTGGTCAAGAACCCGTCGCCGCTCGCGCGCTACGACTCCAGCACCGCCATCGCCGCGTTGTGCCCCGGCACCCCGCTCACCCCTCCCCCGCGCACCGCGCCCGCGCCGCACAGCAGCACGCCCGGATGCCCGGTCTCCACGCCCCAGCGCCCGGTGCTCTCCTGTGCGTACGGCCAGGACAGGGCGCGGTGGAAGATGTTGCCGCCGGGCAGGCGCAGGTCCCGTTCGAGGTCGAGCGGGGTCTTCGCCTCGATGCAGGGGCGGCCGTCGGCGTCGGTGGCGAGGCAGTCGGCGAGCGGTTCGGCGAGATGCGCGTCGAGCTGCGCCAGGGTGGACTTCAGCAGCTCCTCGCGGACGGCGTCGTTGTCCCGGGCGAACAGCCGGGCGGGGGTGTGCAGTCCGAAGAGGGTGAGGGTCTGGTAGCCGCGCCGGGCGAGGTCGGGGCCGAGGATGGTGGGGTCGGTCAGCGAGTGGCAGTAGATCTCCGAGGGCGGTGCCGCGGGGAGTTCACCGGCGGCGGCCTGGGCGTGGGCGGTGGCCAGTTGCCGGTAGCCCTCGGCGATGTGGAAGGTGCCGGCGAAGGCCTCCCGGGGGTCGACCGAGTCGTCGCGGAGCCTGGGCAGCCGGGTGAGCAGCATGTTGACCTTGAGCTGGGCGCCCTCGGCCGGCTCCGGCGGCGGGTCCCCCATGAGCGCGGCCAGCTCCTGCGGCGAGGCGTTGACCAGGACGTGCCGGGCGGCGGCGACACCCTCGCCGTCGGCGGTGCGGTAGGTGACCTCGGCGGTCTTCCCGTCGGTGTCGACGCGGACCGCCTCGTGCCCGGTCGCGATCACCGCGCCGGCGGTGCGCGCCGCGGCGGCCAGCGCGTCGGTGAGGGCGCCCATGCCGCCGACGGGTACGTCCCAGGCGCCGGTGCCGCCGCCGATGACGTGGTAGAGGAAGCAGCGGTTCTGGGCGAGGGAGGGGTCGTGGGCGTCGGCGAAGGTGCCGATGAGCGCGTCGGTGAGGACCACGCCCCGCACCAGGTCGTCGGTGAAGTTCTCCTCGACGGCGACCCCGATCGGCTCCTCGAACAGCGACCGCCAGGCGGTCTCGTCGTCGATCCGCCTGCGCAGCTCGTCCCGGCCGGGCAGCGGTTCGGTGAGCGTCGGGAAGACCCGCTCGGCCACCCGGCTCGTCATGCCGTAGAAACGCTCCCAGGCCGCGTACTCGTGCTCGCCGCCGGTCAGCCGGGCGAACGCCTCCCGGGTGCGCCGTTCCCCGCCGCCGACGAGCAGCCCGGTGGCCCGCCCGCCGCGTTCGGTGGGCGTGTACGAGGAGATGGTGCGCCCGCGGACTCGGAACCGGAGCCCGAGGTCGCGCACGATCTTCCGCGGCAGCAGGCTGACCAGGTACGAGTAGCGCGACAGCCGGGCCTCCACCCCCGCGAACGGACGCGTCGAGACGGCGGCCCCACCGGTGTGGCCGAGCCGCTCCAGCACCAGCACGGACCGCCCGGCCCGGGCCAGATAGGCGGCGGCGACCAGTCCGTTGTGGCCACCGCCGACGATGACGGCGTCGTAGGTCCGGGTTCCCTCGTTGGCAGGCATGGTCCTTGGTAGCACGTGATGATCAAGACGGGCCAGAGGCGTGCGCGGGCGGCGCGGACTCGGTGTCCCGCAGGACACCCGCGGCCCACGGCCCCGCGCCGGACGCGCGAGACCGTCACTCCTTCGTCATGAGTCCCCTCAGCGCGATGTTGAGTTCCAGGACGTTCACGCGGGGCTCGCCGATGAAGCCGAGGGTGCGGCCCTCGGTGTGGTCCTCGACCAGTTTCTCGACCCGTGCGACGGGCAGTCCGTTCCTCGCGGCGACCCGGTACACCTGGAGTGCGGCGTACCGCGGGGAGATGGCCGGGTCCAGGCCGGAGCCGGAGGAGGTGACGGCGTCGGCGGGGACGTCGGACGGCCGGACCGTGTGGCCGGGCACCGAGTCGTCCTTGACGACGGCGGCCCTGGCGGCGAGCACCTGGGCGCACAGCGTGCCGTCCTCGGGCCTGGCCGGGCACTCGCCCCGCACCGCACCGCTGTCGGCGGCCAGGTTGGTCGCGCCGGACAGGATCAGCTTGTACCGCGTGTTCACGCTGTTGCTGCCGAGTCCGTCGGCCGGGCGGCCCTGGAACCACCTCAGGTCGGGCCCGGCGGTCTGCCGGCCGTTCTGCGGCGGCAGGTCGTACGACTGCCCGATCAGGGAGGAGCCGACGACCCTGCCGTCCGCCTCGGTCTCGGAGCCGTTCGCCTTGCCCGGGAACAGCCCCTGGGCGATGCCGGTGACGGCGAGCGGGTAGAGGACGCCGGTGACCAGGGTCAGCACGAGCAGGGCGCGCAGACCCGCGCCCAGCGACCGGGCCGTTCGCACAGTGGAGTTGTTCATGCCGATCAGCCGATTCCGGGGATGAGGGAGATGAGCAGGTCGATGAGTTTGATGCCGATGAACGGCGCCACCAGGCCGCCGATGCCGTAGATCCCGAGATTGCGGCGCAGCATTCTGTCGGCGCCGACCGGCCTGTACCGCACGCCCTTCAGGGACAGTGGCACCAGCGCGACGATGATCAGCGCGTTGAAGACGACGGCGGACAGGATCGCGGAGTCGGGCGAGGACAGCCGCATGATGTTCAGCGTGTCCAGGCCCGGGTGGACCGCCGCGAACAGCGCCGGGATGATCGCGAAGTACTTCGCCACGTCGTTGGCTATGGAGAACGTCGTCAACGCGCCCCGGGTGATGAGGAGTTGCTTGCCGATCTCGACGATCTCGATCAGCTTGGTCGGGTCGGAGTCGAGGTCGACCATGTTGCCGGCCTCCTTGGCGGCCGACGTGCCGGTGTTCATCGCGACCCCGACGTCCGCCTGGGCCAGCGCGGGCGCGTCGTTGGTGCCGTCGCCGGTCATCGCTACCAGTTTGCCGCCGGCCTGCTCCCGCTTGATGAGGGCCATCTTGTCCTCGGGAGTGGCCTCGGCGAGGAAGTCGTCGACACCCGCCTCCTCGGCTATCGCCCTCGCGGTCAGCGGATTGTCGCCGGTGATCATGACCGTCCTGATGCCCATGCGGCGCAGTTCCTCGAACCGTTCCCGCATGCCGTGCTTGACGACGTCCTTGAGGTGGATGACGCCGAGCACGCGGGCGCCGTCGCCGTCGTGGACGGCGACCAGGAGCGGGGTGCCGCCGGCCGCCGCTATCCGGTCGGTCAGCTCCTGTGCGTCAGGGGCGACTTCCCCGCCCTGCTCCCGCACCCAGGCGATGACGGAGGCCGTGGCGCCCTTGCGGACCCGGTGGCCGTCCACGTCCACGCCCGACATCCGGGTCCGCGCGGTGAAGGCGATCCACTCGGCGCGCGCCGGCTCGCCCCGGTGCCGCTCGCGCAGCCCGTACCTCTCCTTCGCCAGGACGACGATCGAGCGGCCCTCGGGGGTCTCGTCGGCCAGCGAGGACAACTGGGCGGCGTCGGCGACCTCGGCCTCCGTCGTCCCGCTCACCGGCACGAACTCCGCCGCCCGGCGGTTGCCCAGGGTGATGGTGCCGGTCTTGTCGAGCAGCAGGGTCGACACGTCGCCTGCGGCCTCGACCGCGCGCCCCGACATGGCCAGCACGTTGCGCTGCACAAGACGGTCCATGCCCGCGATGCCGATCGCGGAGAGCAGGGCGCCGATGGTGGTCGGGATGAGGCAGACCAGCAGCGCCACCAGCACCACCGTCGTCAGATGCGTGCCCGCGTAGCCGGCGAACGGCGGCAGCGTGGCGCAGGCCAGCAGGAAGACGATGGTGAGCGAGGCCAGCAGGATGTTCAGCGCGATCTCGTTGGGCGTCTTCTGCCTGGCGGCGCCCTCGACGAGGGCGATCATCCGGTCGATGAAGGTCTCGCCGGGCTTCGTCGTGATGCGGACGACGATCCGGTCCGAGAGCACCTTGGTGCCGCCCGTCACCGCGCTGCGGTCGCCCCCGGACTCACGGATCACGGGAGCGGACTCACCGGTGATCGCGGACTCGTCGACGCTGGCGACGCCCTCGACGACGTCTCCGTCACCGGGGATGGCGTCGCCGGCCTCGCAGACCACCAGGTCGCCGACGGTCAGGTCGGTTCCCGGGACCCGCTCCTCGGGGCCGTCCTCACGGAGCCGTCGCGCGACGGTGCCGGTCTTGGCCTTGCGCAGGGTGTCGGCCTGGGCCTTGCCCCGGCCCTCGGCGACCGCCTCCGCGAGGTTGGCGAAGAGCACGGTCAGCCAGAGCCAGGCGCTGATCGTCCAGCCGAACCAGTCGCCGGGGTCCTTGGCGGAGAACACGGTGGTCAGCACCGAGCCGATCCACACCACGAACATGACGGGCGACTTGACCATCACCCGCGGATCGAGCTTGCGGAAGGCCTCGGGCAGGGATCTGACCAGTTGCCCGGGGTCGAAGAGGCCCGCGCCGACGCGGTTCCCGGCGGGTTGGTGCCCGGCCGGCGCGTCCTGGTGGGGCGCGAGGGTGGGAGTGGACATGGAGTCCTCGTACTTGTCGCTGCCGGTGTCGGTGGTCATCACGCCAGCCCCTCCGCGAGTGGGCCCAGCGCGAGGGCCGGGAAGTAGGTGAGACCGGTGATGATGAGGATCGCGCCGACCAGCAGGCCGGTGAACAGGGACTTCTCGGTGCGCAGGGTGCCCGCGGTCACCGGCACCGGCCGCTGCCGTGCGAGCGAGCCGGCCAGGGCCAGCACGAACACCATGGGCAGGAAGCGGCCGAACAGCATCGCCAGGCCCGTCATGGTGTTGAACCAGTCCGTGTTCGCGTTCAGGCCGGCGAAGGCCGAACCGTTGTTGTTCGCGGCCGAGGTGAAGGCGTACAGGACCTCGGAGAACCCGTGCGGACCGGAGTTGAGCATCGAGTGCGGCGGGGTGGGCAGCGCCGTCGACGCCGCGGTGAGGACCAGCACCAGCGCCGGGGTGACGAGGAGGTAGGCCGCGGCGAGCTTCATCTCGCGGGCGCCGATCTTCCTGCCCAGGTACTCGGGGGTGCGGCCGACCATCAGACCGGCGATGAACACCGCGATGACCGCCATGATCAGGATGCCGTAGAGGCCGGAGCCGGTGCCGCCGGGCGCGACCTCGCCCAGCATCATGCCGAGCATCGTGATACCGCCGCCCAGCCCGGTGAAGGAGGAGTGGAAGGAGTCCACCGCACCGGTCGAGGTCAGGGTCGTGGCCACCGCGAAGATCGACGAACCGCCGACGCCGAAGCGGACCTCCTTGCCCTCCATCGCACCGCCGGCCACCTGCGGCACCGGGCCGTGGTGGGTGAACTCGGCCCACATCATCAGCGCGGTGAAGCCGAGCCAGATGGCGGCCATCGTCGCGAGGAGCGCGTATCCCTGCCTGACGCTTCCGGCCAGCACGCCGAAGGTGCGGGTCAGCGAGAACGGGACGACCAGGATCAGGAAGATCTCGAAGAGGTTGGAGAACGGGGTCGGATTCTCGTACGGATGCGCGGAGTTGGCGTTGAAGTAGCCGCCGCCGTTGGTGCCCAGCTCCTTGATGGCCTCCTGGGAGGCGACCGCGCCGCCGTTCCACTGCTGCGGACCACCCGCGAACCGGCCGACCTCGTGGATGCCGGAGAAGTTCTGGATCACGCCGCAGGCGACCAGGACCACCGCGGCGACGAGGGCGACCGGCACCAGGATCCGCAGGGTGCCGCGCACCAGATCGACCCAGAAGTTGCCGAGTTCACCGGTGCGCATGGGGGTCCCCCCGCGCGAGCGAAGCCGAGCGTGGGGGAGGGTGAACCCGCGGACCAGGGCCACGGCGACGGCCATGCCGACGGCCGCGGAGACGAAGTTCTGCACGGCGAGGCCGGCCGTCTGCACGACGTGCCCCATGGTCTGCTCGCCGTAGTACGACTGCCAGTTGGTGTTCGTCACGAACGACACGGCCGTGTTGAACGACTGCGCCGGGCCGACCGAGGAGAACCCGAGCGAGCCGGGCAGGATTCCCTGCAGCCGCAGCAGCAGGTAGAGGAACAGGACGCCGGCGGCCGAGAAGGCGAGGACCGCGCGCAGATACGCGGGCCAGGTCATCCCGGCGCCGGGGTCGGCACCGATGCCCTTGTAGATCCACTTCTCCACCCTGAGGTGCCTGCCGGAGGAGTAGACCCGGGCCATGTGGTTGCCGAACGGGACGTGGACGAGCGCCAGCGCGCCTGTCAGGGCGAGCAGTTGGAGCACGCCGGCGAGTACGGGACCCATGTGTGTGCTCAGAACCTCTCCGGGAAGAGGAGGGCGAGGACGAGATAGCCCAGCAGGGCGACGGCCACGACGAGGCCGACGACGTTCTCGGCGGTCACAGCTTGGTCACCCCCTTCGCGACGAGGGCCACCAGCGCGAAGGCCGCGAGCACGGTGACGACGAAGGCCAGATCGGCCATCGTGTACTCCTGGAGTGAGGTGCGGTTGCGTCGGACGGTTCGAGCAAACCGCCTCGGCGACCGGTCGCGGCCGCCGTTGACGGCTCTCTTACGGCCGTACGTCCGGCCTTGACGGGACCCTGACGGTCCGCTGCTCCGGAGTTCTCGTCCGTGGCTCGTGATGGCCTCGTGGCGCGTGACGGCCTCTCGGGAGGCTGCCGTCCCGGCTCAGTCCAGCGCCACCATGAAGTCCGTGCACGCCATGGCGCAGGCGCGGCACACCGCCGCCGCGGACTCGGCGCCCGGGTGCTCGTCGAAGGCGTGGGCGCACTCGAGGCAGACCGAGCGGCACCACTCGAGCTGCACTCTGATCCCGTCCTCGTCCTGACCGTTCTGCTCGGAGAGCGTGCGGCACGTCGCGTCGCACACCTCGGCGCACATGATCCCCAGCCGCCGTACGCGCTCCTGCTGCTCGGTGCCGTCCGGGTCCAGGAGGCTCGCGCGCACCGCACAGGCCCTGGCGCACTCCGCGCACGCCTGGGCGCACGTGAACCGGTCCTCGAGGAACCGGTAGAGCTGCTGCTGCGTAGGCGATGTCACACCCGGCGGGTAGCCGGGCCCGGGCAGGGCAAACGCGTGGACCGCGATGAGGGATGCCGCAACCCGGGGCGGGTCGCCGATCGTGACGGACCGCCACGCAAGGTGTCCGGTTCGCCCCATTCTGTGTGGGGTATTCCTGAGCTATGAGTACCGCACAGATGCAGCTGGCCGCGGCAAGCGGCCTGATGGGCCTCGTGTTCTTCGTCATAGCCGTCGCCGTGCTGGCGCTGCTCGCCGGCGGCTTCTGGATGAACTCCCGGGAGAAGTACCGCGAGCCTCCCCGGCCGCGTCCCGATGAGCAGCCGCACCTGCCACCGGAGGGCGCGGTGCACGAGATCCGGGAGAACAGGGAGTCCCAGGAGGTTCCCGTCACTCCCGAGGGCGGCCGCCCGCTCACCCCGTACGAGCTGACCAACGTCGACTCCAGGCCCAGCGACTCGAAGGAGCGCCCGCGCTGGAGCAAGGGGTCGAGCGGCTCGTTCGGCGGCGGCGGGCTGGGCGCCCACTGACCCCGAGCGCCCACCGACCCGAACCCCGACCCGGCACCCGACATCCCCGACCCGCACCCGATTCCCGACGGGAGCCGCCCGCGCCCGGCCCGCGCCGGGCCGCCGCACGCCGCTAGGCCGTGTCCTTCCCGGCGGCGTCCAGGCGCCCGACGCGGGCCACGTTGCGCAGGTCCTCGGGGTCCTGGCTGGGCTCGGCCGCGAACCACGCGTCGAGGATCTCCCGCAGCACCGGTGCGGAGGTGAGCCTGAGTCCGAGCGCCAGGACGTTGGCGTCGTTCCAGCGCCGCGCCCCCTCCGCCGTACCGGCGTCCGTGCACAGGGCCGCGCGGACGCCCGGCACCTTGTTCGCCGCGATGGAGGCGCCGGTGCCGGTCCAGCAGCACACCACCGCCTGGTCGGCCGCGCCGTCGGCGACGTCCCGGGCGGCGGCCTCGGAGCAGACCGCCCACTGCGAGTCGGCGCCGGGGCGCAGCGCGCCGTGCTCGCGCACCTCGTGGCCGCGCCGGCGCAGCTCCTCGACGAGGTGGCGGGCCACGGGTTCGTCCATGTCGGAGGAGACGGAGATCCGCATGCTCAGGAGCCTAGCGGTTGCCGGCCGGCGGCTCCCGGCCGATGTGGCCCCGTCCGGGCGGCAAGCGGCCCCGGAGGGCGTCCGGTGACGCCGTCCGGGGCCGGCCGATCGGTCCGCGGGTCCTTCGACGATCAGGGGTGGTCGGGCTGCTGTGCCGGGGGCACTCCGCCGCCCTCTCCTCCACCCTTGTGGCCCTTGTCCGAGCCGTGCGGGCGGGCACCCGCTTCACGTCCGGCCGTCTGGCGGGCCTTGAGTTCGCCACTGTCCTGCGGGGTACCGCCCCCCTTGTCACTGCGCCGCTGTTCGGGCTGCTGCGGATTCGACATGCGCCGGGCTCCCTCCGGGTGTACGTGCTGCTTGCGGGGTCCGGGTTCCCAGGGGGACGCGGGTGACGCACACCGCGGCGCCGCCGGTCCGCCCCCCGGGACCGGCGGTCTGCGGTCAGCGGTGCCGGACCGCCTCAGGGCGCGCGGCGGGTCAGATTCCTGTGCAGGTGCTCCAGCGCGTCCAGGAGCACCGAGCGGTGGTACCAGCTCAGCCAGCCGGCCGTGTCGGCAGCGAGCACGTCGAGGGTCTCGCTCCGGGCGCCGGCCGGCGTACGGCCGGTCGCGGGCCAGTGCAGGGTGATCACTCCGGTGCAGGATCCGGCGGCGGAGACGACGGGGACGCTGTGCAGGGCACGGGTGTCCGTGGCCAGCAGGGCGCGCCTGACCTCGTCGGACAGCAGCGGCTCCGCCGCGACGTCGGGCACGCTCACCCGGCGGCCCCGCGTCCGGGCGAGCGCGTCGGCCATGCCCTCGTCCTGACCCCGGACGAGGTGGTCCAGAAACCTTTCGTCACAGCCGTAGTGGGTCTCCAGCGTCAGCGCGTTCACCGCGGGGTCCACGAACCGCACGTATCCGGCGGTGGCCCGGCCCACGGCCAGGGCCTCGTGCAGCACCGCGTCGATCATCTGGCGCCGGCAGCGCGGGTCCCGGCCCTCCCGGGCCAGGATCCGCGACTGCGGCACGGGCAGGGAGCGGCGGCCGGGGAACCAGACCTCGCCGTCCGGGGGCCGGGCCACCACGACTGCGGACACCAGGACGCGCAGCGGCACGTTGAACCGCTGGGAGGCCTCGCGCAGCACCCGGAAGGCACTGCCGGAGTCCGGCAGGCCGTAACGGGCCATCAGCGTGCCCTGCGCCATGCCGATCACCGGAGCGGTGCGCACCCTGGCCCGCAGGGCCCGGACCTCCTTGTGCAGGTCCTCGTACGACGGACGCCACAGGTCGGCCATCTGCGAACGCCAGGCCGGCAGGTCCTCCACCGGGGCCGTGGCCCGCGCCAGTTCCCGCAGCGCCTCGTCGAGGGTGGCGTACAGGAGGACGCCGTCGAGACGGGCGAGGTGCACGGCCTCGCGTACGCCGGGGCGGGCCCGGATGATGATCAGATCGGGGCGTCCGACGCGGCCCCGGGTGGTCTCGCTCAGCGCGTGCAGGACGGCGGCGCCGCCCAGCTGCACATGGGCCATGTCGAGTACCGGCCGCAGTCCGGCACGGTCGGCCTCTTCCAGGTGGCCGCGCAGTTCGTCCGACCAGACCTCCGCACCGTCCGGGCTCAGCGTCCCGGACATGCGCAGGAGCAGGGCGCCCTCGGCGGGCAGGCCCTCCACCAGGGACGACTCGATGACGAGAGGGGCCGGTGCGCCCAAGCGGGCGGAGGAGGATTTCACGGCATCACCACACCAGGACGTCACAAAGCCTCGAATATCCGCAAAGGCCTCTTCCTGACCTTGGACCACCACCTTGCACGCTCGGTGCCCGGCCCTCAACCGCACCGCGCGGGGACCCGGCCGCCGATTTGTGTCAGTGGGTGCCGCCGGGCCGCGCCGGTTCGCCCGCCGGCAGGGAGTCCAGGGCGGACGCCGTGGTGGCGTGCACCCGCACGCCCGGCAGACCGGCGAGCCGCAGCGCCTCGCGCACATGGGGCCGGGGCTGGACGATCGGCAGGCAGCGGCCGGACAGCGCGAGCCCGCCGGTGGCCCGGTCCAGCGAGCGCACCGCGACGGCACTGGCCAGATACACCTCGGTCATGTCCAGTACGAGGTGTTCGCCGGCCCGGTCGGACTGGCGCAGATGCTCCGCCAGGGCTTCGGAGAACTCCGTGGCGTTGGACGCGTCGACCGTGCCGCGCGCCTTGAGAAGGGTGATCCGGCCGGACTCGGGGCGGCTCTCCCGCACGGCTCGGAGCAGCAGCGGGGCAGCGGGAAGCTGGCCTTTTTCCATGGGCGGGGCACTTCCTGGGAGGGAGGGCTCGGCCAGCCGCTTCTTGACCGGGGAGGGGACCACTGTGCCGCCCCCGGGTGCCCGAAGCAACGACGTGTCTCCGGGCGTGTCGCCGAGGGGCCGGGCGCGCGGGCTCCCGGCAGGGCCGTCTCCGGGAAGTGCCGGGCGACGGCTTCGGCGGTGCCGTCGGCCGAGGCTTTGTCGGTGACGATCACCCGGGGCCGCTCGGGGAGCCGCCTGAGGCGGGTGAGGTGCGCAGGAGTTCGTCGCGGCGGTCGTGGGTGATCAGGACCACGGTCGTACGGCCGTCCGGGTGCCCCTCGGGGTGCGTCCGGCTCATCGGGCGCCTCCGGCGGGCTGCCGGTCGAGCAGGCGTGCGGCGTGTTCGACGTGCGGGGGCAGCGGCCGGCGTCCGGCGACGGCGGCGGGCAGCCGTACGAGGGTCTCGCGCAGGGCGCGGCGGGCGCCGGGCCGGGCGGTGACGGCGGCCAGGGCGAGGTCGGCGCCGGCGCGCGGGGCGACGGGCCAGGGCCGGCGCAGGCAGGAGGTGAGCACGTGGTCGCGCCTGACCAGGCTGGACCGGCCGGTGCGGCCGTCGGTCCGGGGGTGGTGGCGGGCGCACAGGGAGGGCTCGTGGGCGAGGCCCCGGACGCGGGCCGCGAGGTCGTAGGCGAGGAGGGTCTCCTCCCCGCCGAAGAAGAGCAGCGGGTGGTAGCCGCCGGCGCCCAGGAAGGCCTCCCGGCGCACGACGCGGGCGCAGCCGAGGAAGCCGAGCACCGGGCGGCCGGGCAGGTCCGGTTCGCTGGGCAGGGGTGAGGCGACGAGGACGGCGTTCAGCGGGTCCTCGGTGCCCCGCTCACCGACCAGGGTGCGGGCGGCGAGCAGCCCGAGCCGTGGGTGCACGTCGAGCAGGTCGGCCGTGCCGCAGGGAGCCCGGGGTCCACCAGGAGTCGTCGTCGCTGAAGGCGACACAGGGGGTGCGGGCCTGCCGGACGGCCAGGTTTGCGGCCGACGGCGCCGGTGTCGGCGGCGGGCCGCGGCAGACGGGTGACCGCCGGGTGGCCGTGCACCGCCTCCCGGGTGGTGTCGTGGCGGGAGTTGTCGACGACGATCACCGGCGGCCGTTCGGGCAGCGCGGCCAGGGCGCCGAGGGTGCGCAGCAGACTGCCGGACCGATCGCGGGTGATGACGGCGACCGTGATCCTAAGGTCCGCTCCGGCGGTGGGCCGGCGGGTGGGTCCTGGGGCCCGGTCAGTGGACACGCGCCGCCACCCCCCACCCGGGGACTCCGGTGCGGGCCCGCCGGCCCCTGAGCTGCAGCAGGCAGGCGGCGGCGACCTCGCCGGTGTGGACGCGCAGCAGCCGGGCGTCCGGGTTGCGGCCGTGCGGGTCCCCGGGCGGGCCGGGCTTCCACAGGGCCAGGTGCCGGTGGCCGGGCGGTGGCCCCCACAGTCGCGGGGAGACGGGGCCGAACAGGGTGACCGACCGGGTGCCGTGGGCCACCGCGAGATGGGCGATGCCGGTGTCACCGCTGAGCACCAGCGACGCCCCGGCCACCAACGCCGACAGCTCGTCCAGGGGCAGGCCCCCGCTGATCACGTCCGACGCGGGCCGGCCGCCGCGCTCGGCGACGGACCGAACGAGGGCGTCCTCCCCGGGGCCGCCGGTCAGCACCACACGGTGTCCGGCAGCGCGCAGGCACCGTACGACGGCGGCGAACCGCTCCCCGGGCCAGCGGCGCGAGCCCGACGCGGCCCCGGGGTGCACCACGACCGCACCGGGCGCCGGTGACGGCGTGGACGGGGCCGGCAGGCGCAGGTCGAGAGGGTCGGCCGGGATGCCGTGGGCGCGCAGGAAGGCGCACCAGCGGTCCCGTTCGTGGACGTGCGGCTGCCAGGGCGGACCGTCCGGCAGGGCGTGGGCGAGCAGCCGGCGCGGGTTCAGGGCGGCCAGCGCGTCGCGGCTCTCGGGACCGTTGCCGTGCAGGTCGATCGCCATGTCCGGCGGCGGCCCCGGCCAGTGCGCGAGGGACGGCACCGCCCGGCCCGGCGCCTCGGCCGGGAGGACTTCGTCGACCGCCCCGGTGGACAGGGCGATCCCGGTCAGCGCGGGCGGCAGGGCGAGGACCACCCGGTGTCCCGGGAAGCCCCGCCGGACCGCGCGCAGCGCGGGCACCCCGGCGAGCAGGTCGCCGAGGCCCAGGGCGCGCAGCACCAGCACGGTCGGGGGACGCGAGTCGGGTGTCACCGGACCGGCCCCCCGGGCGGCGGGTGCGGGAAGCGGGTCACTGGACGGGTCCTGCGGTGCGGGCGGGTGCCAGGGCCGCGCGGCGGGCGAGGCCGGTGGTGGAGCGGCCGTCGAGGTAGGGCAGCAGGAGGACCTGGCCGCCCCAGCTCTCCACGAGCGGCTGCTCGGGCAGCCGGGTGCGGGCGTAGTCGCCGCCCTTGGCCCAGATGTGGGGGCGCAGTTCGCCGAGGACGCGTTCCGGTGTGTCGTCGTCGAAGACGGCGACCGCGTCGACGCACTCCAGCGCGCTGAGCACGCGTACCCGGTCGGCCGCCGGGACCAGGGGCCGGCCGTCGCCCTTGCGCCTGCGCACCGAGTCGTCGGAGTTGACACAGACGATCAGGCAGTCGCCGGCCCGGCGCGCGGCCTGGAGCAGGGCGACATGGCCGGCGTGCAGCAGGTCGAAGCAGCCGCCCGCGGCGACCACGGTGCCGCCCGCGGCCCGTACCCGGGCGGCGGTGCGCCGGGCAGCGGCCGCGCATTCCTCGCCGGGCGGCCGTTCCGGTGGGGTGTCCGGCACCTCGGGCACGGCGACGGCGCGGGCGCCGCCCTCGGCGACGTACCGGGTGGCGGCGTGCACGGCACCCTGGACGGCCGCCTCGGTGAAGGCGCCGTCGGCGAGCAGCCCGGCGGCGGCCGCCGCGAACCGGTCCCCGGCCCCGCAGGGGTCGCCCGCCGCGGTGGCCGGGGCCGGCACCAGCAGCGGGGTCTCGCCGTACGAGAGCAGCGCGCCGCGCTCGCCCAGGGTGACCGCGACGGCGTGCGCGCGCCAGGCCCGGGCGAGCGCGCCGGCATCCTGGGCGGCCGTGCGCAGTACGCCTCCGTCGCCGGGCGCGCTGCCGGTGTCCCCGGCCGGCCGCCGGGCGAGGAGGCGGGCCTCCTGCGCGGAGGGGGTGGCCAGCCGTACGCCGGGGACCGGTGGGCCGCCCCGTACATGCGGGTCCCACACCACGGGCGCCCGCGCGGCGGCGCCGGCCAGCGCCTCCCGGAGGACGTCGGCGGTGCCCCGGCCGTAGTCGGCGACCAGGACGGCGTCCGCCGCGCGGACCGCGGCCAGGGCGGCCCGGCTCGCCTCGCGGGCGCGTCCCTCGCCGTCGTCGAGGCGGAGCAGTGGCCGGTCTCCGGCGAGTACGCGGGTCTTGCTGCCGAGTTCGCCGTCCAGCGGCACCTCGACCAGGTCCACGCGGCCGGCCAGCAGGTCCCGCAGGACGCCGCTGGTCGTGTCGTCGCCGAGAGCGGTGACGAGGGTGACCGGGCGGCCGTCGGAGGCGGCCAGGCAGGCGGCGAGGGCCGCGCCGCCCGGGCGGGAGCTGCGCCGGGTGCCGTGCACCACCGGCACGGGCGCGTCGGGGGCCAGCCGCTCGGCCCGGCCGCACAGGTCGTGGTCGAGCAGCGCGTCCCCGACGACGACCAGGGGGGTACGGGGGGTGTTCATGCGTCTCCCTCCCCGCGCCGCGCCCGGGTGCCCGCGGTGCGGCCGTGGCCGTCCGGCCGGGCGCCGTCCGTCCGGCCCCGCGCCCGGCTGTCCGATCGGCCGCTGGCACCGGGCCGGCCGTCACCTCGGCCGTCCGCCGTGCCTCCGTCCGCCTCGCCCCGTTGGACGGCCTGGTCGAACGACTCGCAGAGCATGTGCACGGCGACCAGGTGCAACTCCTGCACGGTGGCGGCCACCGGCGCGTCCACGCACAGCGCGTCGTCGGCGGCCAGGTGCAGGGGGTTCGGGGCCCGGCCGGTCAGCGCCCAGACGGTCATGCCGAGCCGGTGGGCGCGGTCGGCCGCGGCCAGCAGGTTGGCGCTGGCACCGCTGGTGGACAGCAGCATCAGCACGTCGCCGGGGCGGCCGTGCGCGGCGGTCTGGCGGGCGAACACCTCCTGGACGCCGTAGTCGTTGGCGATCGCGGTGGTGGAGGAGGTGTCGGCGTGCAGGGCGAGCGCGGAGAACGGCGCCCGGTCGTCCCGGTAGCGGCCCACGAGTTCGGCGGTGAGGTGCTGCGCCTGGGCGGCGCTGCCGCCGTTGCCCGCGACGAGCAGCCGGCCTCCCGAGCCCAGCCGCCGGGCGAGTTCGGCGCCCCAGCGTTCGATGAGGGAGCCCTGGTCGCGGAACGTCTCCAGGGCCTTCATCAGGTCGTCGCAGTGCGCGGTGTCGGTGACGGTCTTCATCGGGCGGCTCCCTTCATCGGACGGCTTCCGAGAGCGAGGGCATCGAGGACACGGCGCCGTACACCCCGGCCACGCCGTCGGCCACGCGGTCCCAGGTGTAGTGGGCCAGCACCCGTTCGCGGCCGGCGGCGCCGTGGCGGGCGAGCCGGTCGGGGTCGTCGAGGAGTTCGCGGACGACTTCGCCGAGGTGGTGGTGGTCGTCGTCGGCCGGGACGTGGACGCCGGTGGTGCCGTCCACGACCGTGTCGAGCTGGCCGCCCACGGCGGTGGCGACGACCGGCGTGGCGCAGGCCATGGCCTCGAGCGGGACGATACCGAAGGGCTCGTAGCGGGGCAGGGACAGCACGAGGTCGGCGCCGGCCATCAGGCGCGGCATCCGGGTCCGGCCGACCCCGCCGAGCAGGGTCACCCGGTCGGTGACGCCGTACTCGCCGGCGATGGCGTGCAGCCGCCGGGCCTCCGGCTCCGTGCCCAGCAGGTCCGCCTCGGGGCCGCCGGCGACGAGGAGTTCGGCGTCGGGTATCCCGGCGAGGGCGCGGATGGCGCGGTCGAAGCCCTTGCGGGGCACGAGCCGGCCGACGGCGAGCAGCCGTCTGCGGCCGCCGGGCAGCATCCGGGGGCGGCCGGACGGCGCGAACTGGTCGGGGTCGACCCCGCAGGGCACGACGGTGACGCGGTCCTCCGGCAGGCCCATGGCCCGCAGTTCGGCCACCTCGTCGGAGCAGGTGGCGATGATCCGCGCGCACTCGTGGCCGACGGCCTCCTCGATCGCGACGCGCTCGGGCGGGCTGGTGTCGTCGGCGCCCTGGTAGCGCTTCTTGACGGTGCCGAGGGCGTGGTAGGTCTGCACGACGGGGATGCCCAGGCCCCGGGTTCCGGTCAGGGCGGCGAGGCCCGACATCCAGAAGTGGGCGTGCACCACGTCGGGCGGGTCGGCGGCCCACTGCCGGGCCAGGAAGGCGCCGAACGCGGCCATGTGGGGCAGCAGTTCGTCCTTGGGTACGGGTGCGGGCGGCCCGGCGGGCACATGCACCACCTGGACGCCGTCGATGAGGGTCATCCGGTCCGGCAGTCCGGTGGAGTCCCGCCGGGTGTACACCGTGACCCGGAACCCCTTGCGGGCCAGTTGCCGGGCCACCTGTGCCACGTACACGTTCTGGCCGCCGGCGTCCGGTCCGCCGAGCGCGGCCAACGGGCTGGCGTGCTCGGAGACCATGGCGACGCGCCCGGCCGGGGGCAGAATGCGGCTCATCGGGTGACCTCCTTGATCAGGCGCTCCCAGTCGTCAAGGAAGCGTCGTTCTCCGTAGCGGGCCAGGGCCGCGGCGCGGGCTGCCCGCCCCGTGCGGCGGGCGTGGTCCGGTTCGGCGAGGAACGTCCGTACGGCGTCCTCGAGGACGTCGAGCCGGTTGGAGACCACGCCGGCGCCCGCGGGGACCGCCTCGCGGACCTCGGTGGTGTCCAGGGCGACCACCGGCATGCCCAGGAACATGGCCTCCAGCAGGGACAGGCCCAGCGAGGTCCAGCGCACCGGGTGCAGGTACAGGCGGCAGCGGGCCATCTCGCGGTGCAGTTCGTGCTGGGGCAGGTCCCGGGCGCGGCAGCGCTCGGCGGGCAGGCCGAGGTGTCCGGCGAGGCCCTCGGTGCGCATCCCGAAGACGTCCAGGGGCGCCGAGCGGGCGAACCGGGGCAGCAGGTCCGTTCCGGTGGTACGCCCCCTGCGCACAGGCTCGTTGACCACGACGGCGGCGCGGCGCTCGGTGCCGGTCCAGCGGTGGCCGGGGTCGACGATGCCGTGCTCCACGACCTCGGCCGGTGCCCTGCCGCTGTCCCACATCAGCCGGTTGAAGTGGGTGACATGGACGACGGGGATCTCCGTCTGCCCGGCGAGCGGGTGGAGTTGACGTTCCGGGGACGCGTCGGGGCTGTTGTGCTCGACGTACACGGCGGGCACGTCCACGCCGGGCACACGGCCGGTCCAGCGCCGGGCGAGGCCGATCTCGCGCGGACGC
>NZ_JBEXYS010000018.1:0-148740 GCF_040631045.1 Streptomyces sp. NPDC005706 | reverse complement strand
ACCGGCGAGGAGATCACCCAGAACGGGCTCGGCGGCGCCGACGTGCACGCCGAGACCTCCGGCGTCTGCCACTTCGCCTACGACGACGAGGAGACCTGCCTGGAGGAGGTGCGCTACCTGCTCTCCCTCCTGCCGCGCAACAACCGCGAGAACCCGCCCGCCGCGCCCTGCGACGACCCGGCGGACCGGCGCTGCGACAGCCTCGCCGACCTGGTGCCCGCCGACGGCAACCGTCCGTACGACATGACCAGGGTCATCGAGGAGATCGTCGACGACGGCGAGTACCTCGAGGTGCACCAGCGCTGGGCGCGCAACATCATCTGCGCGCTGGCCCGGCTGGACGGCCAGGTCGTCGGGATCGTCGCCAACCAGCCGCAGAGCCTCGCCGGCGTGCTGGACATCGAGGCGTCCGAGAAGGCCGCCCGCTTCGTGCAGATGTGCGACGCGTTCAGCATCCCGATCGTCACCCTGCTCGACGTACCCGGCTTCCTCCCTGGTGTCGGACAGGAGCACGGCGGCATCATCCGGCACGGCGCGAAACTGCTGTACGCCTACTGCGACGCGACCGTGCCGCGCATCTCCCTGATCCTGCGCAAGGCCTACGGCGGCGCCTACATCGTGATGGACTCCCAGTCCATCGGCGCCGACCTCACCTACGCCTGGCCCACCAACGAGATCGCCGTGATGGGCGCCGAGGGCGCGGCCAACGTCATCTTCCGCCGTCAGATCGCCGAGGCCGACGACCCCGAGGCCATGCGGGCGGAGCTGGTCAAGGAGTACAAGGCCGAGCTGATGCATCCGTACTACGCGGCCGAGCGCGGTCTGGTCGACGACGTGATCGACCCGGCCGACACCCGCCACGTCCTGATCGGCGCCCTGGCGATGCTGCGTACCAAGCACGCCGAGCGACCCGCCCGCAAGCACGGCAACCCGCCCCAGTGACGGAGGTCCCATGAGCGCGTCCCCCACTCCCCCCATCCGCGTCGAGAAGGGCCAGGCCACCGACGAGGAACTGGCCGCCCTCGCGGTGCTGCTGCTCAGCCGCACCGCCCTGGCCGGGGCCGGCACCGAGCCCGGCTCCCCGGGCACCACCTCCTGGCGCCCGCACGCCTACCACGCCCCGCACAGCTGGCAGCGGGGCTGAGCCGGCGGCCACCGAGTCCCCCGGCGGCCCGGCACACCCGGGCCGCCGGGGGCGCGCTCAGTCCTGGACGAGCGTGATGTCCTGCTGCCGGACGGCGTGGAAGTAGGGCATCGGCGCGAGGCCCGAGGGCCGCAGCTCCACCAGGGTGGCCTCGACGTGGGCCGCGCCGGTCTTCAGCGGTTCGGCACCGGCCTTGTGCGACGTCTTCCCCGACCCGGCCGCCGCCTTCGCCGCCTTGCCGGACACCTTTCCGTCCTTGTGCGACGCCTTCACGGACCCGGCCGAGGTCTTCACGGACCCGGCCGAGGCCTTGTCGGCCTTGCCCGACGCCTTCCCGGCCCCGGCCGCCTTCTTCCCGGCCTTCCGCGCCGCCTTCCCGGCCTCGGACGGCTTGCCTGCGCCCTTGGGCGACGTCTTCTCCGCCTCGGCCGAGGCCTTCCCGGTCGTGATGGACCGCGTACCGCTCTTGAGCGCTTCCGCATCGGCCTTGCCGGTGTTCGACCAGTGGTGCTCCGCTCCGTCGCAGACGCCGCTGGTGCCGCCGATGGCGTACTTGACGCCGGGGTCGGTCTGGGTGACCGAGGAGCTGACGAGCACCGGTCCGCTGCTGCCGGCGCAGCGGTAGGTGCCGGAGAGGGTGATGGTGCCGTCGGCGGCGATCCGGCCGGTGGCGTCGACGGTGAGGCTCTCGGTCGGGTCGGCGACGGCGGCCGGTGCGGCGACGGCGCACAGCAGCGCTGCGGCGCCGAGGCCGGCGGCGAGGGCGGGGCGTACGGGCATGGGGGGTACCTCCCGGTCACGGGGTGTGGGGGTTCCACTCGTACCGGGCGGTCCGGGACCCCGCCGTGACCGTCACCCCTTCGGTGGCGCGTCACCCGGCAGCACCGCGAACCCGTCCAGCTCGACCAGCGCCCGCTCGTCCCACAGCCGTACGACCTGGACGACGGCCATCGCCGGATAGTCGCGGCCCGCCGACTCCCGCCAGATACGGCCCAGTCGGCGGGCGTCGGTGCGGTAGCCGGCGACGTCGGTGGTGTAGACGGTGACGCGGGCCAGGTCGGCCGGGGTGCCGCCGGCCGCGCGCAGGGCGGTGAGCAGATTGGTGAGTGCCCGCTCGAACTGCTCCACGAGCGTGTCGCCGGTGACTTCGCCGTCGCCGTCGAGGGCGGTCTGGCCGGCCAGGAACACCAGCCGGGTGCCGGTCGCGACGACGGCGTGCGAGAAGCCCGTGGGCGGGGACAGCTCGGGCGGGTTGACGCGCTCGGTGCTCACCGGGCCTCCCTCTCGGACCGCGCGGCGTACAACTCCTTGGCGATGATGCCCCGTTGCACCTCGCTGGCGCCCTCGTAGATCCGCGGCGCGCGCACCTCGCGATAGAGGTGTTCCAGCAGATGGCCGCGGCGCAGCGCGCGGGCGCCGTGCAGCTGGACGGCGGTGTCGACGACGTACTGCGCGGTCTCGGTGGCCAGCAGCTTGGCCATCGCGGCCCGCCCCGGCACATCGGCGGCGCCCTCGTCGTACGCCGTCGCCGCCGCGTACACCATCAGCCGGGCCGCCTCGGTGCGCAGGGCCATCTCGGCGACCTGGTGGGCGACCGTCTGCAGGTCCCGCAGCTTGCCGCCGAACGCGTCGCGTTCGGCGGTGTGCTCGAGCGTGGCGTCGAGCGCCGCCTGGGCCATGCCGACCGCGAAGGCGCCGACGCTGGGCCGGAAGAGGTTGAGGGTGCCCATGGCGACGGCGAAGCCGCGGTCGGGCTCGCCGAGCACGTCGTCCGCGGTGACGGGGACGGCGTCCAGGTGCAGGGCGCCGATCGGGTGCGGGGAGAGCATCTCCAGCGCGGAGCCGGTGAGGCCGGGCCGGTCGGCGGGGAGCAGGAAGGCGGTCACCCCGCGGGCTCCGGCGCCGGGCGTGGTCCGGGCGAAGACGGTGTAGAAGTCGGCCTCGGGGGCGTTGGAGATCCAGCACTTCTCGCCGGTGAGCCGCCAGCCGGAGCCGCGGTCCGGTTCGGCCGTGAGGGCCAGGGCGGCCGCGTCGGAGCCGGCCCCCGGCTCGCTGAGCGCGAACGCGGCCACCGCGCCGCCCGCGGCCACCCGGGGCAGCCAGCGCTCGCGCTGGGCGGTGGTGCCGTGGGCGTGCACCGGGTGGGCGCCCAGGCCCTGGAGGGCGAGGGCGGTCTCCGCCTCGGTGCAGGCCTGCGCCAGCGCCTCGCGCATCAGGCACAGGTCCAGGGCGCCGGAGGTGAACAGACGGGCGAGCAGGCCGAGCCGGCCGAGTTCGGCGAGGAGGGCCCGGTCGACCCGGCCCGGCTCCCCCTTGTCGGCGATCGGGCGCAGCCGTTCGGCGGCCAGGGCGCGCAGTTCGGCGCGCCAGGCGGTCCGCTCCGGTCCGAGTGAGAATGCGGGCACTGCCGGTCCTCCCTCCGGGGCGGGCCGGCGATGACCCTCCCGTCTCCATCCGACGGTATCGCGCACAGTTGACTGTCGTCACCAACACGATACGCTCCAGATGCGAGCGCAGTCAGGACGCCCGTCTCGACGCCGTCAGGCAAGGGGGCGCACCGCCATGAACGTCTCCGCCCACGTCGACACCTTCACGCGCGACCATCTTCCGCCGCCGGGCGAGTGGCCCGAGCTGCGATTCGATCTGGCGGAGCTGCGCTACCCCGAACGGCTCAACTGCGCGGCCGAGCTGCTCGCGCACGGCGACCCGGACCGCCCGGTCTTCCACACCCCGGACGGTCCTTCGTGGACGTACGGCGTCCTGCGCGCCCGCGTCGACCGGATCGCCCATGTCCTCACCGGCGAACTGGGCGTCGTACCCGGCAACCGGGTCCTGCTGCGCGGGCCGACCACCCCCTGGCTCGCCGCGTGCTGGCTCGCCGTGCTGAAGGCGGGCGCGGTGGCGGTCACCGTGCTGGCCCAGCAGCGGCCGCACGAGCTGGCCACGATGTGCGAGATCGCCCGGGTCCGGCACGCGCTGTGCGACATACGGGCCGTGGACGACCTGGCGAAGGCCGGGATACCGGGCCTGCGCATCCTCGCCTACGGCGGTGAGGCGCCCGACGACCTGCTGCGCCGCCCGGCGCCGGACACGCCCTTCCCGGCGGTCGGCACCGCCGCCGACGACGTGGCCCTGATCGCCTTCACCTCGGGCACCACGGGCCGCCCGAAGGGGTGCATGCACTTCCACCGGGACGTGCTGGCCGTCGCCGACACCTTCTCCGCGCATGTGCTGCGGCCCCGGCCCGACGACGTGTTCACCGGCAGTCCCCCGCTCGGCTTCACGTTCGGTCTGGGCGGTCTGGTGATCTTCCCGATGCGGGCGGGCGCCAGCGCGCTGCTGCTCGAACAGGCGGGGCCGCGCCAGTTGCTGCCGGCCATCGCCGGGCACCGGGTCTCGGTGCTGTTCACCGCGCCGACCGCGTACCGCGCGATGCTCGAGGCGATGGACGGCCACGACCTCTCGTCGCTGCGGCGCTGCGTGTCGGCCGGCGAGAACCTGCCCGCGGCCACCTGGCGGGCGTGGCACGAGCGCACGGGGCTGCGCATCATCAACGGCATCGGCGCCACCGAGCTGCTGCACATCTTCGTCTCCGCCGCCGACGAGCGGATCAGACCCGGCACCACGGGAGTCCCGGTCCCGGGGTGGCAGGCGCGGGTCCAGGACGCGTACGGCGACCCGGTGCCGGACGGTGAGCCCGGACTGCTGGCCGTGCGCGGCCCGGTCGGCTGCCGCTATCTCGCCGACCCGCGGCAACGGGAGTACGTGCGCGGCGGCTGGAACGTCACCGGCGACACCTACGTCCGCGAGAGCGACGGCTACTTCCGCTATGTGGCCCGCGCGGACGACATGATCATCTCAGCCGGGTACAACATCGCCGGACCGGAGGTGGAGGACGCCCTGCTGCGCCACCCCGACGTGGTCGAGACGGCGGTGGTCGGCCGTCCCGACGAGGTGCGCGGCCAGGTGGCGGTGGCCTACACGGTGCTGCGGGACGGGGCGGCGCGCGACCCGGAGACACTGCGCGCCTTCCTCAAGTCGGAGCTGGCGCCCTACAAGTGCCCGCGCGAGTTCGTCTTCCTCGACGCGCTGCCCCGCACGGCCACCGGCAAGCTGCAGCGGTTCCGGCTGCGCACCGCCGGTGACCGGCCATGACCCCGACGACCTAAAATGATCAATGTGTCCGAGCAGCACGCCCCCAGGTCCCTCATCGTCACGTTGTACGGCGCGTACGGCCGCTTCATGCCCGGCCCGGTGCCCGTCGCCGAGCTGATCCGGCTGCTGGCCGCGGTCAGGGTGGACGCGCCCTCCGTCCGTTCCTCGGTGTCCCGGCTCAAACGCCGCGGGCTGCTGCTGCCGGCCCGCACGGGCACCGGCGCGGCCGGGTACGAACTCTCGGCCGAGGCACGCCAGTTGCTGGAGGACGGTGACCGCCGCATCTACGCGACCGCGCCGCCCGAGGACGAGGGCTGGGTCCTGGCGGTGTTCTCCGTGCCCGAGTCGGAACGGCAGAAGCGGCACGTCCTGCGCTCCCGGCTGGCCGGACTGGGCTTCGGCACGGCGGCGCCCGGGGTGTGGATCGCCCCGGCCCGGCTGTACGAGGAGACCCGGCACACCCTGCGGCGCCTGGCCCTCGACCCGTACGTCGACCTCTTCCGGGGCGAGCACCTCGGCTTCGCCGCCACGCCGGAGGCCGTCACCCGCTGGTGGGACCTGGCGGCGATCGCCAAGGCGCACGAGGGCTTCCTGGACGTCCACGCGCCCGTCCTGCACGCCTGGGAGCGGCGGACCGGCACGCCGCCGGAGGAGGCCTACCGGGACTACCTGACGGCCCTGGACTCCTGGCGGCACCTGCCCTACACCGACCCGGGCCTGCCCGCCCGGCTGCTGCCCGCCGACTGGCCGGGCGTCCGCTCGGCACAGGTGTTCCGGGGGCTGCACGAGCGGCTGCGGGACGCGGGGGCCGAGTTCGTGGGAGCGGGGCCCGCGGGGGTCTGAGCGCCGCGGGTCAGAAGCGCCGCAGCCGCAGCGCGATGCCGTGCCCGACCGCGAGGTAGAGCACCGCGGGAAGTCCGTAGTCGAGCAGCACCCGGAGGTTCTCCGTGTCCATCGTGAAGATGTCCTGCGACCACCAGGCCAGCGCGTCGGCCACACCCTCCACGAAACCCACGAAGACGTTCGCGTGGTTGGCCTCCAGCAGGTACAGCAGGATCCACAGCCCCAGGAACGCCGCCGCGACGTCGGCGACGGTGTGGATGATCAGGGCGGTGCGCCGGGTGCCCGAGCCGTCCCCGCGGCGCTGCCGGCCGGGGCCGGCGGGCCGGTAGGCGGGCTCCGCGTACTGCGGCTCCGGGGCCGGGGGGCCGCCGTAACCGTATCCGGGGGGCTCGGGCAGGGGCCTGGTGTCGTTCATCGCGGTCTCGGTCTCTCTCGTCTCCGGCATGGACCAGCCGAACGTAGCCAGCCGAAGCGGAACAAGCGGTTCAGGAACCGTGCGGATCACGTGGAAGGCGTGTGACCGGTACCGCGCGGCTCCTCCTCGCCGTCCTCGTCATCGCCCGCCGAGCGACAGCCGGGGTTTCGGCGCGTCCGTGCGGCCGGTCTGCGGCCTTCTGCTGCCCGCCCGGTAGGGGTCGGGCCAGGCCACGCCGGGCCCCTCGTAGCCCTGCTCGGCGGCCGCGTGCAGCGTCCAGTGCGGGTCGTACAGGTGCGGCCGGGCCAGCGCGCACAGGTCCGTACGCCCGGCCAGGATCAGGGAGTTGACGTCGTCCCAGGAGGAGATCGCGCCGACCGCGATCACCGGGACGCGGACCTCGTGCCGGATGCGGTCCGCGAACGGCGTCTGGTACGAGCGCCCGAACTCCGGCCGCTCCTCGGCCACCACCTGCCCGGTGGAGACGTCGATCGCGTCGGCGCCGTGCGCCGCGAAGGCCCGGGCGATCCCGACCGCGTCCTCGGCGCCGGTGCCGCCCTCGGCCCAGTCGGTGGCGGAGATCCGCACGGTCATGGGCCGGTCGTCCGGCCACACCGCGCGCACGGCGTCGAAGACCTCCAGCGGGAACCGCAGCCGGTTCTCGGGCGAGCCGCCGTAGGCGTCGGTGCGGAGGTTGGTGAGGGGGGAGAGGAAGCCGGAGAGCAGATAGCCGTGGGCGCAGTGCAGTTCGAGGAGGTCGAAGCCGGCCCGCGCGGCCCGCCCGGCGGCCGCGGCGAACTGCTCCCGGATGTCGGTCAGCTGGGTGCGCGTGAGGCCGCGCGGGGTCTGGCCGCCCGGCTTGTAGGGCAGCGGGGAGGCGGCCACCAGCGGCCAGTTGCCGTCGGGCAGCGGTTCGTCCATGCCCTCCCACATCAGCCGGGTGGAGCCCTTGCGGCCGCTGTGGCCGAGCTGGACGCCGATCGCGGTGCCCGGCGCCCGGTCGTGCACGAAGTCGGTGATCCGCCGCCACGCCTCGCCCTGCCGGCCGGTGTAGAGGCCGGCGCAGCCGGGGGTGATCCGGCCCTCCTCGCTCACGCACACCATCTCGGTCATCACCAGGCCGGCCCCGCCGAGGGCGCGGGCACCCAGGTGGACGAGGTGGAAGTCGCCGGGGACGCCTTCGTCGGCCGAGTACATGTCCATGGGCGACACCACGACCCGGTTGCGCAGGGTCAGTCCGCGCAGCCGGAACGGGGTGAACATGGGGGGCGTGCCCGGTGGGCAGCCGAACTCCCGCTCGACGGCACCGGTGAAGTGCGCGTCGCGCAGCCGGAGGTTGTCGTGGGTGACCCGGCGGCTGCGGGTGAGCAGGTTGAAGGCGAACTGGCGGGACGGCTGACCGAGGTAGCGGTCCAGGTGCTCGAACCACTCCAGGCTGGCCCGGGCGGCCCGCTGGGTGGAGGCGACGACGGGCTTGCGCTCCTCCTCGTAGGCGGCCAGCGCGCTGGGCGTGTCGGGCTGTTCCTCGACGCACGCGGCCAGCGCCAGCGCGTCCTCCACGGCGAGCTTGGTGCCGGAGCCGATGGAGAAGTGGGCGGTGTGGGCGGCGTCGCCGAGGAGGACGACGTTGCCGTCGGACCAGCGCTCGTTGACCACCGTGCGGAAGGTCGTCCACACCGATTTGTTGGAGCGCAGCGGCCGTCCGCCGAGGGCGTCGGCGAAGATCTTCGCGCAGCGCTCGACGGACTCCCGCGGCTCGGCCTCGTCGAATCCGGCGGCCCGCCAGACCTCCTCGCGCATCTCCACGATCACGGTGGAGGCGCCGAGTCGGTCCGGCGGCCCGGAGGGCCTCGTTGAGGGGTGGTGGTCGGGAGACGGGCGGGCGAACGGGTAGGCGTGCAGCTGCATCACGCCGTGCTCGGTCTCGGCGATCTCGAAGCGGAAGGCGTCGAAGGCGAAGTCGGCCGCCAGCCAGATGTAGCGGCAGCGGTGGGCGGTCACCCGGGGCCGGAACGCGTGGGCGCGGGCGTCGCGGGTGGTGCTGTTGACTCCGTCGGCGGCGACGACCAGGTCGTACTCCTCGGCGAGCCGGGCGACCGGCGGTGCCGCGGTGCGGAAGCGGAGGTCCACGCCCAGGGAGCGGCAGCGCTCATGCAGGATCTCCAGCAGCCGGCGCCTGCCCAGCGCGGCGAAGCCGTGTCCGCCGGAGGTGTGGCGGGTGCCCCGGTGGACGATGTCGATGTCGTCCCAGCGGACGAAGTCGCGCCGCAGGGCCTCGTGGACCACGGGATCGGCGTGCTCGATGCCGCCCAGGGTCTCGTCGGAGAGGACCACGCCGAAGCCGAAGGTCTCGTCGGGGGCGTTGCGCTCCCAGACGGTGATCTCCCGGGCGGGATCGAGCCGTTTCAGCAGCGCGGCCGTGTAGAGACCGCCGGGGCCCCCGCCGGTGATCGCCACGCGCAGGGGGCGGCCGGCCATCGCGGCTACCTCCCCCGCCACTTCGGCGGCCGCTTCTCCTGGAAGGCGGCGTGGAACTCCGCGTAGTCCTCGCCGTTCATCAGCAGGGCCTGGGTCGAGGCGTCCAGCTCGATCGACGCGGCCAGCGGCATGTCCAGCTCGGCCGTGAGCAGCGCCTTGGTCTGGGCGTACGCCAGGGCGGGTCCGTCGGCCAGGCGGCGGGCCAGGTCCCGCGCCGTCCCGTCCGTGTGGCCCTCCTCCGCCGTCACGCTGATCAGGCCGATCCGCTCGGCCTCCGCCGCGCGCACCGGTTCGCCCAGCATCAGCAGCCGGGTCGCGTGACCGAGCCCGACGACGCGGGGCAGCAGGTAGGCCGCGCCCATGTCGCCGCCGGAGAGGCCGACGCGGGTGAAGAGGAAGGCGAACCGGGCCGAGGGGTCCGCGACGCGGAAGTCCGCCGCCAGGGCGAGCACGGCGCCGGCGCCCGCCGCCACGCCGTGCACGGCGGCGATCACCGGGAACGGGCACTCCCGGATCGCCCGGACCACCTGCCCGGTCATCCGGTTGAAGTCGAGGAGCTGGGCGGTGTCCATGGACAGGGTGGCGCCGATGATCTCGTCCACGTCTCCGCCGGAGCAGAAGCCGCGGCCCTCGCCGGCCAGCACCAGGGCGCGGACCGACCGCTCCCGGGACAGCTCGGCGAGCAGGTCGCGCAGGTCGGCGTAGGCGCCGAAGGTGAGGGCGTTGAGCCTGTCGGGGCGGGCGAGGGTGACGGTGGCGACACCGTCGTCGAGCTGGACCCGCAGGTGCTCCCACGTGGAGGTGCGGGCGGCGGAGCCGGTGAAGGGACTCATGACGTGCGGCCTCCTAGAAGGGGCGGTGCCTCACGTTGCTGCGGTGGTGCCTCACGGTGCGGTACCCCATGAAGCTATCACCTGTTTGTGACTGTCGTCACGATGTCGCGACAACGGGCTGGGGGACGGCCCGGTCCCGTCACACGCGTCACCGGTCGTCCACAGCCGCGTAACAGTGGGCCCGCCGGGGCGAGGCGGGGCGCCCCGGCGGGTAGGCCGCCGGTGGCGGGGCGGAGCGGCCCCGGACGGTGCCCGTCGACGGTCCTCGTGGCCGGACCCGTACCATTTCCACGGTTGAAAGCAGGACAGCCTGCTCCATGAACGGACTCGCCTTGTACGAACGCCCCGCCGAATCGGCCTCCTGGCGCATCGCGCTGCCGCACACGACCGCGGCGGTGCCCGTGGCGCGTGCCCTGGTCCGGTCGGCCCTGGCCGAGGTGGAGCACGCGGCCGACAGTGACACCGCCGAGCTGCTGACGGCGGAGCTGGTGGCCAACGCGGTGGAGCACACTGCCGGGCGCGGCCCGATCGAGCTGGTGGTGGAGCTGCGGCCGGGCGGCTGCCAGGTCGAGGTGCACGACCCGGACCCGGCGCCGCCGGGGCATCTCACCCGTCCGGTGATCGAGGAGCCCGACCCCTGGCAGGAGGGCGGGCGCGGGCTGCTGCTGATCCGCGCCCTCAGCTCGTCCTGCGGTCACCGCCCGACCGCTTCGGGCAAGGCGGTGTGGTTCAGACTGCCAGTGGTTCCCGGTCAGCGGCGTCCGGCGTGACCTCGGGGGACGCCTGGGCCAGCGTGGAGTGCCGGCGCCCGTAGGCGGCGTAGACCGCGAGGCCCACCACGAGGAACACCGCGAACTGGATCCAGGTCCGCCAGCCGGTCTCGTACATCAGGTACAGGCAGAAGGCGACGCCGAGCAGCGGTCCGACCGGGTAGAGCGGCACCCGGAAGCTGCGGCTCAGGCCGGGCTCGCGGCGGCGCAGGGTGATCACCGCGATGTTGACGACGGCCATGATCGCGAGCGTGCCGATGGTGCACAGGTTCATCACGGCGTCCAGGGAGGCGAAGGCCGCCGGGACCGCGAAGACGACCGCGACGATCAGCGTGCCGGCCACCGGGGTGGAGGTGCGCGGCGACACCTTCTCGAAGACGCGCGGGATCAGGCCGTCCCGGGACATCGACATCAGGATGCGGGTCTGGCCGTACATCACGGCCAGCACCACGGAGGCGATGGCGACGACCGCGCCGAAGGCGATGACACCGCCGCCGATGGCGGAGCCGGTGACCTCGTTGACGACGTACGACAGCGCCGCGGGCCGGCCGGCGACCTGCTTGCCGCCGATGGCGCCGATCGCGGCGAGCGCGACCGCGCAGTAGAGCAGGGTGACCAGGCCCATGCAGACGAGGATCGCGACGGGGATGTCCCGGCGCGGGTTCTTCGCCTCCTCACCGGCCGTGGTGATCGCGTCGAAGCCGATGTAGGAGAAGAAGGCGGCGGTGGTGCCCGCGCCGATGCCGCCGAGGCCGGCCGGTGAGAACGGGGTCAGGTTGCCGTGCTTGAAGGCGCTGTAGCCGACGGCGCAGAAGGCCAGCAGGATGACGAGCTTCACGGCGGCCATCGCGGCGGTCGCCCGGGCGCTCTCCCGCACCCCGCGCACCAGCAGCACGGACGCCATGGCGATGACGATCACGGCGGGCAGGTTCACGATCCCGCCGTCGCCCGGCCCCGCGGACAGCGCGGCCGGCAGCTGCAGGCCGGTGAGGCTGTGCAGGAGCTCGTTGACGTACTCGCTCCAGCCGACCGCGACCGCGGAGATGGAGACGCCGTACTCCAGCAGCAGGCACCAGCCGACCAGGAAGGCGGTGGACTCGCCGAGGCCCGCGTAGGCGAAGGAGTACGAGGAGCCGGAGACCGGGATCGCGCCGCCCAGCTCGGCGAAGGAGAGCGCGGTGAAGACGCAGGTGATCGCGGCGAGGACGAAGGAGATGACGACGGCGGGGCCGGCCTGGGCGACGGAGTCGGAGAGTCCGACGAAGATGCCGGTGCCGACGATGGCGCCGACGCCGAAGCAGATGAGCTGGAAGAGGCCCATCGTGCGCTTGAGGCCGTGGCCCTCGCGGTCGGCGCCGGACTCGGCGACGAGCAGTTGCGGGGACTTGATGCGGTGAGCGGGCATGGGGGGTGGTGCTCGTTTCTGGTGGTGCGGGCGCCCCGGTGGGGGCGCGGCGGCGGCCGGGAGGGGGTGGTCCGGGCCGCCGTTCAGGATAAGGCCGGGTGAAGCGGGTGGGGCAAGCGTCGGCGTGGGGCGGGCGGGTCAGGCGAGGGTCGCGACCAGGATCGCCTTGATGCTGTGCAGCCGGTTCTCCGCTTCGTCGAAGACGACCGAGTGGGCGGACTCGAACACCTCGTCGGTCACCTCCAGGGAGGTCAGGCCGTGGGTCTCGTGGATCTCCTGGCCGACCTTGGTGCCGAGGTCGTGGAAGGCGGGCAGGCAGTGCAGGAACTTCACGTCCGGGTCGCCGGTGGCGCGCAGGACGTCCATGGTCACGGCGTAGGGGCCGAGGGCGGCGATCCGCTCGTCCCAGACCTCCTTGGGCTCGCCCATGGAGACCCATACGTCGGTGGCGACGAAGCCGGCGCCCGCGACGCCCTCGGCGATCTCCTCGGTGAGGGTGATCCGGGCACCGCTGGACTCGGCCAGCTCGCGGGCGCGGTCGACGATCTCCTGGGCGGGCCAGTAGGACTTCGGGGCGACGATCCGTACGTCCATGCCGAGCAGGGCGCCGGTGACCAGGTAGGAGTTGCCCATGTTGAAGCGGGCGTCGCCGAGGTAGGCGAAGGCGGTCTCCCGCAGCGGCCGGGTGCTGTGCTCGGCCATGGTGAGCGCGTCGGCCAGCATCTGGGTGGGGTGCCAGTCGTCGGTGAGCCCGTTGTAGACGGGCACACCGGCGTACGCGGCCAGCTCCTCGACCTTGGCCTGGCTGTCACCGCGGTACTCGATCGCGTCGAACATCCGGCCGAGGACGCGGGCGGTGTCCTTCACGGACTCCTTGTGCCCGATCTGCGAGCCGGCCGGGTCGAGGTACGTCGTGGTGGCACCCTGGTCGGCGGCGGCGACCTCGAACGCGCAGCGGGTGCGCGTCGAGGTCTTCTCGAAGATCAGCGCGATGTTGCGGCCGCGCAGGTACTGGGTCTCGGTCCCGGCCTTCTTCGCCGCCTTCAGCTCCGCGGCCAGCTCGACCAGACCGCGGAACTCGGCCTCGGTGAAGTCCAGCTCCTTGAGGAAGTGGCGGCCGGCGAGGGCGGTCGGGACAGTCGCCATGAGGGCGCTCCAGGGGTACGGGGTACTCGGGACTTTTGGAAGTCTATACGATACTCAACATTTCTATACAGGCGCCCGTTCCACGGGGCAGCTCATGCATCGCGGCCCGCCCCGGCCGCGCCCCAGCTCGCTGCCCGGGATCTCGATCACCTCGATGCCCTGTTTGCGCAGGTGGGTGTTGGTGGTGGAGTTGCGTTCGTAGGCGATGACGACGCCCGGCTCGACGGCGAGCACGTTGCAGCCGTCGTCCCACTGCTCGCGCTCGGCGGCGTGCACGTCCTGGGTGGCGGTGAGCACCCGGATCTCGCCGAGCCCCAGCGCGGCGGCGATGGCGCGGTGCATGTGCTCGGGCGGATGGTCGGTGACCTTGAGCTCCCGCTCCCCGTCGCCCGGCTGAATGGTGTACGAGCGCAGCATGCCGAGCCCGGCGTACTGGGTGAAGGTGTCGCCGTCGACCATGGTCATCACCGTGTCCAGGTGCATGAAGGCCCGCCGCTTGGGCATGTCGAGCGCGACGATGGTGTGCGCGGACCCCGCCGCGAACAGCTTGTGCGCCAGCATCTCCACCGCCTGCGGGGTGGTGCGCTCGCTCATGCCGATCAGGACGGCGCCGTTGCCGATCACCAGGACATCGCCGCCCTCGATGGTGGAGGGGTAGTCGGCCTGCCCCCGGGACCACACATGGAACGTTTCGTCACGGAACAGCGGGTGGTGCCGGTAGATCGCCTCGAAGTGCACGGTCTCCCGCTGCCTGGCCGGCCGGCGCATCGCGTTGATGGAGACGCCGTCGTAGATCCAGGCCGAGGTGTCCCGGGTGAAGAGGTGGTTGGGCAGCGGGCGGAGCAGGAAGTCGTCCAGGTCCATGACGTGGAAGCGGACGGAGGTGGGCTCGGCGTGACCGTCCAGGAACTCCCGCTTGGTCATGCCGCCGACCAGCGCCTCGGCCAGCTCGCCGGAGACCATCCGGTCGAAGGCGGCACGCAGCGGGCCGGTGGCGAGGGGACCGTACTCCTTCTCGTCGAAGACGCGGTCCAGGACGAGGGCGCGGGCCTCCGGGATCTCCAGGGTCTCGGTGAGCAGGTCGCCGAAGAGATGGACGGCGACCCCCCGGTCGCGCAGGACGTCCGCGAATCCGTCGTGCTCGGCGCGCGCCCGGCGCACCCAGAGCACGTCGTCGAAGAGCAGGGCGTCCTTGTTGCTGGGGGTGAGCCTTTTGAGCTCGAGGTCGGGCCGGTGCAGGATCACCCGGCGGAGCTGCCCGGCCTCGGAGTGGACGTGGTATGCCATGCCTCCATCCTGGCCACCGGTGCCCGCCTTCACGCTCTTCTCGGCCGTTTCCGCCTCGCCCTGTTTTCGTCCCCCTGACACGAAGGGGGCCCGTTCGGACGGAGTCCCGCGCGCGGCCGGCCACGCGTGGGACTCCCTCCCACCGCTCACAGCCGTGGGTCGACCGGCTCCGACTCCAGGGCGAGCACCCCGAACACCGCCTCGTGCACCCGCCACAGCGGCTCGCCGTCCGCGAGCCGGTCCAGCGCCTCCAGGCCGAGGGCGTACTCGCGGATCGCCAGCGACCGCTTGTGGCCCAGGAAACGGGCACGCAGGCGGGTGAGGTTGTCGGGGCGCGTGTACTCCGGGCCGTAGATGATCCGCAGGTACTCGCGGCCCCGGCACTTGACGCCGGGCTGCACCAGCCGGCCCTCGCCGTCACGCACCAGCGCGCCGAGCGGCTTGACGACCATGCCCTCGCCGCCGCGGCCGGTCATCTCCAGCCACCAGTCGACGCCGGCGCGGACCGAGTCGGCGTCGCCCGTGTCGACGTACAGCCGCCGGGTGGTTCGCAGCAGTCCGGTGCCGTCGTGCTCCACCATCCGGTCGATCAGGGCCAGTTGCCCGTCGTGCGGGAGCGCGGCGAGGCTGCGGCCCTGGACGGCCAGGATCTGGAACGGCGCGAGACGGACCCCTTCCAGGCCGTCGGTGGCCCAGCAGTAGCGGCGGTAGGCGTCGGTGAACGCCGCCGCGTCCGCCGCCCGACCGCTCTGGCGGTCCAGCAGCCCGCCCACGTCCGTGCCACGGGCCGCGGCGGCCTCCAGGGCGGCGAGGGCGTCCGGGAACACCGCGCCGGACGCGGCGCCGACCGCCGCGTACTGGCTGCGCAGCAGACCCGAGGCCTTCAGCGACCACGGCATCAGCTCGGCGTCCAGCAGCAGCCAGTTCGTGTCGAGCTCGTCCCAGAGGCCGGCCTCCGAGACCGCCGAGCGCAGCCGGCCGAGGATCTCCTCGGTCACCTTCCCGTCGTCGAAGAACGGCCGTCCGGTACGGGTGTACAGGGCGCCGGTGGGGCCCTCCACACCGAACCGCCCGCGCGCCGCCTCCGCGTCCCGGCACACCAGCGCCACCGCGCGCGAGCCCATGTGCTTCTCCTCGCACACGACCCGCGCGACGCCGTCCGCCGCGTACTGCGCGAACGCCTCGGCCGGGTGCTCCAGGTAGCCTTCGACGTCCGAGGTGGCCGTCGGCGCCATGGTCGGCGGCAGGTACGGCAGCAGGCGCGGGTCGACCGCGAAGCGGCTCATGACCTCCAGCGCCGCGGCCGCGTTGTCCTCCCGGACCGCGACCCGGCCCGAGTGCCGGGTCTCCACCACCCGGCGGCCGTGCACGTCCGCCAGGTCCAGCGGCCGTCCGTCCTGCCCGCCGGGCGCCTCGGTGCGCAGCGGCCGCGCGGGCTCGTACCAGACCCGCTCGGCCGGCACGTCGACCAGCTCGCGCTCCGGCCAGCGCAGCGCGGTCAGCTTGCCGCCGAACACCGCGCCGGTGTCCAGGCAGATGGTGTTGTTCAGCCAGGTCGCCTCCGGTACCGGGGTGTGGCCGTACACCACGGCGGCCCGGCCGCGGTAGTCCTCCGCCCACGGGTAGCGCACGGGCAGCCCGAACTCGTCGGTCTCGCCGGTGGTCTCGCCGTACAGGGCGTGCGAGCGCACCCGCCCGGAGGTGCGGCCGTGGTACTTCTCGGGCAGGCCCGCGTGGCAGACGACCAGCCGGCCGCCGTCGAGGACGTAGTGGCTGACCAGCCCGTCCAGGAAGCGGCGCACCTCCGCCCTGAACTCCTCGCTCTCGCCCTCCATCTGCTCGATGGTCTCGGCGAGCCCGTGGGTGTGCTGGACCTTGCGGCCCTTGAGGTGGCGGCCGTACTTGTTCTCGTGGTTGCCCGGCACGCACAGCGCGTTGCCGGACGCGGTCATCGACATCACCCGGCGCAGCACGCCCGGGGTGTCCGGGCCGCGGTCGACGAGGTCGCCGACGAACACGGCGGTACGGCCCTCGGGGTGCACGCCGTCGGCGTAGCCCAGCTCGGCGAGCAGGGCCTCCAGCTCGGCCGCGCAGCCGTGGATGTCGCCGATGATGTCGAAGGGGCCGGTGAGGTGGGTCAGGTCGTTGAACCGCTTCTCGGTGACGACGGTGGCGCCCTCGACCTCCTCCGCCCCGCGCAGGACGTGCACCTTGCGGAAGCCCTCGCGCTCCAGGTGCCGCAGCGAGCGGCGCAGTTCGCGGATGTGCCGCTGGATGACCCGGCGGGGCATGTCGGCGCGGTCGGTGCGGGCCGCGTTGCGCTC
Organism: Streptomyces sp. NPDC005706; assembly: GCF_040631045.1. NCBI lineage: Bacteria > Bacillati > Actinomycetota > Actinomycetes > Kitasatosporales > Streptomycetaceae > Streptomyces > Streptomyces sp. NPDC005706. Next base: position 131,940 of record NZ_JBEXYS010000018.1, on the reverse strand, counting down.
GGCGCACACGTTCTCCGGCACGTCCAGCACGATGGCGATGGGCAGCACGTCGTACTTCCGGGCCAGCTCGATCAACTGGCGGCGGCCGTCCTGCTGCACGCTGGTGGCGTCGACGACGGTGCGGCGGCCGGCGGCGAGCCGCTTGCCGGCGATGTAGTGCAGCACGTCGAAGGCGTCCCGCGACGCGCTCTGGTCGTTCTCGTCGTCGGAGACCAGGCCGCGGCAGAAGTCCGAGGAGATCACCTCCGTCGGCTTGAAGTGCCGACGGGCGAAGGTGGACTTGCCGGAACCGGAGGCGCCGACGAGGACGACGAGGGAGAGGTCGGTGACGGGGAGGACCCGTCCCGTGGGTGTCTCGGTCATGCCGCCTTCGCCTCCTTCTCGGCCTTCTCGGCCTTCTCGGCGCTGTCGCTCTCTTCGGCCTTCTCGGTCTTCTCGGTCTTCTCGGTCTTCTCGGTCTTCTCCGGCCGCACGTGGAAGACGGCCATCTGGGTGGGCGGCCCGACCTCGGGGTCGTCCGGCCCGACGGGGACGAACCCGACCTCGTAACCGTGCCGTCCTGCCACGGCCGCCGCCCAGGCGCGGAACTCCTCGCGGGTCCACTCGAAGCGGTGGTCGCCGTGCCGGACGTGTCCGGCGGGCAGCGTCTCCCAGCGGACGTTGTACTCGACGTTCGGGGTGGTCACGACGACCGTGCGCGGGCGGGCGTGTCCGAACACCGCGTACTCCAGGGCGGGCAGCCGGGGCAGGTCGAGGTGCTCGATCACCTCGCTGAGCACGGCGGCGTCGTAGCCCTTGAGCCGCTTGTCGGTGTAGGCGAGCGAGCCCTGGACGAGGTTCACCCGGGCCGCCTGCCGCTCCCCCATGCGGTCCAGTTTGAGCCGGCGCGAGGCGATGGCCAGGGCCCGCACCGAGACGTCGACGCCGACGATCTCGGTGAACCGCACGTCCCTGAGCAGCTCCTGCACCAACTGGCCCTGGCCGCAGCCCAGGTCGAGGACGCGGGCGGCGCCGGCCTCGCGGAGGGCGGCGAGGATCGCCTCGCGCCGCAGCACGGCGAGCGGAGCCGGCTTCTCCTCGTCCTCGGCCCCGGTGTCCTGCGGGACCGCGTTGTCGATCGCCTCGACCTCGCTGTCGTCGGCCTCGGCCAGCCGCACCAGTTCGAGACGCTCCATCGCCTGCCGGGTCAGGGACCAGCGGCGGGAGAGGTAGCGGCTGGTGATCAGCTTCTGCTCCGGGTGCGTGGGCAGCCAGCCCTCACCGGCGCGCAGCAGCTTGTCCACCTCGTCGGAGGCGACCCAGTAGTGCTTGGCGTCGTCGAGGACGGGCAGCAGGACGTACAGATGACGCAGCGCCTCGGCGAGGGTCAGCGCCTGCGACTCCAGGACGAGCCGGACGTACCGCGAGTCGCCCCACTCGGGGAACTCGGTGTCGAGCGGGACGGGTTCGGCGGTCACCGTCCAGCCCAGCGGCGCGAACAGCTTCCGTACGAGGTCCGGGCCGCCGCGGGCGGGCAGCGCGGGTACCTCGACGCGCAGCGGCAGGGGCGCGGCGGCCCGCTCGGGGCGGGCCTTGCACACGCCCCGCAGGGCGCTGGAGAAGACGCCGCTCAGCGCGACCGCGAGCAGCGAGGAGGCCGCGTACGGGCGGTCGTTGACGTACTGCGCGAGTGCCGCGTCGGGCGCTCCGCCGCGGCCCCTGCCCTTGCTCCGCCGCACCAGCGCGACCGCGTCGACCTCCAGCATCAGCGCGGCCGTGCAGCGCTCGGCGTCCGCCTGTGGGTAGAACACGTGGGCGGTGCCGTGGGAGGTGGAGAAGGTCTGCGCCTTGTCGGGATGCTTGTGCAGCAGGTACCCGAGGTCGGTGGCCGGGTGGGCGGCGTCGCCGCGTGTGGAGATCGTCAGGAACACATGTCCGAGTCTCCCCGCTGCCGACCCCCGTCGACCAGTGGTTTTCCGGGACGGAGCGGCCCCTCCGCCCGGTTCGGGACGGAGGGGCCCAGGAGGCGGGTCGGGAGCCCGGGGTCAGGACAGCTGGGTCTGGACCTGCGAGGAGATCAGTTCCAGGTGGTCCAGGTCGTCGAGGTCGAGGATCTGGAGGTAGATACGGGTGGAGCCGGTCTCGGCGTAGCGGCCGATCCGGTCGACCACCTCGGCCGGCGAGCCGGCCAGGCCGTTGGCCTTCAGTTCGTCCACCTCGCGGCCGATCGCGGCGGCGCGGCGGGCGACCTCCTGGTCGTCCCGGCCGACGCACACCACCAGCGCGTTGGAGTAGGTCAGGGCACCGGCTCCGCGGCCCGCCTCCTCGACGGCGGCGCGCACCCGGCCGAACTGCCGCTCGCTGTCCTCGACGGAGGCGAACGGGATGTTGAACTCGTCGGCGTAGCGGGCGGCGAGGCGCGGGGTGCGGGTGGCGCCGTGGCCGCCGATGAGCACCGGGATCCTCTCCTGGGCGGGCTTGGGCAGCGCGGGCGAGTCGGTGAGGTCGTAGTAGGTGCCGTGGAAGTCGAAGGTCTCGCCGGTCTTGGTGGCCCACAGCCCGGTGACGATCTCGAGCTGTTCCTCCAGGCGCGCGAACTTCTCCTTGGGGAACGGGATGCCGTACGCCTTGTGCTCCTCCTCGAACCAGCCCGCGCCGAGGCCCAGTTCGACCCGGCCGCCGGACATCTGGTCGACCTGGGCGACCTGGATGGCGAGCACGCCGGGCAGGCGGAAGGTGCCGGCCGTCATCAGGGTGCCCAGGCGGATGCGCTTGGTCTCACGGGCCAGGCCGGCCAGCGTGATCCAGGCGTCCGTGGGGCCGGGCAACCCGTCCGCATTGCCCATCCGGAGGTAGTGGTCGGAGCGGAAGAAGGCGTCGAAGCCAAGATCCTCGGTGGCCTTCGCCACGGTGAGCAAGGTGTCGTACGTGGCCCCCTGCTGGGGCTCGGTGAAAATTCGAAGGTCCATACACCCATCCTGCACGGCCCCGGCCCCGCCGGCCTCATCGGTACCGCCGGGCACGGCCGTCCCGATCAGGTGAATCCCGTGGTCGCGGGCGCGGAGTCGTGCGGTCCGGCCGGTCACACACCCGACGGGCTGTCCTCCGCGCCCTCGGGTAACACCTCCACCCGTGCGGCCAGTTTGCGCAGCATCTCCAGGACCCGGTCCCGGGACTCGTCCGCCGCGTCGATGGCCTCCATGCACTGCCAGTACGCCGTCTCGTCGGCGGCGGAGCTGGCCATGCCGACCAGCGCCATGCCGACCTCGCCGAGCAGGCCGTCGAGGCAGAGCAGGGTCAGCCGGGCGTCGTCCAGCTCGGTGAGCTGGGCGGCGCGCAGGTCGCCCGGGTCGAGTTCCGGGGCGTCCAGGACGCCGCAGCCCCGGCCCGCCAGTTCGGTCAGGCCCAGCGCCTCGCCCCGCAGCTCCGGCGGACCCGACACCGCGAGGCGGCTGCCGATCGCCTGGGCCAGGGCCTGCGCCTGCCACACCTCGGCCATGATCTCGGGCCGGTCGGCGCCCTGGGCCAGGGCCCGCCTGCTCGTCCCGATGAGTCGCACCGCATCCATGCGCTGCCCCCGTCCAGTCCGCCGTGCGTCCTCGCGCGCCCGCGTGAACTCCCCTGTTCACTACCCAGAGTGAGGGCGCCTGAGACGTAAAGCCAGAGATGGACGGGAAATTGTGGACAACAATTCGGATTCGGGACGCTCCGTGACTCCGCAGAGTGATAGCGGAGGATGGCGCTCCGTCAGCCATCGGCGTCCGGTCCCGGCGCCGGGAACCGCTCCTCGTTGCGGTCGATCTTGGCGGACAGGGCGGCCAGCGGGTCGACGCCGAGGACCTCGCAGAGCTGGAGGAGATAGGCGAGGACGTCGGCGACCTCGTCCCGGACCCGGTGCGCGGTGCCCGGGTCGTCCATCACCCGGGCCGACTCCTCGGGCGTCAGCCACTGGAAGATCTCGACCAGTTCGGAGGCCTCCACACTGAGCGCGGCCACCAGGTTCTTGGGCGTGTGGTAGGGCTGCCAGTCGCGCGCGGCGGCGAACTCGGCCAGCCTGCGCTGGAGTCCGGCCAGGTCGGGGTGATCCGTCACGGCCTCAGGTGTACCACGGTGACCCCCTCGGTCCCCACGGCCCAGGAGGCGTCGTTGACGGCGCCGACGCAGCGGATGTGGCCCCGCTCGCCCATCCGGGCCGCCGTCCGCAGCAGCGCGCGCCGCTGGGCCGGGTCGAGGCCGCGGTCGAAGCCGTCGGTGAGCACGGTGAGGGTGCGCAGCGCGTCGGGCACCTCGCCGGGCGTGTCCACGGCCAGCACGCCGGGCCCGGTCAGCAGCACCAGCGCCAGCGCGACGTAGCGCAGTTCGCCGTCGCCGAGCCGGGCCAGCTCGGTGCGGAAGCCGTCGCCCCGGTCGAGCAGCGCCCGTACGGTGCCGTCGGCCAGCGGCTCCGGGACCAGGTCGGCCACCGGGCCCGCGCAGCCGCCGCGCAGCGCCTCCACGAGCGCCGCGTGCCGGCGGCCGCACTCGGACCGGGTGCGCCACAGCACGTCGGCGAGGTTGTCGCAGCCGGGCAGGAGGCGTCCCGAGCCGGTGGGGACGGGGGCGCGCATGTACTCGGGGCGCGGGTCGCAGGCGAAGACCGAGCGCAGGGCGACGACCATCTGCTCGGCGGCGGCGAGCACCCGCCGCTGCCCGTCGGTCTTGCCGGCCACCCGCAGCGGCAGCAACGGGGTGCCGAGAAGGTCGTCGGGGAGCGGGGCGCGGGTCACCGGGGCGGCGCCCGCGGTGTGCCAGGCGGCCTGGACGGCCCGGCGGCCCGGGTCGCGCAGGGCGGTCTCCAGCAGGACCACACCGTCCGCCGTCAGCCGTTCGCCCACGATCCGCAGTTCCGGCTCGGCCTGTACGGCGACGTCGAGCCGGACCGGCCCCTCGGCGCCGTCGGCCGTGCAGCCGATCCGGAAACCCCGGCGCCGCTGCGCGTCGGGCCGCGCCCGTTCCGGCACCCACGCCTCCGGTTCCGGGAAGACCTCGTCGAGCGCGGCCCCGCCGCCGAGCCGGGCGAGCGCCTCGTACGCCGCGAGCGCGGTCGACTTGCCCGTTCCGCTGGGACCGGCGAACAGGGTGACGGCGCCCAGCGGGAACGCGGCCCGCCGGTGCCCGGCGAAGGCGGACAGCCGCAACTCGGTGACGCGGGCGCGCACGTCGAGCGTGCCGGGGGGCCGCTCCCCCGTGCCGCCCGCGAACGGCCCGCCCTGCCCCGGCACCCGGGGGGACTCCTCCGGGACGGCGGGCGGCGGACCGTGGGGCTCGGACGGCGGTTCCAGGGGCGCGGCGGGCGGCGGGGAACCGGTGGACACGGGAGGGACGGCCATATGCGGACGGTAGGGCTCCGCCGGGGCGGCGAACCGTTTTGTCCGCCGCACCTTCCTACGATCGGGGGACCACGCCCGCGGCGGCGGCCTCAGCCGCCGGCCATCCCCGCGCCCTCCATCAGCCCGCTCACCTCGGTGCCGGGCGGTGTCAGCAGGAAGACGTTGCGGTCGACCCGGTGCATCCCGCTGCCCAGGCCGAAGACGACGCCCGTGCTGAAGTCGAGGACCCGCTTGGCGACGTCGCCCTCCGCGCCGGACAGGTCCAGCAGCACCGGCACCCCGGCCATCAGCGTCTCGGCGACCTCCCGGGCGTCCGCGAAGACGTTGACCCGCAGGACGACGAACCGGCGCCGCGTCTCGGTCTCGGCGTCCGGCAGCGAGCGGTGGCGCACCGCGGACGGCCAGGCGTCCCGGCCCCGCAGCGGCACGACCTGGGCGAGCCCCTCCCACTGTTCATCGGTGACGTCGTAACGGCTCACCGGCTCCACCTGACCTGACTCGTACCCAATGCCTGCACCGGCCAATTCTTACGCCAAGTCACCCGTTCAGCCCAACAGCGACACACTGCGCGACCGCTCATGCGTCCTGTTCCTTCCGGCACATGTACGAATAAACCCCCCTCTTACCACCCTCACACCGGTCTCTTCATGTCGTTCCCCGCCTCGCTCACCGGCCGCCACTAGCGTCCGATGCCGTGCACTTGGCAGAAACACAAGCGGTGGCACCCGGGCGGTGGACACGGCCGGCGATGTCCACCGCCCCGGGACGCCACACCGACGACCTCCTCGGCCCCGCGCAGTGGCACCGGGTCCTGACCCTGCTCGCCGACGTGAGCCTCTTCATCGGGACCCGGTCCCTGTGGTCACAGGCGGCGACCCACAACCTGTTCCTCGTGGCGGTCGTCTCGCTCTGCTACGTCTCGATCCTGACCGGCGGGGTCCTCGCCCTGACGGTCCGCCGGACGCGCTCACTGGCCCGCCTCGACCTCATGGTGCTGCTGACCGCCCTCACGCTCACCGCCTGCGCCTGGTGGCTGAACCACGCCGGCGGCGACGAGGCGGTCCTCACCGCCCAGGCCGCGCGGGAACTGGTCGCCGGGCACCCGGTGTACGGGCAGCCCTGGCCCTGGCTGTTCCACGGCCCGAACGTCGCGCTGACGCCGACGATAGAGGGGGGTTACGACTTCACGTACGGCTATCCCCCGCTCGCCCCGCTGCTGGCCGCGCCCCTGCTGTGGGTGGGCGGCGGCGGTGCTCCGGCGACGGCGGCGGCGACGATCGCGCTGGTCACCGGCGCGGTGCTGCTGTGGCGGCTGCTGCCGGTGCCCTGGCGCTCGGCGGCGACGATGGTCTGCCTCGGCTTCGGCTTCCTGCCGGGGTACGCCCGTTCGGGCTATCCGGCGATCCCGGCCATGGTGCTGCTGATCCCGGTGGTGGTGGGCTGGCCGCGCATCGGCAGGGGCGGGAGGCTCGGCACGCCGGGGATCGCCCGGGCCGTGTGCCTGGGCGCCGCCTGCGCGACCCAGCAACTGCCCTGGTTCGTGGCGCCGTTCCTGCTGGCCGGCATCCACGCGGTGCGCCGCGGCGAACTGGGCGGACGGGCGGCCACCGCGGTCTGCGCGCGGATCCTCGGGATCGCCGCGACGACATGGCTGCTGGTCAACACGTACTTCATCGTGCACGAGCCGGGCCCCTGGCTCGACGGCGTCGCGCTGCCCCTGACCCAGGGCGCGGTGCTGCACGGGCAGGGCCTGGTGGACGTCTCGCTGTACTTCACGCACGGCAGCGACCACCTCGACTGGTACGGCCACGCGAGCGCGCTGCTCGCCGCCGCGCTGCTGGCGCTGTACGTGCTGTTCGTACGGCGGCTGGGCCCGGCGGCGACGGTCCTGCCGTGGTGCGCCTTCTACGTGGCGACCCGGTCCCAGGACGGCTACTACCTGATGATGACCCCGCTGTGGCTCGCTGCGGCGGTCACGGTGCCGCTGTCGGACTTCGCGAACGCCTGGCAGCCGCGCCCGCGGTGGCTCCGGGGCCCGCGCCGCCGGCCGGCGCTGGCCGGGGCGGCCGCCCTGCTGGTGCTGCCCGCGCTGGTGAGCGCGGCCCTCGCGGCGACGGGCCGGCCGCCGCTGCGGATGGACGTGACGGCGGCGCGGCGGGCCACGGCGCAGTCGCTGTCCGGCCTGAGCCTGAGGGTGACCAACTCCGGGGGCACCGCGCTCACCCCGCACTACATGCTCACCACCAGCCACGGGATGAGCAGATACTGGACCCTCACGCGCGGTCCGTCCACGATCGCCGCGCACTCCACGGCGTCCGTCGAACTGCGGGCGCCGTCCGGCAGGTTCACGCTGCCGGACGCGGTGGGCGCCAAGCTGCGTCTGCGCGCCTTCACGGGGTATCCGCAGACGCTCTCCACCCGGGACCTGCGGCCGTCCGAACTGGGCCGGGGGAAGCCGTCCGAACGGTAGGAAACCGGGCGGCCGGGGCCGGGCGAGGTGCAGGTCACAGCCGCAGAGAGGGAAACGTCACAGCCCTCGCCCTGCTGTCACATGAGCACGCTGCCCTAGCATCCGAGCATGACGGTCCTGCCTGACGACGGGCTCTCACTGGCCGCCGAGTTCCCTGACGCGACACACGAGCAGTGGCACCGCCTGGTCGAGGGTGTGCTGCGCAAGTCGGGCAAGGAAGTCTCGGGCGAGGCAGTTGAGGACGCCCTGTCCACGACGCTCGAGGACGGGCTGCGCACCCGGCCCCTGTACACCGCGCGCGACGCCGCGCCCGACCCCGGCCTGCCCGGCTTCGCCCCGTATGTGCGCGGCGGCCGCCCCGAGGGCAACACGGACGGCGGCTGGGACGTACGGCAGCGGCACACGGCGCTCGGCGGCGGCGCGGACGGCGCGGTGCTGGCCGACCTGGAGAACGGCGTCACCTCGCTGTGGCTGGTGCTCGGCGAGGGCGGCATCCCGGTCTCCGAACTGGGCCGGGCGCTCGACGGGGTCTTCCTCGACCTGGCCCCGGTCGTCCTCGACGCCGGGCGCGACACCGAGGCGGCCGCCGAGGCACTGCTGCGGCTGTACGAGGAGAAGGGCGTCGACCCCGCGGCGGTACGCGGCGGCCTGGGCGGCGACCCGCTCGGCCACGAGGCCCGCACCGGCACCCCGCTGGACACGGCCCCCTTCGCCGCCCTCGCCGAACGCTGCGCCGGGACCCACCCCGGCCTGCGCGCGCTGACCGTGGACGCGCTGCCGTACCACGAGGCGGGCGGCTCGGCCGCGCAGGAGCTGGGCGCCTCCCTCGCCACCGGCGTGGCCTACCTGCGGGCGCTGACCGAGGCCGGGCTGCCGGTCGAGGCGGCCTGCGGCCAGCTGGAGTTCCGCTACGCGGCCACCGCCGACCAGTTCCTGACCATCGCCAAGCTGCGCGCGGCGCGCCGGCTGTGGGCGCGGGTCGCCGAGGTGGCCGGGGCCCCGGAGGCGGGCGCGCAGGTCCAGCACGCGGTGACCTCGCCGGTGATGCTGACCCGCCGCGACCCGTGGGTGAACATGCTGCGCGCGACGGTGGCCACGCTGGCCGCCGGGGTCGGCGGCGCCGACTCGGTGACCGTGCTGCCGTTCGACCACGCGCTGGGCCTGCCGGACGCGTTCGCCCGCCGTATCGCGCGCAACACCTCCACGATCCTGCTGGAGGAGTCCCACCTGGCCCGGGTCATCGACCCGGCGGGCGGCTCCTGGTACGTGGAGCGGCTGACCGAGGAACTCGCCCAGGCCGCCTGGGCGTACTTCCGGTCGATCGAGCGGGACGGCGGCCAGGCCGCCTGCCTGCGCTCGGGCCGGATCCGCACGGACCTGGCGACGACCTGGGCGGAGCGCTCCAAGAAGCTCGCCAAGCGGCGCGAACCCATCACCGGTGTCAGCGAGTTCCCGCTGCTGGGCGAGAAGCCGGTGGAGCGCGAACCGGCGCCCGAACCGCCCTCCGGCGGACTGCCCCGGGTGCGCCGCGACGAGGCGTTCGAGGCCCTGCGGGCCCGTTCCGACGCCCACCTGGCGGCCACCGGTGCCCGGCCGAGGATCTTCCTGGCCGCGCTCGGCTCGCCCGCCGAGTACACCGCGCGCTCGACGTTCGCCGCGAACCTGTTCCAGGCGGGCGGCATCGAGCCGGTCACCGAGGGCGCCTTCGAGGACAGCGGCGCCACCGAGGCCGTGCTGTGCTCCAGCGACGCCGTCTACGCCGAACGCGCCGCCGAGGCCGCCGAGTCGCTGCGCGCGGCGGGCGCCCGGCACGTGTTCCTGGCGGGCCGCCCGGCCGAGCACCCGGGCGTCGACTCGTACGTCTTCGCGGGCTGCGACGCCATCGACGTGCTGTCCGCGACCCTCGACCGCATGGGAGTGTCCTGATGGGAATCCCCGACTTCTCCGGCATCGAGCTGGGGACGCCGGCCGTCGACGGCGGCGCCGAGGAGTGGCGCTCGGCCGTCAAGCGGGCGACCGGGAGCGAGGAGCCGCTGTGGGAGACCCCGGAGGGCATCGGGGTCAAGCCGCTGTACACCGGCCGTGACCTGGAGGGCCTGGACTTCCTCGGCACCTACCCGGGCATCGCGCCGTACCTGCGCGGCCCCTACCCGACGATGTACGTCAACCAGCCCTGGACGATCCGCCAGTACGCGGGCTTCTCCACCGCCGAGGAGTCCAACGCCTTCTACCGGCGCAACCTGGCGGCCGGCCAGAAGGGCCTGTCGGTCGCCTTCGACCTGCCCACGCACCGGGGTTACGACAGCGACCACCCCCGGGTGACCGGCGACGTCGGCATGGCGGGCGTGGCCATCGACTCGATTCTCGACATGCGGCAGCTCTTCGACGGCATCCCGCTGGACAAGATGACCGTGTCGATGACCATGAACGGCGCGGTGCTGCCGATCCTGGCGCTGTACATCGTGGCGGCGGAGGAGCAGGGCGTACCGCCCGAGAAGCTGGCCGGAACCATTCAGAACGACATTCTGAAGGAGTTCATGGTCCGCAACACCTACATCTATCCGCCGAAGCCGTCGATGCGGATCATCTCCGACATCTTCGCGTACACCTCGCAGCGGATGCCCCGCTACAACTCCATCTCCATCTCCGGGTACCACATCCAGGAGGCCGGTGCGACGGCCGACCTGGAGCTGGCGTACACCCTCGCGGACGGTGTGGAGTACATCCGCGCGGGCCGTGAAGCCGGTCTGGACGTGGACGCGTTCGCGCCCCGGCTGTCGTTCTTCTGGGCGATCGGCATGAACTTCTTCATGGAGGTCGCGAAGCTCAGGGCGGCCCGCCTGCTGTGGGCCAGGCTGGTCTCGCAGTTCGAGCCGAAGAACAGCAAGTCCCTGTCGCTGCGCACCCATTCGCAGACCTCGGGCTGGTCGCTGACCGCGCAGGACGTGTTCAACAACGTCACGCGCACGTGCGTCGAGGCGATGGCGGCGACCCAGGGCCACACCCAGTCGCTGCACACCAACGCCCTCGACGAGGCGCTGGCGCTGCCCACCGACTTCTCGGCGCGCATCGCCCGCAACACCCAGCTCCTCATCCAGCAGGAGTCGGGCACCACCCGGGTCATCGACCCGTGGGGCGGCAGCGCGTACGTGGAGCGGCTGACGTACGACCTCGCCCGCAAGGCCTGGGCGCACATCCAGGAGGTGGAGCAGGCGGGCGGCATGGCGCAGGCCATCGACGCCGGCATCCCCAAGCTGCGCGTGGAGGAGGCGGCGGCCCGCACGCAGGCCCGCATCGACTCCGGCCGCCAGCCGGTGATCGGCGTCAACAAGTACCGGGTGGACAGCGACGAGCAGATCGAGGTCCTGAAGGTCGACAACTCCTCGGTGCGCGCCCAGCAGATCGAGAAGCTGCGGCGGCTGCGCGCGGAGCGGGACGAGCAGGCCTGCCGGGACGCCCTGGACGCGCTCACCCGGGCCGCCGACGGCGACGGCAACCTGCTGGAGCTGGCCGTGCGCGCGGCCCGCGCCAAGGCGACCGTCGGTGAGATCTCCGACGCCCTGGAGAAGGTGTACGGCCGGCACGCGAGCCAGATCCGTACCATCTCCGGGGTGTACCGCAACGAAGCCGGCGAGTCCCCGTCCGTGGACCGCACCCGCGCCCTGGTGGACGCCTTCGACGAGGCCGAGGGGCGCCGGCCGCGCATCCTGGTCGCCAAGATGGGCCAGGACGGCCACGACCGCGGCCAGAAGGTGATCGCGACCGCGTTCGCCGACCTCGGTTTCGACGTCGACGTCGGCCCGCTGTTCCAGACGCCGGAGGAGGTCGCCCGGCAGGCGGTCGAGGCGGACGTGCACGTGGTCGGGGTGTCCTCACTGGCCGCCGGTCACCTCACGCTGGTACCGGCGCTGAAGGAGAAGCTCGCCGAGGAGGGCCGCGAGGACATCATGATCGTGGTCGGCGGGGTGATCCCGCCGCAGGACGTGCCGACCCTGCTGGAAATGGGCGCCACGGCCGTGTTCCCGCCCGGGACGGTGATCCCGGACGCGGCGTACGACCTGGTGAAGCGGCTGTCGGCCGGCCTCGGCCACGAACTGTAGCCGCGTATGGCCGCGATCGATCTCGACACGTATGTGAAGGGTGTGCTCGACGGCAGGCGGGCCCTGGTGGCCCGCGCCATCACGCTGGTCGAGTCCACCCGGCCGCAGCACCGGGCGCTGGCGCAGGAGTTGCTCACCGAGCTGCTTCCGCACAGCGGCCGGGCGCGGCGGATCGGCATCAGCGGTGTGCCGGGCGTCGGCAAGTCGACGTTCATCGACGCGTTCGGCACGCTGCTGACCTCGCTGGGGCACCGGGTGGCCGTCCTCGCCGTGGACCCCTCCTCCACCCGTACCGGCGGTTCAATCCTGGGTGACAAGACCCGGATGGAGCGCCTCGCGGTCGACCCGGACGCCTTCGTGCGGCCCTCCCCCAGCGCGGGCACGCTGGGCGGGGTCGCGAAGGCCACCCGGGAGTCGATGGTGGTGATGGAGGCCGCCGGGTACGACGTGATCCTGGTGGAGACCGTCGGCGTCGGCCAGTCGGAGACGGCGGTCGCCGACATGGTCGACTCCTTCCTGCTGCTCACCCTGGCCCGCACCGGCGACCAGCTCCAGGGCATCAAGAAGGGCGTGCTGGAACTGGCCGACGTGATCGCCGTCAACAAGGCCGACGGCCCGCACGAGCGGGACGCGCGGGCGGCGGCCCGCGAACTGGCCGGTGCGTTGCGCCTGATGCACGGCAAGGACGCCTTCTGGACGCCGCCGGTGCTCAGTTGCAGCGCCCGCGAGTCGGCCGGCCTGGACGTGGTCTGGGAGCGGCTGGAGCAGCACCGTACGCTGCTGGACTCCACCGGCCGGCTCGCCGCCAAGCGGCGGGACCAGCAGGTCGACTGGACCTGGTCGATGGTCCGGGACGAGCTGCTGGGCCGGCTGCACGCGGATCCGGCCGTGCGCGAGGCCGCCCCCGCCCTCGAACAGCAGGTCAGGGACGGCACGTTGACGGCGACCCTGGCGGCGGAGGGCATCCTGCGGGCGTTCGGGGAACGGCGGGACCCGGCGCCGGGGCAGTGAGCCCCGGCGGCGGAACTGTGGGCTCCACCATGAACGGCCGTGGGGATGTCCCACTCCCTCGTCCCGGGGTGTGCTCGTCATCACGCTGCACGACAATCCCGGCGTCGACGGCCGGGCCGCGCCGCTCGACCGGATCAGCGCTCTGGTCGAGGGACACCGGCCCGTCTCCCTCGTCGTCGTCCTCGACGGGGGCGCCGGGGCCGACGCGGCGGTCGCCGTGGTGCTGCGCGGTCACCGTGTGTGCAGCCGGCTCGGCCTGGTGATGTCCGTCGCCTCCCGCAGCGCCCCCGTACGGCGGCTGCTCGAGGCGGGCGCCGACACGGCCGGTACCCGCCTGGTCGTCCACGCCCGCGCCGACACCGCGATCGCCACGGCCACCGCGCCGACGGCGGCGGCGTGAGGGCCCGGTCACGGGGGCTGCCGCCGCGCGGCTGAGCCGGGGCGACACGGGTACCCGGTGCGTGGACACGCAGGTGGCCGACGTGTGGAGGTGTCGACGGTGCGCACCGGACTACTACGGATCATCGGGGCGGCGACCCTCGCCTACGGAGCGGCGACGGCGTACCGGCCGGACCTGCTGGCCAGACCCTGCGGGCTGGTCGATCGGGACGGTGACGTCGGCCCGCACACCGCCGCGGTGCTGCGCCCCCTGGCGGTGCGGGACGCCGTGAGCGGGCTGGCGATGGCCGTCGCTCCCCGGGGTCCGGCGCTGGTCACGGCCTCCGCCGTGCGCATCGCCTCGGACGTCGGGGACGCGGTCCTCTTCGGCACCGCGCTGCCCGGCCGGTTCCGGCGGGCGGGCGCCGTCGTCACCGCCCTGGGCTGGGCCGCCCTGACGACCGCCGCCCTGGTCGCCCCGGCGGGGCCCGGGCGCCGCGCGCTGCGGATGGCGGCGGGGGGTGTCGTGCCCGGTGCGGCCGGGAGCGTCACGGAGTGCGGAAGCCGCGGAAGGTCACACGCCCGCGGGACGTGAACCCCAGTCGCTCGTAGAGCGCGATCGCGCCGGTGTTCGCCTCCGCCACGTGCAGGAACGGACGTTCGCCGCGTTCCACGACACGGGCGACGAGCGCTTCGATCAGCCGGGCGGCGTGGCCCCGGCCGCGTGCCTCGGGGGCGGTGCAGACGGCGCTGATCTCGGTCCAGCCCGGGGGCCGCAGCCGTTCCCCGGCCATCGCCACCAGTCTGCCGTTGTCCCGGATGCCGAGGTAGGTGCCCAGTTCGGGGGTGCGCGGCCGGAACGGTCCCGGGCGGGTCCGCTCGACGAGGGAGAGCATCTCGGGCACGCTGTCCGGGCCCAGTTCGAGCACCTCCGCGCCGGTCTCCGGGCGAGGGGGCGCGGACCGGCCGCTCGCCCAGGTCATCTGGCGGCCCTCCAGGGTGAAGACCGGCTTCCAGTCCGGCGGCGGAGCGGCCGGGCAGCTGAACATGTCGGCGAGTTCACCGGGACCGAGCAGCCGGGCCAGGTCGGCCCATTCGGCCGGGTCCGGGTCGGCGGACACCGCGCAGAAGGTCGCCACGTCCGGCAGGTAGCCGGCGGCCCGGCCGAACCGGCGGGCGAGATGGGCGTGGTGGCCGCGGAGCGACTCGCCCACCGGGTCGTCGAGTACCACGGCCTCGCGGTTCACCATCGTGCTGTCCCTCTCGTCCGGCGCGCGTGGCTCGGTCGCCCCGGGCAGCGATCATAGGCACGCGCGGTCCCGGTGGGCGAAGCCGCCGGACGCTGCGGGCGGGCCGGGCGGGGCGCACGGCCCGCACCCGGTCCGCCGTTCGCCGTCAGCCGGCCCGGTGGAAGGCGCTCAGCCGGGCGGTGAGGTGGGCGGCCGCGCCCTCCATCAGGGTGTCGGCGATCGCCTCCACCGTGCGGGCGGACCACGACTGGAGAGCGGTGCCCTCGACCACCTGGTTGAAGGCGCCCATCGCCGGGCCGCAGTGCACCAGGTAGTCCACCCGGTGCCGGTCGTCGCCGGTCACCGCGAGCCGGAAGCCGCGGGTGAAGTAGGCCCGGAAGAACTCCGCCAGCTCCTGCTTCGGGTCCGTGCCGGGTGCCGCGGGCGCCGGGTGCGCGCCGCCCAGGTAGCGGTCGAGGATCTGCGTCATGGTCTCGTCGTCCAGCTCGGCCGCGGAGGCGTGCCGGCGCCACAACTCGTGCAGCCGGGACGCCCGCGCCGGGAAGAACAGGCCCCGCTTGAGATAGCGGGCCCGCGTACCGAACTCGAACAGCTCGCCCCACGGCGCCGTGTCCACGTCGTACTCCCGTGCCGCCTGCAGGACGTCCTTCACCTCGGCGCTGGTGGCGGCCTCGGCGGAGCACTGGTTGACGGAGCCCGTCAGCACGAACTCCGCGCCGAGCAGGAACGCCGCGGCCACCGCATCCGGGGTGCCGAGGCCGCCCGCGCAGCCCACGTGGATCCGGTGTCCGGACGCGGTGGCGGCCGCGTCGCGCAGCCGCAGCACGGCGGGGAGCAGGGTCAGCAGGTCGGCGGTGCTGGTCAGCCAGCCGCCGTCGGCCTCCACGCACAGGTCGTCCGCCATGGGCCGGCCGGCCGCCGCGCGCGCCTCCTCGGCGGTGACCTCGCCGGTCTCCACCAGCCGGGCGACCAGCCGCTCGGGCGGCGGGGCCAGGAACTCCGCTGCCACGTCGGTACGGCTGGCCTTGGCGATGATCCGGCCGCCCTTCAGCCGGAACCGCACCAGGGCCGGGGTGATCAGCGGGAAGCCGGAGGCCTCCACCAGGTCGATGCCGTGCCGCAGCAGCAGGTCCACCAGCGCCGACTCCTCCTGCGGGGCGCCGTGCCGGTAGAGCAGGTTGACGCCGAAGGCGCCGCCGAGGCCCAGGTCGCCGGCGAGTTCCCGGAGCCTGCCGTCGACCTCCTCCAGGGTCAGGCCGCCGGTGCCGAGGAAGCCGAGCAGGCCCGCCTTCGAGGCCGCGCCCAGCATCCGGCGGCCCGAGATCCCGCCGTACAGCGAGCCCAGCAGGTAGGCGCGGCGCAGGCCGTAGCGCTCCCGGAACGTGGCGGCGCCCAGGGTGTCGGCGGTCACCGCGGCTGCGACCGGAGCGGTGAGCGGTGACTCGGTGGCGGTGGCCGCCGGGGACGCGGCCGGGGTGCGCCGCTCGGGCCCGGACGGGACCGGGCGCGGGGTGGGGGCGGGCAGCGGCTCCGCGGTGTTCCTGATCTTCGCGACCAGGTTGGTCAGCACCCGGCCGGGCCCGATCTCCACGAAGTCGAAGTCGCCGTGGCCCATGAGCCGGCGCACCGTGTCGGTCCAGCGGACCGGCGAGACGATCTGCGCGGTCAGTGTCTCCTTGATCGCGTCGGGGTCGTACGGCTGCCCGTCCACGTTGGCCAGCACCGGAACGTCCGGCGCCCGCAGGGTGAACCCGTCGAGGAAGCGGGCGAACTCCTCGGCCGTACCGCGCATGTAGCGGGAGTGGAAGGGGGCGCTGACGTTCAGCCGCACCGCGCGGGCGCCCGCGGCCTCCACGGCGGCGCAGGCCGTCTCGACGGACTCGCGCGGACCGGAGAGCACGAGCTGCTCGGGGGCGTTGTGGTTGGCGATGTCGACGTCCTCGATGCCCGCCTCGGCCAGGACGCGCGGCAGACCCGTCTCGTCCAGACCGACCACGGCCGCCATGCCGCCGCCACCGGCCTGGGCCATCAGCGCGCCGCGCCGCTGCACCAGGCGCAGCCCGGTCTCGAAGTCGAAGACACCGGCGGCGAACAGGGCCACGTACTCGCCGAGGCTGTGGCCGATCAGGTAGTCGGCCGGCGCGGGGTCCTCGGCCTGCCGCTCCAGGTGGCCAAGGGCGCTGACGGCGTAGAGCGCGGGCTGCGTGAACTGCGTCTGCCCCAGGCGCCGTCCGGGGTCGTCCAGGCAGAGCTCGGCGAGGGAGTAGCCGAGCACCCGGTCGGCGGTCGCGGTGTGCTCGGGGTACTTCTCGAACAGGTGCCGGCCCATGCCCCGCGCCTGGGACCCCTGGCCGGGGAAACCGTAGACCTTCATGCGATGTGCCTTCCTTGGTGTCTTCGGTCGGTTCCGTGTCGCCGGGGCGGCCAGTTCGCGGGCCTTGTCCAGCAGGCCCGGGTCGTGGCCGAACGGGCTGAGAAGGGCGAGCGACTTCGATCGCGTGGCCGCCGGGAGGTTGCCTCGGACGAAGTTGTGCAGGGTGCCCGAGGGGCCGAGGTCCAGGTAGAGGAAGTCGCCGCGGGCGCGCATCCGGTCCATGGTCCGCTGGAACTCGATGGGCCGGCGGGCCACCTGCCAGAAGTGCCCGGCGCTCGGCCGCTCGACCGGCTCCCCGTCCACGCAGGACACCCAGGGCAGGGCCGGCGGGGCGAACTCGACCTCGTCCAGCGAGGGCCGGCACGCGTCGAGCACCTCGTCCATCAGGCGGGAGTGGTAGGCGTACTCGACGGGGACGCGCTGGTGCAGCACGTCGGCTCGGCGCAGTGCGGCCTCGGCCCGGTCGAGGTCGTCGTCCGCGCCGGCGACCACGAAGTGGCCCGGGTAGTTGCGGGCGGCGACCTCGCAGGCCCGCAGCGCGGGCACCCGGTCCAGCACCCCGGGCCCCGCGAGCACGGCGAGCATGCCGCCGCGCGGACCGGCCCCGAGCCCCTCTGCCTGGCGGACCAGCAGCCGCAGGCAGGTGTCGGGCGCGATGCTGCCGGACACGGCGGCCGCGGCGTACTCGCCCAGGCTGGAGCCCAGCAGGTGGTCGGGCTCCACCCCGGCCGAGCGCAGGGTCTCGGCGAGGGCGAGCTCGATCATGACGATCGCCGGGTGGGTGAGCCGGGTGTCGGTGAAGGGGTCGTTGCGGCGCCGGTCCGGGTCGAACAGCCGGGCGAGCACGGACTCGCCCAGCTCCTCGGCCACGACGGCGTCGTGGCGGCGCAGGGCGGTGCGGAACACCTCGTTCTCGGCGAAGAGTTCCCGGCCCATCCCGTAGTACTGCGAGCCCTGCCCGGAGAACATGAAGACCACGGGCAGCGCTTCCGGGGCGGTGCCGCTCACCGGTACGTGTCCCAGAACAGGCCCGCCGTCGCGGGCTCGGCCGCCGGTGCGGGCCCCGCGGGTGCCGCGGGACCGGCGGGGGCCCCGGAGCGGCCACCGGCGCCCCGTACGACGACCGTGCGGTCGAGCGCCGGCCCGGGCAGCGGGGCGCGGGTGGCGCGGTGGTCCGCCGGGGCGGGCGCGAGCAGCAGGTGCGCGTTGGTGCCGCCGTCCGCGAAGCAGTTGAGCGCGGCGGCTTCGGCGGTGGCCGGCCAGGGGGCCGCCGCGCGCGGGAAGTACAGCGCGGAGGCGTCCAGGTCGAAGTGCGGCAGCGGCTCCTGTCCGGAGCGGAACGGCACCTGGGTGCGGTGGTGGAGCATCAGCACCACCTTGATGAACGCGGCGATGCCCTCGGCGGCCAGCGGATGCCCGATGTTCGGCTTGACGGAGCCGAGGGCGACCGGGGCCGAGCGGGGCGCGGTGGTGCCGTAGACGCCGTCGATCGCCTTCAGTTCGAGCAGGTCGGTGACGGCGGCCCCGGTGGCGTTGGTCTCCACCCAGCCGATGTCCCCCGGGGCGTGGCCGCTGCGGGCGAGGGCCTCGGTCATCACGGCCTTCTGCGCCTGGAGGTTGGGAGTGGCGGGTCCCGCCGTACGGCCGTCGTTGTTGACGGCGATGCCGCGCAGCACCGCGAGCACCCGGTCGCCGGCGGCGCGGGCGGCCGCGAGCGGCTTGAGCACCACGACGCCGACGCCCTCGCCGAGGACGAGTCCGGCGGCCCTGCGGTCGAAGACGTGGAACTCCGGGCCTGGGTTGAGCAGTCCGCGCCGGCCGAAGACCTGGTGCGCCCGGTCGTCGGCGAGCAGGCTCACCCCGGCGACGACCGCGGCCTCCACCGAGCCGGACCGCAGCGCCTGGACGGCGGTGTCCATCGCGACCAGCGCGGAGGAGCAGGCGGTGTCCACGACCAGGCTCGGGCCCTGGAAGTCGAAGAACTGCGAGACGTTCGCCGCCAGGTAGTTCTGCCCGGTCACCACGACCGGGTTCCTGGACCGCTCCAGCGCGGCCGGGTCCGGGGTGTGGGTGGCGCGGCCGCCGACGTACACGCCGATCCTGCGGCCCTTGAGGTCGGCGGGCCGGTAACCGGCGTGGTGCACGGCGCTGTTGACCTCTTCGAGCAGCAGCAGCGCCTGCGGGTCCATGGCCGCCACGTCCGCCTCGGACAGCAGGAACGCCTCCGGGTCGAACCGCAGGACGTCCGGCAGCAGACCGGCGTGGTGGCCGAGCGGGCGGCCGAAGCGCTCCTCGGGGACCGGCCGCAGCGCCGAACGGCCCTCACGCAGCAACTCCCAGTAGGCGTCGGCGGAACCGGCGTCGGGGAAGCGGCAGGACAGGCCCACGACCGCGATGTCCGCCGGCGCGGTCGGCGCGGTGGGCGCGTTCGGCGCGGCGGACGCCGGGGCGGGCGCCTGGGTGGGTGCCTGGGTGGGTGCCGGGGCGGTGTCCCGGCCGCGCGGGGCGCCGGCCGCGGGGGCGCCTGCCGGGAGCCCGGCCGGGGCGGGGCCCGGTGCGGGGACGGATGCCGGTGCGGTCGCGGGCGTGGTCTCCGGCGCCGGAGTGCCGAAGACGGCGAGGAGTTCGGTGCGGTGCGCCTCGGCCAGGTGCCCCGCGAAGGCGTCGACGGTCGGGTGTTCGAGCAGGGCCGACGGGTCGACGGAGACGTCCAGGCGCTTGGCGACGGACTGGACGAGCTGGGACACCATGATCGAGTCCATGCCGTAGTCCTGGACCGGCACGTCACCGGAGAGCCGGGCGCGGTCGAAGCGCAGCTCCTCGGCGAGCCGGTCGAGCAGCCAGGAGGCGGCCGCGCCGACCGCCGCACGCACCTGGGCGTCCCCGTCCGCTCCTTCGGCGGGCACGGCGGGCACGGCGGGCACGGCGGGCGCCGTGGGCGCCGTGGGCGCCGTGGGCGCGGGCGCATCGAGGGCCGTGGAGGCGGCCGGTGCCGGGTCCAGGCGGCGGGCGGTCAGGCGTCCCGGGTCGAAGTCGGCGTCCGGGCGCGGCACGACGGGCATGACCACCCTGGCGCCGCTGCCCAGGGCCCGCTCCAGCAGGGCGAGTCCCTGTTCGTCGGAGAGCGCCGCCAGCCCGGAGGCCTGGTAGGCGGCGCTGCGGGCCTCGCCCATGCCGGTGTCCTTCCAGCTCGGCCACTGCACGCTGACCAGCGGCAGCCCGTAGGGGCGGTGCAGGGCGACCGCGTCCAGGTAGGCGTTGGCCATGGCGTAGTCGCTCTGGCCGACCGCGAGGGCCGGCACGGCCGCGGCGATGGAGGAGTACACGACGAACAGGCCCAGCGGCTCGTCCCGGAACACCTCCAGCAGGGCGTCGAGGCCGAACACCTTCGGGCCGAGGACACGGGCGACGCCGGAGTGCGGCTTGCGCACGAACGCCGGGTTCTCGAAGTCGGTGACGCCCGCGCTGTGCACCACGCCGCCGACCGGGCCGAGCCGCCCGCGGACGTCGGCGAGGGCCTTGGCGAGCGCCTCGCGCTCCTCCAGCGGCACCGCGAGGACCTCCAGTTCCACGCCCCGGTCCGCCAGTTCGGCCAGCGGACGCAGCTTGCGGCCCAGCGGGCCGTCCTGGGCGATGTGCGTGGCCCACTCGGCACGCGGCGGCAGTTCCTCGCGTCCGGTCAGGACCAGCTTGCGCACGCCGTGCTCGGCGACGAAGTGACGCGCGGTCAGCAGTCCGATGCCGCGCGTACCGCCGGTGACCCAGAGCACGTGGCCGGCCGGGAAGCGGGCCGCGGCGCCCGCCCCGCCGGGCTCCTCCGCGAGCCGGGCCAGGTGCCGGACGCCGTCGCGGTAGGCGACCTCGGCGGGCTCGTCGTCGTGGCACAGTTCGTCGGCCACCCAGCGGCAGAGCCGGTCGTCGCCGGCCGTGCCGTCGATCTCCAGGTGGCGGGAGCGGACATGGCGGTACTCGCTCTGCAGCATCCGGTACAGGCCGATGCGGGCCGCGCCGCCGAGGCCGGGCGCGCCCTCGGGGGTGACGCGGGTGACCAGCAGCGCGCGCAGGTCACGGCGGCCGCGGTCGACGAGGTGCTGGAGCCAGCGCAGCCAGGTGGGCAGCGTGGTGTGGTCGGGGGCCGGACCGGTGCCGGCGCAGCCCGCCAGGTCGACGACGGCGTCGAAGCGGTCCCAGCGGGTGCCGTCGGCGCCGAGTTCAGCGTCCAGCCGGTCGGTGGTGAGCACCTCGGCGGCGGGCAGGAGGGCGGCGAGCCGGGCGGCCAGTGCCTCGGTGCCGGGTGCGGCCAGGACGGCGGTCAGGCCGGGCCGCGCCGTGCGGGCGACGGGCGGGGCGGGCGTCCACCGCCGGGTGAGGAGCAGGCCCCCGTCCGCCGGCGCGCCGGTGAGGGCGGCCAGTTCGGCGTCGGCCGCGGCCAGCCAGACCCGGTCCCCGTCGAAGGGGTAGCCGGGCAGGGCCACCCGGCCCGGATGGCCGCCGCGGTGCAGGACCGTCCAGTCGACGGTCTGGCCCCGGGTCCAGGCGTCGGCCAGGGCGGCGGGGTCGGCGGCCTGCGGTGTGCCGGGGGCGGGCCGGCGCGGGTCTGCCACGCCGGTCCAGCTTCCGGCGGGACTGCCGCCGGCCGCGAACTCCTCAAGACGGGCTATGAGTTCGGGCAGTTCCCCGAAGAGGACGGCGAGCCGGTGCGCCATGGCCTCGCGCCCGGTCTGCAGGGTCCAGGCGACCTGCTGGGCCGTCGCCGAGCCGGTCTCCGCGCGCAGGTGGGCGGCCAGGCGCCGGGCCTGCGCGAGCAGCCGGCCGGCGTCCCGGGCGGAGAGGACCGCCAGCTGGGGACCGGCCGGGGCCGTGGGGACGGGCGCGTCGGGGCCGAGGTACTCCTGAAGGATGATGTGGGCGTTGGTGCCGCCCGCGCCGAAGGAGCTGACGCCCGCGGTCCGCGGCCGGTCGGCGCCGTCCGCCGTCACCCGGCGGGGCCAGGGCGCCCGCTCGCGCTGGACCTCGAACGGGGTCGACGTGAAGTCGATGTTCGGGTTGAGGCGGGCGGCGTGCAGGGACGGGACCAGCTCGCCGTGCCGCATCTGCAGCAGCACCTTGGTGATCGCGGCGATGCCGGCGGCCGACTCGGCGTGCCCGATGTTGGACTTGACCGAGCCGATGGGCAGCCGCTCGGGCAGGTCGCCCTCGAAGGCCCGCAGCATGCCGTTGACCTCGACCGGGTCACCGAGCGCGGTCCCGGTGCCGTGCGCCTCCAGGTAGTCGAGGTCGGCGGGGCGCAGTCCGGCGCGGTCCAGCGCGGCCCGCACCAGGTCGCCCTGTGCCCGGGGGTTGGGGACGCTGTAACCGGCGCCCGCGCCACCGTGGTTGACGGCGGACGCCTTGACCACGGCGAGTACGCGGTCGCCGTCGGCGACGGCCGCGTCGAGGCGCTTGAGCAGCACGGCGCCGGAGCCCTCGGCCGGGACGTAGCCGGTGCCGCCCTCGCCGAAGCTGCGGCAGCGGCCGTCCTCCGCGAGGAAGCCGCGCTGGGCGAGCTGGAGGAACTTCACCGGGTGGCTGGAGATGTTGACCCCGCCCGCCACCGCGACGTCGCAATCGCCGTTGCGGATGGCCAGGCAGGCCTGGTGGATGGTGACCAGCGACGAGGAGCACATGGTGTCCAGGGCGACGCTGGGGCCGGTGAAGTCGAAGAAGTACGACACCCGGTTCGCGACGGAGGCGTACGACGAGGAGGTCGCGAAGCCCTCGCCACGCAGCGCGTCCCGCACGCCGTAGAGCTGGTAGTGGCCGTACATCATGCCGACGAACACGCCGGTGCGCGCCCCGCGCAGTCGCTCGCGGGTGCAGCCGGCGTCCTCCAGCAGGTGCCAGACCGTCTCCAGGAACACCCTCTCCTGCGGGTCGGTGTGCTCGGCCTCGATCTGCGACATCCGGAAGAACAGCGGGTCGAAGCGGTCGGCGCCGGGCACGAAGCCGCCCCACTTGCCGTACGTCCTGCCGGTGGCCGACTTGTCCGGGTCGTAGAAGACCCCGTGGTCCCAGCGGTCGCCCGGGATGTCCTCGACGCTGTCGCGGCCGGCGCGCAGGTTGCGCCAGAACTCGGTGACGTCGCCGGCCTGGGGGTAGCGCCCGGCGACGCCGATGACGGCGATGTCGTCCGCGCCGCCGGTGGGGGCGGCGCGGACCGTCTGCGCAGCCGGGGCGGGCCGCCCGGTACCGGCGGCCGGCGGCTCGGTGCCGGGGGCCGCGGGTGCGTTCCCCGTGATCGCCGGTGCGGCCGCGGCGAAGGCGGCGGGATGGGCGGCGGCGAGGTGGGCGGCCAGGTCTCGGACGGTCACGTGCTCGAAGAGCAGGGTCTTCGACAGCGGTCCGACGTGCTGTTCCAGGCCGCGGATGAGGCTCATCGTGATCAGGGAGTCCACTCCGTACCGGTCGAAGGGCTCGGTGACCGTGATGTCCGCCTCCGGCGTCTTCAGCTCCTGTGCCAGCAGCCGCAGGACCAGCCGCTCGGCCTCGTCTCGCGATCCGGCGGCGGAGCCTGACGCGGCGTCGGCACCGGGCCGGGGTGCTGCGGGCGGCGCGGCCGTGGGGCCGGAGAGGGCGGTGAGGACGCGGGCCGGGTCGCCGGGGGCGAGCAGCAGGGCCGGCGCGGTGCCGGCGAGGGCCCGCTCCAGCGCGTCCAGGGCGGGACGGGTGGCCAGCGGGCGCATGCCGAGCGCGCGGTCCATGTACTCCTCGGCCTTGGCGTCGATGCGCATACCGCCCTCGGACCACACCGGCCAGGCGGCGGAGAGGGTGCGGCCCCGGCGGGTGCCCGCCCGGCGCCGCTCCTCCCGCTGCTCGGCGAAGCGGTCGAGGAAGCCGCCGGCGAAGGCGTAGTCGGTCTGGCCGGCGTTGCCGAACGCGGCCGCGGCGGAGGAGTAGACGACGAAGTAGTCCAGTGGCTCGCCGGCGGTGGCCTCGTCCAGCAGGGTGGTGCCGCGCACCTTGGCCGCCAGCACGGCGTCCGCGTCGGCGCGTTCCTTGCCGCGAAGCAGCCCGTCGCGCAGCACACCGGCGGCGTGCAGGACACCGCTGACGTGACCGTACGCGCCGCGCGCCGCGTCGATCAGCGCGCGCACGTCCCGCGGGTCGGCGACGTCGGCGAGCACGACGCGGGCGCCGAGGGCGTCGACGCGGGCCCGCGTCGCGGCGTCGGGGGCGGTGCGGGCGGCGAGGACGATGCCGCCGCCGGTCACCCCGGCCGCGCGGCGGGCGGCGGCGATGTGCTCGGCGGCGAGCAGGCCGAGCGCGCCGGTGCCGCCGGTGACGATGTGCGCGCCCGCGCCGGTGAACGCCGAGCCGGAGACGGCCGGCAGCGCGGTCCGGTGCCAGGAACGGCGCTCGGGGCCGTCCGGCGTGAGCCGTGCCTCGGTCTCCGGGCCGCCCTCGGCGAGGAGTTCGGCGACGACGTCCCGGGCCGGGGTGCCGGCCGCGACCGCGAGGACGCCGAAGGCGATGGCCGGGTGCTCCAGGCGGACCGAGCGCGCGAAGGCGGCCAGGGCCGGGTCGGCGGGCGACGCGGCCGGCTCCTGGTGGACGTGGAGGTAGGTCAGCGCGTCGTGCCGGTCGGGCTGCCAGGCCCTCAGGAAGGCCAGCGCGGTGTGGAAGCCGGACTCCACCGCCGCCCCGCAGTCCGGTTCGCCCGCGGACAGGTGCAGGACGCGGACCGGGCCGGTCCCCGCGGCACGAACGGCCGCCGCGGCGTCGAAGCCCGGGCCCGGCGTGAGGCGGCGCACCTCGGCACCGGCCGTGCGCAGCGCGGCGGCGAGGGCGGCCGCGTCGGGCGTGGCCGCGGTGCCGTCGGCGGGGGCCAGCAGCAGGACCGTGCCGGCCGGGCCCGGCCGGCGCCGGGGCGCGGGCTGCCACCCTGGTTCGAAGGCGGCCACGGCGCCGGTCGTGGGCAGGGCCCGCAGGGTGAAGGACTCCAGGGTGACGACGGCCGTGCCGTGCTCGTCGAGCAGGGCCACGTCGAAGGCGAGCGATCCCTCGGGGGCCGGGCGCGCGGCCGGTGTGGCGTGCGCGAACACCCGCCTGGGCAGCGGGGTGTGGAGCCGGGCCGCGCCGAGCGAGAACGGCAGGTACGGCGCCGGGCCCGCGGGGTCGCCGGCGCCCGGTACCAGACGGCCGGCCGTCTGCAGGGCGGCGTCGAGCAGCGCCGGGTGGAAGGCGTACGCGCCGGCGTCGGCGTGCAGCGCCTCGGGCAGCACCAGGGTGGCCAGCACCTCGTCCGTGCCCTCGGCGATCTCCTCGATCACCTGGAAGGCGGGGCCGTAGGCGAAGCCGAGCCGGGTGAAGCCCGCGTAGCAGTCCGCCCCCGTGGTGACGCGGGGGCAGCGGGCGCGGATGCCGGCCGGGTCGGCCTGGGCGGGGCGGTGGGCCGGTGCGTCGAGGCGGAGGGTGCCGGCGGCGTGCACCGGTGCGCCCTCGCCGTCGCCGCACACCTCGAAGGAGTGGTGCGCGCCGTCACCGGTGACCCGGACGGTCAGCCGGTGCTCGGCCCGGCCCGCCGGGAGCCGCACCGGCGCGGCCCACACCAGGTCGTCCACCGCGCGTACGGGGGTGCCGGCGGCGGCGAGTTCGCCGGCCAGGCGGCCCATCTCCAGGTAGGCCACGCCGGGCAGGACGCGCTCGCCGCCGACGACGTGATCGCGCAGGAAGAACTCGTCCCCGGTCAGCGTCTTGGCGTACACGTGCTCACCGGGGATGGAGACGTCGGTGTCCAGGAGGGTGGGGTGCAGACGGGCGGGTGCGCCCGGACCGGCGGCGGCTTCCGGAGCGGTGGAGACGGCCGGGGCGGTGGAGACGGCCGGCGCGGCGGTGCCGGATGCCGCCCAGTGGCGGGGCCCGGCGAAGGGGTAGGCCGGCAGGTGGACCCGGCGGCGGGCGCCCCGGTGCAGGGCGGACCAGTCGACGTCGGCGCCGCGCAGCCAGTCGGCGGCGAGGCCCCGCGGGTCGCCGGGGCCGGCGGCCGGGGTGCCCGGGCGGCCGTCCGCCGCCCGGCCGGTGCGCACCGCCGAGGGCCGCCCGGCCAGGTGCGCCAGCAGTTCGGCACGCAGCCCGGCGGCGCTGTCCGCGACGACGGCGAGCCGGTGCGCCATGGGCTCGCGGCCCGTCTGCAGGGTGTGGGCGAGGTCGGCGGCCGGGACGTCGTGCCGCCCGAGGTGGTCGGCGAGCCGCTGGGCGGAGCGGCGCAGAGCCTCGCCGTCGCGGGCGGACAGCACGAAGAGCTGCTCGGCCGGGCTGTCGTCGCGGGCATCCGGCATGGGTGGTTCCTCCAGGACGATGTGCGCGTTGGCCCCGCCGAAGCCGAAGGAGCTGACGCCGCCGCGGCGCGGCTGCTCCGCTCCGGCGGCGTCCCGCGGACGCGGCCAGGGCCGGGCGGTGGCGGCGACCTCGAACGGGCCGCCGTCGAGCTCCAGATAGGGGTTCCGCTCGCGGAAGTGCAGGCTGGCCGGGATCGTGCCGTGCCGCAGCGCGAGGACCACCTTGAACAGCCCCGCGATGCCGGCGGCGGCCTCCAGGTGGCCGATGTTGGTCTTCACCGAGCCGATGGCGCAGGGCCGCGCGGTCTCAGCGAGCCCCTGTTCGGCCCGGATCCGCCGGAACGCGGTGCTCAGGCCGGTGGTCTCGATCGGGTCGCCGAGCGCGGTGCCGGTGCCGTGCGCCTCGATGTAGCCGACGGTGTCCAGCGGCACCCCGGCGCCCCGGTAGGCGTCGACGAGCAGGTCGGCCTGGGCGTCGGGGTTGGGGGCGGTGAGCGAGGTGGTCCGGCCGCCGTGGTTGACGGCGGCGGCCTTGATCACGGCGTGCACGGCGTCGCCGTCCCGGCGGGCCCGTTCGTGCGGCTTGAGCAGGACCACGCCCGCGCCCTCGCCGCGCACATAGCCGTCGGCGCGGCTGTCGAACGCCTTGCAGCGGCCGTCGGGGCTGAGCATCTCGCCCTGGCTCAGCGCCTCGTACACACCGGGGGCCAGGATGAGGCTGACACCGCCCGCGATGGCCAGGTCGCAGGTGCCGTCGCGCAGGGCGGCGCAGGCCTGGTGGACGGCCGTGAGCGAGCCGGAGCAGGCGGTGTCGACGGCGATGCTGGGGCCGCGCAGGTCCAGCAGGTACGACACCCGGTTGGGGATGACGGAGAGGGCGGCGCCGGTGAGGGTGTGGCCCTCGGTGCCGCGTCCCGCGGCCCGCTGCACCTCCAGGTAGTCGGAGTTGGTGACGGCGACGAACACGCCGACGCGCTTCCCGGCCAGCTCGGACGGCCGGTACCCGGCGTCCTCGACGGCCGACCACACCGTCTCCAGCATCAACCGCTGCTGCGGGTCCATGAGTTCGGCCTCGCGGGGCGAGATGCCGAAGAACGCGGCGTCGAACCGGTCGACGCCGGGCGCGAAGCCGCCCCAGCGGGAACGGGAGCGCGGGTGGTCGCGCCAGTCCCAGCGGTCGGCGGGGATCTCGCCGACCAGGTCGTCCCCGGCGGCCAGATGCGCCCAGAACTCCTCCAGGTCGGCGGAGCCGGGCAGCCGGCCCGCCATCCCGATGACGGCGACGTCGGCGCCGGCCGGGTTGTGCCGCGCGTCGCCGGAGGTGCCCGGCGCCCCGGTGCGGGACGCGCTCGGGTCCGGGGTCACGGCCGTCTCGCGCGCGCCGGCGTCGTCCGGGCCAGGCGTCCCGCTGTCCGTGCCCGCCGTGGCGAAGCGGGCGGGCAGCTCGTGGGAGTGCTCCTGCCACAGGTGCTCGGCGAGGGCGTGCAGGGTGCCCCGGCGGTAGAAGAGGGTCGGGTAGACGGTGATGCCGTAGGCCTTGCGCAGTTCGGCGCTGAGGGCGGTGAAGCTCACCGAGTTCATGCCCGTCTCGCCGAGCGGGGTGTGTGTGCCGATGTCCTCGGGGCGCAGGCCGGTCAGGCCGGCGACCATGCGGGCCAGGTCGGCCTCGAGCGCCGCCCGGCCGCCTTCGGGGGCGGGCGGCGCGGCGGGCGCCGGTTCCCGGCGCGCGGGCCCGGCGCCGAAGCGGGCGCGCAGTTCGGGGAGCGGCAGGGCGGCGAGGGTGCCCCGGTCCACCTTCTCGTTGAGGGTGCGCGGGAACCCGGTGACGCGCAGCAGGGTCTCCGGGACCATGTGCTCGGGCAGCCAGGCGCCGAGCCGGTCACGGGTGGGTTCGGCCGCGCCGTCGTCGAGGACGTAGCAGGCGAGCAGGGTGTGCGAGCCCGCGGCGGCGCCCCGGGCCACGACGACCGCCTCGCGGACGCCGTCGACGCGGCGCAGGGTCGCCTCGATCTCCTCCAGCTCCACCCGGAAGCCGCGCACCTTGACCTGGGAGTCGATCCGGCCGAGGTACTCGATCCGGCCGTCCGCGAGGCGGCGCACCAGGTCGCCCGTGCGGTACACCCGGGCGTCGGGTCCGGCGCCGGACGGGTCGGGCAGGAAGCGCTCGGCGGTCAGTTCGGGCCGTCCGAGGTAGCCGTCGGCGACGCCGTGGCCGCCGATGTACAGCTCACCGGCCACTCCGGTGGGGACGGGCCTGCGGGCGCCGTCCAGGACGTGCAGGACGGTGTTGGCGATGGGCGTGCCGATGGTGACGCGCTCGCCGGGAGCGAGGCGGCGGGCCGCGGACCAGATGGTGGTCTCGGTGGGCCCGTAGAGGTTCCACACCTCCTGGTTCCCGGCGAGCAGGGCCTCGGCGGTCTCGGCGGGCAGCGCCTCGCCGCCGCACAGCACCTTCAGCCGGGCGTCGCCCCGCCAGCCGGCCGCGAGGAGCATGTTCCAGGTGGCCGGGGTGGCCTGGACGACGGTGGCCGCGCTCGCCTCCAGCGCCTCGCGCAGCCGCAGGCCGTCCCGGGCGTCCTCGGCCGGGAGGATCTCGACCGTCGCGCCGGTGATCAGCGGCAGGTACAGCTCGAGACCGGAGATGTCGAAGCAGACGGTGGTCAGGGCCAGCAGGGTGTCGCCCGGCCCGCAGCCGGGTTCGCGGGCCATCGACCACAGGAAGTTGGTCAGGGCGCGGTGCGGGACGCACACGCCCTTGGGGCGGCCGGTGGAGCCGGAGGTGTAGATGACGTAGGCGGTGTCGGACGGGCCGGCCGGGCCCGGTGAGGGCAGGGCGGGCGGCTGTTCGGCGGTGTCGGTGACGAGCCGTGGCACACCGCCCGGGTCACCCGTCACGGACGAGTGGGTGAGCATCAGGTGCAGCTTGGCGTCCTCGGCCATGTAGGCGAGCCGGTCGCGCGGGTAGGCGGGGTCCAGCGGCACGTAGGTGCCGCCGGCGGCCTGGACGGCGAGCAGCGCGACGGGAAGGTCCGCGTCGCGCGGCAGCAGGACGCCCACGGTGCGGCCGCGGCCGACGCCGGCCGCGGTGAGCCGGGCGGCGAGCGCGTCGACGCGTGCGGTGAGTTCGCGGTAGGTCAGCGCGGTGCCGCGGTGGCGGACGGCGGTGGCGTCGGGACGTGCCTCGGCCTGGCGCTTCACGAGCTGCCAGACGAGGGTGTCCTCGGGGTAGTCGGCGGGCGCGGGCGCGGTGAGCAGGGCCCGTTCGGCGGCGGTGAGCAGGTCCAGTTCACCGACGGCGGTGGCGGGCCGGTCCACGGCCGCGGCCAGCAGGGTGGCGAAGTGCTCGCCGAGCCGGGCCACGGTGGCCTCGTCGAACAGGCCGGGGTCGTACTTCAGGGTGTAGCGGCAGCCCTCGGCCTGCTCGACCACCTCCAGGGTGAGGTCGAACTCGCCTTCCTGGTGGACGCCTTCGACCGGGCCGAGGACGACGGCGTCCGCGCCGTCGCCGGTCCGGGCGGCGCGCGTCCAGTTCTGGAAGTAGAAGGCGACGTTGAACGGGGTGCCGGTCTCGGGGTCGGCCCGGCGCAGGTCCTCGGCGAGGGTGATCAGCGGGTAGGCGCTGTGCTCCAGGGCGTCCAGTACCGTCCGGTGGACCCGGCCGAGGAGCCGGCGGAACTCCTCGCCGCCGTCGACGCGTTCGGCCAGCACCACCATGTTCATGAAGTAGCCGAGCACGTCGTCGTAGCCGCTCGGCGGCCGGCCCGCGGTGGGGGTGCCCACGGCGATGTCGTCCTGGTCGGCGTAGCGGTGCAGCAGCGCGAACCAGGCCGCGAGGACCACGCCGAACAGCGAGGTCTGCTCCGCCGACGCGAGCGCGCGGGCCCGGTCCGTGACGTCCGCCGGGATGTGCCCGTCAAGGCTCGCCCCGCGGTGGCCGGGGACGGCGGGGCGGGGCCGGTCCAGCGGCAGCGGCACGGCGGTGCGGCGGCCGCCCAGCCGTTCGGTCCAGTAGGCGCGCAGCCGTGCGCCCTCGTCGCCGGCGAGCAGGTCTCGCTGCCAGGCGGCGAAGTCGGCGTAGCCGCGGGCGGGGCGCCGCGGGTCCGGTGCCAGCCCGGCGCGGACCGCGCGGTAGCCGCGCTCCAGTTCGCGCAGCAGCAGGGCGATGGAGACGCCGTCGAAGACCGCGTGGTGGAAGGTGAGCAGCAGGGCGTTGCGGCCGTCTCCGAGGGTGTAGAGCGTGGCCCGTACCAGTGGTCCGGTGGACAGTTCGAAGGGGCGGCGCAGGTCGGCGCGCATCCGCCCGCGCAGGTCGTCTTCGGTGACGGAGGTCAGGAAGACCTGCTGGAAGGGCAGTTCGGGCTCGGCCGCGACCCGGACGTACGGCGTGCCGTCGTCGCCGGTGCGTACGGTGGCGCGCAGTGCGTCGTGCCGGTCGACGAGGTCCTGGAGGACGGTGCGCAGCGCGAGGACGTCGAGGTCCCGGTCGAGCCAGAGGGCGAGGGGCAGGTTGTACGCGTAGGTGCCGGGGGCGATCTGCTCGATCACCCACAGCGCGCGCTGGCCCTCGCTCAGCGGGTGGACGCAACTCTCCGCGTCGGTCCTGGGGCGCAGGACGAGTTCGGCGGCCGCGGCGGCGCCCGGACCGGGGTCCTCGCGCCGTTCTTCGGCCGGGGCCGGTGCGGCGTCGGCCCGGTCGGGCCGCGGGGCGGCCGCGTCGGCCAGCCGGCCGGCGGTGAGGTGGGCGGTCAGTTCGCGCAGGGTGGGGCGTTCGAAGAAGTCGCCGAGCGGCACGGCGACGCCGAACGTCTCGTCCACGGCGGCGACGATCTTCATGCCGCTGAGCGAGTCGAAGCCGTAGTCGGCGAGCGGCCGGTCGGCGTCGATCCGCTCGTCCAGCTTCAGTACGCCCTCGACGAGTTCGCGCAGCCGCTCGCCCACGCCACCATCGCCACCGTCGCCACCGTCCGTGCCGGAGGCCGGGCCGGCCGGCTCGGCCGGGGCCCGGGCGGCCCGCGGCTCGGCGGGACGGGACGGGGCCGGGGCGGTACGGGCGGCCGGGTCCGGGGTGAGCACGATGCCGTCGCTCTCGGCGACCAGCACGGTCTGTCCCAGCGCCGGGTCGTCGGCGCCGAGGGCGGTGACGGGGGCGTAGCCCTCCTCGTGCAGCAGCCGCGTCCAGCCCTCGGGGGAGGCCAGCGGCGAGTCCGGCAGCCGCAGTTCGCCGTCCCCGAACGCCCACCAGCCCTCCAGGACGCCGCCGCCGATGGTGAGCAGGGGCCGTACGGAGGTCAGTTCGTTGAGCACCAGCCAGCCGCCGGGGCGCAGCAGGGCCTTGGCCTTGCGCAGGGTGGCCCGCAGGTCGCTGGTGGCGTGCACGACGTTGGTGGCGAGCACCAGGTCGGCGGTGGCCGGGGTGAAGCCCTGTTCGGTCAGGCCGCGTTCGAGGTTGAGCACCTGGAAGCGGGCGAAGGGGTACCGCTCGGCGAAGCGTTCGCGGCCGTGTTCCAGGAAGCGGGGGGAGATGTCGGTGAAGGTGTAGCCGACGCGGCCTTCGTGCCGTGCCAGGGCGGGCAGGACGCGTTCGCTGGTGGCGCCGGTGCCGGCGCCCAGCTCGACCACCTCGACGCCGCGGCCGGCCGGAAGCTGTGGCAGCCGGGCGTCGAGGAAGTGCCGGACGGTGTCGCGGACGAGGACGTTGAAGGAGTCGGTGAGCGGGTTGCCCTTGTAGAAGTTCTGCACCAGCTTCATCGAGGAGCCGGGGAACATGATCTCGGTGGCGCCCACCTCGCCGCGCAGGATGCGCGGGTAGGCGTCGAGGAAGAGCCGGTTGAGGGTGACGGTGGGCTCGATGTCGGGGTGCGCGGCGGCGATCCGGTCGAACTCCGCCTCCCAGCGTCCGGCGGCCTCGGCCTGGTCCACGGTGTCGACCGCCGCGGTGGTGGTGATCCGGTCGCCGTCGCGGGTGAGGTAGCCGGCGTCCGTGAGGATGTTGAGCAGTGCCTCGTGCAGGCGGGCGAACCGGTCGAGGATGCCGAGGCGGGTGCGCAGTTCCCCGGCGCCGTGCCGCTCGCCGGAGCGCCGCAGGACGCCCATGCGCTGGTAGACGCCGAGCAGCATGGGCGCGGAGACCGCCTCCAGTTCCTCGTATCCGGTGAGGACGCGGCGGGCGGCGGGGTCCGGGCCCGGTCCGGCCGCCAGGCCCGCGGCGGCCCCGGCGAGGGTGGCGGGGTGGCCGCCGGCCGCGAGTTCGCCGTCCAGGGCCGGGTCGTGGCCCATGGCCTCCAGGGCGCGCCGTCCGGCGCGGATCGGCATCGCCTGGGGCAGTCCGCTGCCGAGGACCCTGCGTACGGCGGCGATGCCCTCGGCGGGGCCGAAGTCGCGGATGCCGAGTCCGGCGAAGATCTCGGCGAGGCCCGGTCGCGCACCGGAGCCGACCTGGCCCCAGTACCCCTGGTTGACGACGGTGACGGGGTGGGGCAGCCGGTCGCGCAGGAACAGGGCGTAGGCGTCCTCGGTGGCTGAGGCGCAGATGTAGGCGCCGTTGCCGGCGAAGCTGCCGAAGGAGCCGGCCGAGGAGAAGTAGGCCAGGAAGTCCAGCGGCCGGCCCGCCACGGCGGCGGCGAGCGCGGCGGCGCCGACGGTCTTGACCTGGATGGCGGCGGTGAAGGCGGCCTCGTCCAGTTCGGCCAGCGGGTGGTTGTCGAAGGCCATGGCGGCGTGCACGACGCCGTGCAGGGCACCGTACCGGCGCTGTGCTTCTTCGACGGCGGCGGTCAGGTCGGCGACCGAGCAGGCGTCGCCGGGTACGTGGGTGACGTCGCCGCCGAGGCCGCGGATCTCCTCGGCGACGGCGCGCTGTGCCGGGCCGGGCTCGTTGCGGCTGAACCAGACCAGGCGGGCCCGGTGGTGCCGGGCGAGGTGGCGGCTGAGTTCCTGGGCTATGCCCCCGGTGCCGCCGACGAGCAGGTAGACGCCGCGGTCCCGGAAGACGGGGCCGGGTTCGGGCAGGGTGACCCGGCCGAGGCGGCGGACGTAGCGGACCCCGCCGCGCAGGGCGACGGTGCGTCCCGCGGGGTCGGCGGGGACGGCCAGCACGGCGTCCACGAGGGCTTCGGTGGCCCGGTCGCCGTCGAGGTCGGCGCCGGCGTAGTCCAGGGCGCCGACGCTCAGGTCGGGCCGCTCCTTGGCGACGACCTGGAGCAGTCCGTGCAGCCCGGCGGCGAACGGGTTGGCGGCGGTGCCGCCCGCGACCGCGTGCACGTCACTCGTGACCACGACGAGGCGGGTGGGGGCGAGGGCGCGCGCCAGGTGGAACAGGGACAGCGGGCCGTGCCGCAGGTGCTCGCGGGCCTGGCCGAGACCGACGGCGTCGGTGACGGCGGCGCCCGCACCGCCGAGGTGGATCACCAGGTCGGCGCCCTCGGTGGCCTTCAGCCAGGCCTCCAGGGGCTGTTCGTCGAGCGCGACGAGGTCGACGCGGGCGAGCGGGTCGCGGGCCGCGATCGCCTCGCCGAGCCGCCGTGAGGCGGCGGTCACCAGGACCACGGTCCGGCGGGCACGCGGGGCGGCGGGATCGGCGGGGGCGGCCTCGCGCACCCACACCGGGCGGTAGAAGTCCGGTAGCTCCACGGCGGGTTCGGCGGCGGGCGTCGCGGGGGTGGCGGGGGTGGCGGGGGTGGCGGGCGGCTGGGGTATCCAGTACCGCTTGCGTTCGAACGGGTAGGAGGGCAGCTCGGTCCGTCTGGCCGCCGCGGGGGTGACGCGGGACCAGTCGACGTCGGCGCCGGCGACCCACCGCTCGGCGACCGCCGTCAAGTCCCGTACCCGCAGGGCCTCTTGCAGCGCCTCTGCCTCGGCGCCGGTGAGGACGACCCGGGCGCGGGTGGCGCGGGCGGTGGTGATCCGGGCGTCGGTGCCCCCGGCGGCGTACGTCTCCAGCGCGGCGGCGGCCTCGGAGAACCGGCGGGCGGACAGGGCGAGGCGGAACTCGTGGGCGGTGCGGCCCGACTGGAGGGTGTGGGCGACGTCGGCGAGCCGCGGCTCGCCGGGTGGGGGCGCGGTGGCGGGCGCCGGTCGCCGTACGGCCGCCACCGCGCCGGCGACGGCGCCGATGGTGGCCGCCGTGCCGAGGGCGGCGGGCGGTTCGCCGTCCAGTTCGGCGGCGAGCAGTTCGTGGTAGCGGGCGCGTTCGGTGACGGAGAACCCGCACTCGGCCAGGTCGGTGCCCAGATCGAGGTGTTCGGCGGGTACGCCGATGATGCGCGCGGCGAGGTCCAGGCACAGGCGCTGCGCCTCGGCGAGCGCCTGGCCGGGGTCCGCGTCCGGGGCCGGTTCACCGGCCCGGCGCAGGTGGGCGGCCAGGTCGGCGGCGCAGGCGCGCAGCCGGTCCTCGCTCTTCGCGGAGAGCACCAGCAGCTGCTCGCCGTCCGGGGCGGCGGGCCCCTGTTCGGCGGTGTCCGGCAGGTACTCCTCCACCAGGACGCAGGCGTTGGCGCCGCCTCCGCCGAAGGAACTGACCAGCGCGCGCAGCGGGGTGCCCGGCTCCACGGGTGTCCAGGGGGCGAGGGCCTGCTGGATCTCGAAGGGGGTGCCGGAGAAGTCGATGTCGGGGTTGCGGCGGGCGGAGTTCAGCGACGGGGCCAGCGCGCGGTGGCGCAGCTGGAGCAGCACCTTGGTCAGTCCGGCGATGCCGGCCGCGGACTCCAGGTGGCCGATGTTGGACTTCACGGAGCCGACGGCGACGGCCGGCCGCTCGGCGCCGGACCGGCCGCCGAACGCCTCGGCGAGGCCGGCGATCTCGATGGGGTCGCCGAGCGGGGTGCCGGTGCCGTGGGCCTCCACGTAGCCGACTCCGGCCGGCTCCACCCGGGCGCGCCGCAGCGCGCCGCGGATCACCTCGGCCTGCGCGGCGGCGCTGGGCACGGTGTAACCGCCGGTCTTGCCGCCCGCGTTGATGGCGGAGCCGCGGATGACACCGAGCACGCGGTCGCCGTCGGCGACGGCGTCGGCGAGGGGCCGCAGCAGCACGGCGCCCACGCCCTCGCCGTCCACGAAGCCGTCGGCGCCGGCGCCGAAGCTCTTCAGCCGGTCGTCGCGGGAGATCATCCCGCGGTCGGCCAGCATGCGCAGGTGCATGGGGTGCAGGATCAGGTTGACCCCGCCCGCGACGGCGGCCCGGCACTCCCCCGCCCGGATGCTCTCGCAGGCCAGGTGGACGGCGGTGAGCGAGGCGGAGCAGGCGGTGTCGACGGCGAGGCTGGGGCCGGTGAAGTCGAAGGTGTAGGACACCCGGTTGGCGATCGACCAGTGGTTGGAGTGGGCGTCGGTGCGCACGCCGCGCGCGTTCGCCTCGCCGCCCATCCATTCGTAGTTGTTGTTCATGACGCCGACGAAGACGCCGACCGGTCCGCGTGCGGCGAGCCGGGCGGCCGGGTGGCCGGCGTCGTCCAGGACGGCGGCGGCGGTCTGCAGGAAGAGGCGTTCCTGCGGGTCCATGGCCTCGGCGTCGGCGGGCGAGATCTGGAAGAAGAGCGGGTCGAACTTGTCGACGTCGTCGATGAACCCGGCCCACTTGCTGTAGCTGCCGTGGGTCCCGGCGGGGTCGTGGTGCGCGTCGGCGTCCCAGCGGTCGGCGGGCACCTCCCGGATGCAGTGCCGGCCCGTCCGCAGGTTCTCCCACAGCTCGCCGGTGGTGCCGGCCAGCGGGTAGCGGCCGGAGACGCCGACGATCGCCACGCCGTCGCCGGCCGCCGGGGTCTGGCCCGGGTCGCGGGCGGCCAGCAGGCTCAGCAGCAGCTTGCGCTTGTCGTCCACAGTTGCTCTCTCTCAGGTCTTCGATCGGCCGCCGCGGGCCGGGAGTTCGCCGCCGGGAGGCGGGCCGGCCGGGGCCGTGGCCGGCCCCGGCCGGTTGAGGTGGCGGCCGGTGCGGGACGTCCGGGGCCGCCGGGGGTCAGGCCGGGTCCGCGGCGCGCGCCGCGGCCCGCTGGGCGCGCCGGGAGACGCGGGCCGGTTCGGCCGGCGCGCCGCCGGGGGCCGGGGCCAGGCCCATCAGCTCGGCGAGGTTGCCGACGAAGGAGCGGATGGTGGGGAACTCGACGAAGGCCGTGGCCGGGACCTCGAAGTCGAGCTGCTCGCCGAGCTTGGCGACGACCTCGATCAGGACCAGCGAGTCGAGGCCCAGGTCGAAGAGGTTGGTGTCGAGGGCGGCGCGGTCACGGCCGCCGAGCACCTTGCCGACCTCCCCGGTGAGGTAGTCGGTGACGAGGCGCACGTTGTGCTCGGGGTCGGCCGGGTCGAACCGGTGCAGCAGCCGGTCGTCGTCCCGGCCGGCCGGTGCGGCGGGGCCGTGGCTGCCGGGGTCCACCCAGTGGCGGCGGCGTTCGAAGGGCTGGGTGGGCAGCGGCACGCGGTGGACGTCCCGGTCGCCGTGGACGGCCGCGGGATCGAGGGCGGCGCCCCGCGTCCACGCCTGGGCGGCGAGGGTGAGCAGGTGGGCGTGCCCGGCCGGGGCGCCGTCCCGCGGGGTGAGCGGGAGCGCGAAGTCGCCGGTGTCCGCGAGCAGCGCGTCCAGTGCGTCGAGGGAGGCCCGGCCGGTCCAGATCGCCGGGTCGCGGGCCTCGTCCTCGGTCGCCCAGCGGCCGGTGCGCGGGCTGAGCACGGGCAGCCGGGGCACCCCGGCGCGCTCCGGCGCGATGCCGGCGGCGAGGGCGAGGGCGGTGGCGAGCGGGAGCGCCCCGGACAGGGCCGCGGCGACGGCCGTTCCGGTGCCGGCCGCGGCGAGGCCGGCCGGGGTGAGGCCCCAGGCGGTGAGGGCGGTGGCGAGGGCGTACTCGTGGGCGAAGGCCGCGTGCGGGTCGTCGCCGGCGAGCAGCTCCCCGGTGCGGCCCGCCCGTCCGAGGGCGGCGGCGCAGGCGTCGGCGGCATCCCGGTAGGCGGGCACCGCGCCGTACAGCTCGGCGGTGTCCGCCGCGTCGGCGCCGGTTCCGGTGAGGACCAGCACGGCGCCGGTCCCGTCGGGTCCGGCGACGCCCTGCCGGGTGCGTGCCTCGTCGCCGAGGG
This sequence comes from Streptomyces sp. NPDC005706, assembly GCF_040631045.1. Classification (NCBI taxonomy): domain Bacteria; kingdom Bacillati; phylum Actinomycetota; class Actinomycetes; order Kitasatosporales; family Streptomycetaceae; genus Streptomyces; species Streptomyces sp. NPDC005706. The sequence continues at coordinate 94,634 of NZ_JBEXYS010000018.1, read as the reverse complement.
CGAGGGCCATGGCGGCCTCACGGGTGCCGCGGGCGACCACGGCGAGCCGGTGCGGGTGGGCGCGGCGGCCGAGCCCGAGGGTCTGGGCGACGGCGGTGAGGTCGAGGCCGGGCCGGGCCCTGAGGTGGCGGGCGAGCGCTCCGGCGGACTGCTTCAGGGAGTTCTCGGAGCGGGCGGAGAGCACCAGCAACTCCGGGGCGCGGCCCGGGTCCGCCTCGGTACGCGCCGGCGGCTCCTCGAGGACGACGTGGGCGTTGGTGCCGCCGATGCCGAAGGAGCTGACGCCCGCCCGCAGCGGGTGCTCGCCCTCGGCCTTCCAGTCGGTGGTGCCGGTGTTGACGTAGAAGGGGCTCGTGGCGAAGTCGATCTCGGGGTTGGGCCGGGTGTAGTGCAGGCTCGGCACCAGCGTGCGGTGTTCCAGCATCAGCGCGGCCTTGATCAGGCCCGCCATCCCGGCCGCGGTGTCGAGGTGCCCGATGTTGGTCTTCACCGAGCCGAGCGCGCAAGTCCCGGTGCCCTCCGCGCCGCCCTCCCGGAACGCCTCGGTGAGCGCGGCGACCTCGATCGGGTCGCCGAGCGGGGTACCGGTGCCGTGCGCCTCGACGTAGCCGATGCTTCCGGGGTCGACGTCGGCGACGTCCTGGGCGTCGGCGATGACCTCGGCCTGCCCGGCGATGCTGGGCGCCGTGTAACCGGTCTTGGCGGAACCGTCGTTGTTGACGGCGGAGCCCTTCACGACGGCGTGGATCCAGTCGCCGTCGGCGAGCGCCTCGGAGAGCCGCTTGAGGACGACGACGCCCGCGCCGCTGCCGATGACGGTGCCCCGGGCCTCGGCGTCGAAGGCGCGGCAGTGGCCGTCGGGGGAGAAGATCATGCCGTCCTGGTACTGGTAGCCCTGGTTCGGCGGGGCGAGGTGCACGGCGCCGACGAGGGCCATGTCGCACTCGCCGCCGAGCAGGGCGAGGCACGCGGTGTGCACGGCCACCAGGGAGGTGGAGCAGGCGGTGTTGACGCTCATGCTGGGTCCGCGCAGGTCGAGCTTGTAGGACACCCGGGTGGCCAGGAAGTCCTTGTCGTTGGCGAGCATGAGCCGGTAGTGGTCGACGGTGGACGCGGCCCGGTAGCGCTCGCCGAGGTTGTGCAGCAGGTAGGTGTTGAGGCCGGCGCCCGCGTAGACGCCGATGTGCCCGTCGGTGCGCCCCGGGTCGTAGCCGGCCCGCTGGAGGGCCTCCAGGGCGCACTCCAGGAAGACGCGGTGCTGCGGGTCGAGGATCTCGGCCTCGTCGTGGGTGAACTGGAACAGCTCGGAGTCGAACAGGTCCGTGCCGTCGATGGTCTGGGCGGCCCGGACGTAGCGGGGGTCGGCCAGCCGTTCGGCGGGGACGCCGGCGGCGAGCAGTTCCTCGTCGGTGTAGCGGGTCAGGGTCTCGCGGCCCTCGCTGAGCACGTCCCAGAACCGCTCGACGGAGTCCGCGCCCGGGAACCGGCAGGCCATGCCGACGATGGCGACGTCGGAGTCGGAAGGGGTCATGGTGGTTGTCTCCTGTTGCTGCCGGCTTCTCAGCCGAGCCGTATGCCGAGGTCCGCGGCGACGGACCGCATGTCGAGGAAGCTCCGGGCGACGAAGCGGGCGGCGTCCTCGCCGGCGTCCATGCGCTGGAACAGGTCGATCAGGGCGCGTTCGTGCTCGTCGCGGTCGCCCTCGCCGGCGGCGATCTCCCGGACCACCGTGCCGAGCCGCTCCTCGACGTCCGCGAGGTCGAGCGAGCGGGGGAACTTGATGCTGAACGTGTTCCGGTCGTAGGAGGCGTTGCGCTTGACGGACCGTACGTGGCTGGCCGCGTTGAGCTTGTAGAACATGCAGTCGAAGTTCTTGAACGAGTAGTAGTTCAGCAGCGGGAAGAGCGTGCAGTGCGTCTCCATCGGCGAGGACTCGTACAGGCCCTTGGCGCGCAGTTCCTCGACGATGCGGTCGGGGTCGTAGTCGTGGCGCATCGCGATGAACGGGAAGACGATCTTCGGCAGGTTCTCGTCGTCGTCGAAGAGCAGTTCCTCGAGCTGTCCGCCGAAGAGGGTGTCGGTGAGCCGCTCGCCGAACGTCTTGTAGAAACCGCGGACGATCTCGCGGACGTTGGACTCCATGGTGAGGATCTGCTGCGGGTCGGCGCACAGCGCGATGTAGGGGATCTTCTGCCGGTAGGCCATGAGGATGGCGCGGAGCACGAAGAAGGTGCGGCAGGAGACGCAGGGCAGCTTCTCGTCGAGGTAGTTGCCCGGCTTCTTGGGCGCGGGGCGGTTGAACACCTCGCGCATCATCAGCTTGATGTTGTCGTCGTCGGCGTCGAGGACGAACGTCGCCGGGATCTTCTCCCGGGCGAGCGCGATGTTCTGCGCGGCGTGCACGCTCTCGAAGGGCACGTCGAAGGTGAAGGCCAGCACCCGCTTGCCGTACTCGTTGGCGAACTTGTCCAGCATGTACGTGCTGTCCTTGCCGCCGCTGTACATGAACAGGCAGTCGTACTCGCCCGGTCCGGCCTTCGCCTGCTGGAACTCGGTGAACACCTCACTGGTGTAGCGGTAGTTGACGAGGAGGTCGGAGGCGAAGTCCAGGTTGCACAGGTTGCACACCCCCTGGTCGTCGAGCACCACCCCCGGGTGGTCGGCCTTGAGCGAGCAGACGGTGCAACTGGACACGGAACCCCCTGTGGAACCCGTCGGATACGGCTGTGCGGTGTGTGTGGTCGGTGCGGTGCGGTGGCGGGCCGTCACGGGCGCTGCCTCCGGCCGCGGCGCCGGGCCAGCGCGCCGGCGTCGCGGGAGCGCCGGGGCCGGCGCGCGGCGGGCCCGGTGTCGTCGCCGGCGTGCGCGGCCATGGCCCGTACGGTCGGGTGGCCGAACATGTCGAGGCGGGTGACCCGCAGGCCGAGCCGCTCCTGCAGGGCGGCGACCACGGAGGTCAGACGCAGTGAGTCACCGCCGGCGTCGAAGAAGTTGTCCTCCACGCCGACCTCCTCCAGACCCAGCACCTCGCACCAGACGGCGGCGATGCGGCGCTCCAGGTCCGTGCGGGCGGCTGCCCCGCCGCCGGCGACCCGGGTGCCGCCCGGCCGGGGCAGCGCGCCCCGGTCCACCTTGCCGTTCGGGGTGAGGGGCAGCTCCGGCAGGGCGACGACGGCGGCCGGGACCATGTAGGCGGGCAGGACCTCGCGCAGGCCGGCGCGCAGCGCGTCCGGGGCCGGGGCGGCGGGCCCGGTGACGTAGGCGACCAGGCGGCGCTCGCCCGGCCGGTCCTCTCGTACGACGGCGACGGCGGCGGTGACGCCCTCGGCGCGCCGCAGCGCGGACTCCACCTCGCCGAGTTCGACGCGGTAGCCGTTGAGCTTGACCTGGCCGTCGATGCGCTCCAGGTACTCCAGGCGGCCGTCGGGCAGGTGCCGCACCATGTCGCCGGTGCGGTAGGCCCGGCCGGTGCCGCCCCGGGGCGCGGTCACGAAGCGTTCGGCGGTCAGCTCCGGGCGGCCGAGGTAGCCGTCGGCGACGCCGTCGCCGGACAGGTACAGCTCGCCGGGGACACCGGGCGGGACGGGGACGCCCCGCTCGTCGAGGACATGGCAGCGGGTGTTGCCGACGGGGCGGCCGATGGTGACGGGCTCACCGGGACGCACCCGGTCGACGGTGGACCAGATGGTCGTCTCGGTCGGCCCGTACATGTTGTACAGGGCGCCCACGAGCGGGGCGAGCCGGCCGGCGAGTTCGCCGGGCAGCGGCTCGCCGCCGCACAGGGCGCGCAGCGCCGGGTCGCCCGCCCAGCCGGCGGTCAGCAGCATCTGCCAGGTGGTCGGGGTGGCCTGCAGGACGGTGGGCGCCGACCGCTCGACGCGCTCGCGCAGGGCGAAGCCGTCGGCGGCGACGGCGGCGGACAGCACCTCCACGGTGCCGCCGCGCACCAGCGGCAGGTACAGCTCCAGACCGGCGATGTCGAAGCAGACGGTGGTGAGGGCGAGCAGCGAGTCCGTGGCACGGAAGCCGGGGGTGCGGGCCATGGTCCACAGGAAGTTGACCAGCGCCCGGTGCCCGACCTGGACTCCCTTGGGTGTCCCGGTGGAACCGGAGGTGTAGATGACGTAGGCGGGCGCGCCCGGCTCGGACCGGTCGAACGGCCCGCTGCCGTCCGCCACGGGGTCGGTGCCGGCCAGGACCTCCGGCACCACGACGGGGGTGGCCGGGAAGCCGGCGAGGGTACCGCGCAGGGCCTCGTCGGTGAGGACGAGGCCGGCCCCGGAGTCGGTCAGCATGTGGCCGATGCGGGCGGCCGGGTAGATGGGGTCGATCGGCACGTAGGCGGCGCCGCTGCGCATCACCGCGAGGAGGCCGATCAGCAGCTCCGCCGAGCGCTCCAGGAGGACGCCGACCACGGTGCCGGGTCCGGCGCCCAGCCCGGCCAGGTGCCGGGCCAGCCGGTCGGCCGACGCGTCCAGTTCGGCGTAGGTCAGCTCGCGGTCCTCGAAGCGTACGGCGGTGACGTCCGGGGCGGCGCAGGCGAGGTCGCCGATGAGCCGGCTCACGGTGCGCTCGCGCGGGTAGTCGGCGGTGGTGTCGTTCCACCGCCGCAGCACCAGCTCCCGCTCCTCGGGGCCGAGCAGGTCGACGGAGCCCAGCGGGGCCCCGGGGGACGTCGCGGCACCGTCGAGGAACAGCGCGAAGTGCTCCGCCAGCCAATTCTCCTGACGCTTCGTCACCTCCGCGCCGCCGAAGCGCGCCGAGCCGTCGGCGTCGATCCGGACGGTCAGCGGGCGGCGGACGGGACCGGCCGGCCCGTCGGGCAGGATCACGGCGACGGGCAGCCCGGCGCGGGCGGCACCGGCCAGCTCGGGGTGGCGCAGCGCCACGTCGCGGCGGTACGGCGCGCGGGCCCTGATTCGGTCCAGTTCGGCGCCGGCCCGGCCGGTGAGGGCGTCGAGGGTGTCCTCCAGCAGGCCGTGCGGGGCGCGCAACGGCACCTCGCCGGCCAGCAGCCCGGCCGCCGCGCCACCGGCGGGCGGGACGGACACGGCGACGTCCTGTTCGCCGCCGCGGGAGAGCCGGGCGAGGAAGGCCAGGACGGCGGCGAACGCGACCCGCTCGGGCGCGGCGCCGTCGCGGGTGAGGGCCTCGGGCAGCGCGACCGGACCGGCCGGGCGGGCCCGGTCGGCCAGGCCGCCGAACCGGGGCGGCAGCATGGGCTCCAGCGACCGGAGCTGCCGCAGCCAGTGCCGCTCCTGCCGGTGCGCGGCGCGGGCGGCCTCGGCCAGCTCGGCGGCCTCGGCGTCGCCGAGGTGCGGGAAGCGGCCGTCGTGGCCGTCGGCCAGGGTCACGGCGAGCACGACGGGGTCGAGCCGTTCGCCGGACAGGCCGGCGAGATCGGTGAGGCGCACGTCCCGGTCGCCGGTGGCCACGGTGAGCGCGTCGGGACCGGAGCCGACGACCGTGCCGGGCGCGGCGGTGGAGGCCCGGCCGGTGACCTCCACGCCGCGTACGGCGACCAGGTCGCCGTCGAGGGCGAGCAGCGCGGTGCCGAAGTCGTTGCGGCGGCGCCCGAACGAGGTGGCCCGTACCAGCGCGTCCAGTTCGGCGGCGGGCTGGTGCCAGTCGAAGACACCGGCGCGGGGCAGTCCGTCGTAGCGGCCGTGGTAGGTCCGCAGGGCGAGGTCCTGCGGGGTGCGGGTGACCGTGCCGGCGGCGAGTTCGTCGACCAGTTCGGCGAAGGACTCGATGCCCGCCTCGAAGCAGGCGACGTCCAGGTCGTGCGCGGTGGCGTCCTGGTCGACGGGCAGCGCGCGCCGCTTGAGCACGTCGCCGGTGTCCGCCTCGCGGTCCATCACGTGCCAGGTCACGCCGTGCTGCTTGTCGCCCTCCAGGATCGCCCAGCTCGTGGCGAACAGACCGGCGTGCCGGGGCAGCGGGCCGTCGTGGAAGTTCACCGGCAGCCCGGCCGGCAGCGCCAGCACCTCCTCGGGCAGCATCCGCAGGTTGGCGATGCTGAACAGGTGGTCGAAGCGCAGCGGTGCCAGCCGCTCGGCGAGGTCCGGGCCGAACCGCACGGCGGGCAGGCCCTCGCCCTCGGCCCAGGCGAGCAGCCCGGGCGAGGGGGACACCACGGCGGCCACCGTGTGCCCGCGGGCCAGGAGCAGTCTCGTGCACTCGACGAGGAGGGTCTCCTCGCCGATCACGACGCAAGCGAACGGCTCGGCAGTCATCGTCCGTCTCCTTCGAACTTCCCGCGCTCCGCGAGCAGTACGGCCAGCAGCTCGTCCACGGCCGCGTCGGACAGGTCCTCGACCAGACGCCCGGCGTCGGTGGCCGGGTCGGCGACCGGGCCGGAACCCGCCGGGGCGGTGGCGGGACCGGGGGCCGTGACGGGACCGGTTGTGGTGGCGGGCCCGGCGGGTGCCGGGACCGGCCGGGGCTCGGGGGCGGCCGGCTCCCCGGGCCGGACCGCGCCCTCGGCGGCCGGTTCGGCGGCCCGCTCCGGGGCCGGTCCACCGTTGCTGTCCGGGGCCGGTCCACCGGCCCGCTCCGGGGCCGGTCCCGCGGTAGTCGTCGCCAGGGCGTGGAAGTGCTCGGCCAGGCGCCGGACGGTGATGCGCTCGAAGAGCAGCGTCGCCGGCTGGGGACCGTACACGCCCTCCAGGGCCCGGGTCAGTTCCAGCACCACCAGCGAGTCCACCCCGTAGTTCTCGAAGGTGAGGTCCGGGTCGAGCTGCTCCGGGGCGAGCTCCAGCACCCGGGCGAACACCTCGGTCACCTTGCGGAGTTCGTCGTCGACGGCCGTGCGGTCGCCGGCGGGAGCGGCCGGGGCCCCGCCGGCGACGGAAGCGGCCGGGACATCGGTGCCGGCGGCCCGGGACGCGTCCTGGACGGCCGGCGGCCGGGACGCGGGAACCAGGCCGTCGCTGACGGCGGCGATGACGCTCTGGAAGGCCGGGCCCGCCTCCGTGGCCGGTGCCGCCGCGCCGATGTGGGTGAACCCGCAGACGGCGAGCGCGTCCCGCCACTGGCGTTCGCTCGCCAGCGGGGAGCGGGGCAGCCGCTGCTCGGGGTCGGCGAACAGCCACCAGCCGGGGGTGAGTCCGAAGACGAGCGCGAGCTGGTCCCGGGGCCGGGTGCCCTCGACCAGCAGCAGGGCCCCGCCCCGCCGCAGCAGCGCCTTGGCCCGCGGCAGCGTGCCGGTCAGGCTCCGCGTGGCGTGGAAGACGTTGGTGCCGAGCACCACGTCGTACGCGCCGGGCTCGACGCCCTGGTCCGCCGCGTCCGCCTCGATGTCGAGCACTTCGAAGCGGGCGAAGGCATGGCCGGCGCCGAACCGGGTCCGGGCCTTGCGGACGAAGGCCGGGGAGACGTCGGTGAAGACGTACTCGACGGAGTCCGCGTACGGCGCCAGCGCGGCCAGCACCGTCGCGGTGGTCCCGCCCGTGCCCGCGCCGACCTCCAGGATCCGTACCGTGCGGCCGGGCTCGGCGGCCAGGCGGGCCCGTACCCGCTCGGTGACCAGCCGCGCCACCTCGGCGTTGCAGCGGTCGGTGACCGGGTCGCCCCGGTACACGGCGGCCACGCGCTCGGCGGAGCCGTCGGGGAAGAGGACGTCCATCGCGGAACGGCGGCCGGTGAGCACGTCGGGCAGGGCCGCCAGGCAGTCCCGCAGCAGCGTGCCGATGGGGGCGAGGGCCGGGTGCCGGTCCGTCAGCTCGTCGAGAGCGGCCACCAGGGCGGCCTCGTCCTCCACGGCGCGATCCGTCGGACGCAGACCGCCGTCGTCGTCGGCGCGCAGCACGCCGGCGGTCACCAGGATGGCGAGCTGGGCCTCGAACAGCGCCAGGTGTTCCGGCACGACACCCAGCCGGGCGGCGAGTTCCTCGTGGCCGGGCCCGTGGGCGCCGGGCGTGAGCTGCTCGAACAGGCCGGCCCGGCGCAGTGCCGGGGCCAGCAGCCGGTGCGCGAGATCCTCGAGCAGGTCGACCGCGCGCTGGTGCCCGGCCAGTTCACCGTCGTCGGTGCCGGTCCGGCCGGTGAAGCGGATCTCGGGCAGCGGGCCGGGGGTGCCGCCGGGCGGGCCGGGCAGCACGGTCAGGGTGCGGTCCGGGTCGATGCCCAGGTTGTCGAGGATGTGCCGGTCGGCGTCCAGCGCGAACACCTGCGGCAGGCCCGCCGTCAGGGCGCGCTCCACCACGGTCATACCGCGCTCGGCGGTCAGCGGCCGGATACCGGCGGCCTCGAACCGGCGCAGCACGCGCTCGCGTTCGGCGTCACCGCCCGCGTGCCAGTAGCCGAGGTTCAGCACCCGCACCGGGAAGGTCAGCGTCCGCCCGGCGTGCGCGGCGTAGGCGTCGGCGAAGGTGCAGCCGGCCGCGTAGCCGGCCTGGCCGTGGTTGCCCTCGAAGGCCACCCCGGAGGAGTAGAAGAGCACGAAGTCCAGCGGCTCCTCGCGCACCGCGTCCAGCACCGCGAAGGCGGTGTCCGTCTTGGACTCCACGGCGCGGCGCAGCTCCGCTTCGGAAAGCTCGCGCAGCTCCCGGTTGACCAGCGTCATCGCCGCGTTGAACACGCCGTGCAGGGCGCCGAACTCCTGCCGGGCCAGCCGGACGGCGTCGGCGAGCGCCGCCGGGTCACCGGCGTCCAGGGCGAGGTGGCGCACCTCGGCCCCGTCCTTCTCCAGCCCGGCGATCACGCGCCGGCGTGCCTCGTCCAGCGGGGAACGGCCGACCACGACCAGCTTCGCGCCGTAGGCGCGGGCGAGGTGCCGGCAGGTGTCCCGGCCGACGGCACCGAGACCGCCGACGACGAGGTAGACGCCGCCCTGCCGGAACGGGGGTGCGGCGCCTGGCAGTTCGATGCGCTCCAGGGTGCGGACCCGGCGCACACCGGCCCGGATCGACACCGGGGCCGGACGGGCCGGGAACGGCTCGGCCACGATCGCCCGCGCGGTCTCCGCGGCCTCCGCGGAGCGCACGTCGACCAGCGCGGCCCGCAGGTTCGGGTACTCCTTGGCCGCCACGGACGCCAGGCCCGCGAGACCGGCGGCCCACGGGGCGGAGGCGTCCCCCGCCTCCAGCGGGTGCAGGTCGGTGGTGACCACCTTCAGCCGCAGCGCCCGGTCGAGGACGCCGTGCCGGTCCAGCGCCCGCACCAGGCGGTGCAGTGCGAGGACCGAACGGTCCGTCAGGGCCCGCAGTCCGCTCCGGCCGGCGGGCTCGCGGCCGGTGCCGGCAGCCGTTTCGGCACCGGCGCCGGCGTCGGGACCGGTGCCCATGCCCGTGCCCGTGCCCGTGCCGAGGAAGTACACCAGGTCCGGCGCGGCCTCGGTCAGGGCGCGGTCCAAGTCGGCGTCGGTCAGGCCGTCGGCGCCGATCCGCAGCCGCCGTACGTCCGCCCCGGTGTGGGCGGCGGCGAGGTTCGCGGCGAGGCCGGTGTCCGGCCGCTCGGCGACCAGCAGCACGGTCCGGGCGGGTTCGGCCCGCCCGTCGGCGGGCCGGGCGGTCCACACGGGCCGGTGGACGACCACCGCCGGGTCCTTGGCCTGCCGGTAGGTGAGGCCGGTGAACCGGACGCGGGCGGCGCCGGCGTCGTCGCAGAGCAGGACGTCGTAGCGGTCGGTGCCGGTCCGGCGGACGTACGACCAGCCGGTGGCCGGGACTCGGCCGAGTACGTCGACGCGGTCGGCCGCGAAGGGCAGCATCGGCGTGCTCCGACCGGGGTTGTGACGTGCCATCAGGGCGGCGACGGTGTGCAGGGCGGCGTCCAGGACGCCCGGGTGCAGGGCGTGGTCCGCGTCGCCGTCCACGGCGCCGATCCGGCCCAGCACCTCCTCGTCGCCGGTCCACACCTCGCGTACCCGACGGAAGAACGGGCCGTACGGCAGGCCCTGGTCCGCCAGCAGACGGTAGAAGGCGTCCCCGTCCGGGCCCGCGTCGAGGCGGGCGCGCAGTTCCGCCACGTCGAGCGCGGCCGGGGCTTCCTGGGCGTCGCCGACCCGGCCGCGGGACCGGAGGGTGCCGTCGGGGCCGCGCACCTCGTAGCCGTCGGCGTCCAGGGCCACGGACACGTCGTCGGCGGGACCGGACAGCGCCAGCGGGGCCACCCAGCGCACGTCGGTCAGGGCCCGCCCGGTCAGGGCGCCGTGCGCCTCGGCGACGAGGTCGAGGTGGCCGGTGCCCGGCAGGATGGGCCGGCCGCCGACGGCGTGGTCGCGCAGCACGGGCTCGTCCTCGGCGAGCCGGCGCCGCCACTCACGGGACGCGGCGGGCGCGGATGCCCGGTCGGGGACGCGCTGGGCGGGCACCCGGACCCGGAGGGGGGCCGCCGGACCGGGCCGGGGCGCCGCGGCCGGTGCCGCGGGGCCGGTGTCCAGCCAGTGCCGTACGCGCTCGAACGGGTAGGTCGGCAGCGGTACCCGGCGGGGGGTGCCGGGGCGCATCCGGTCGACGAGGTCCCAGTCGACGGTGACGCCCGACACCCACAGCCGGGCGAGCAGGTCGTCTCCCCCGGCGCTGATCTGGGCGGCGAGGAAGTCGCCGCCGCCGACGGCCTCGGTCAGCAGGCCGGCCAGCGCCGGATGCTGCTCGACCCGGCCGCGGTGCAGCCGCTGGTCGTCCTCGCCGCGCCCGAAGGCGGTGAGCGCGGCCGCCGCGTCGGCGAGGTCGTCGGCGACGAACGCCAGCCGCTCGGGCAGGGGTTCACGGCCGGTGCGCAGGGTGTGCGAGACGTCGGCGAGCCGCGGCCCGGCCGACCCGGCCCGCGCGGCGGCGCCGAGGGCGCGGCCCATCCCGGCCGCGTAGGCGCGCAGCCGGGTCTCGTCGCGGGCGGAGAGCACGATCAGCTGGGGCGTCTCGGGCCCGGCGTCGGCGGGCTCGGGGGCGAGGTACTCCTCGACGACCACGTGGGCGTTGGTGCCGCCGGCGCCGAAGGAGCTGACGGCCGCGCGGCGCGGCAGCGGGCGGCCGTCGGCGGCGTGCGGCCGGGGCCAGGGCCGTGTCTCGCGCTGCACGGTGAACGGCGAGCGGGTGAAGTCGATGACGGGGTTGGGCTCATCGGCGTGCAGTGTGGGCAGCAGGGTGCCGTTGCGGAGCTGGAGGACGGCCTTGGTGAGCCCGGCGATGCCCGCGGCCCCCTCCAGGTGGCCGATGGCGGACTTCACCGAGCCGAGCGCGCAGAAGCCGGTGTCGCCGGTGTCCCGGGCGAAGGCCCGGGCGAGCGCGGTGTGCTCGATCGGGTCGCCGAGGGCGGTGCCGGTGCCGTGGGCCTCGACGCAGCCGATGGTCCGCGCGTCGACGCCGGCGGCGGCCAGGGCCTGTTCGACCAGGGCCTGCTGGGCCTGCGGGTTGGGCACGGTGAAGCCGCTGGTGCGGCCGCCGTGGTTGACGGCGGTGGCGCGGATCACGGCGTGCACCGTGTCGCCGTCCCGCACGGCGTCCGACAGCCGCTTGAGCAGCACCGCGCCGACTCCCTCGCCGGGCACGTAGCCGCTGCCGCCGGCCCCGAAGGCACGGCACCGGCCGTCGATGGACAGCATCGTCCGGTGGCTGAGGTGGACGTACTTGTCGGGGTGCGCGGAGACGTTCACCCCGCCCGCGAGGGCGTACGAGCACTCGCCGCGGCGGATGCTCTCGCAGGCCTGGTGGACGGCGACCAGGGACGCCGAGCAGGCGGTGTCCACGACCACGCTGGGGCCGCGGAAGTCGCCGAAGTAGGAGACCTGGTTGGCGACGGAGGCGCGGTTGGCGAGGACCACCTGGTGGTTGCCGCGCGCCGACTCGGTGGCGGCGAGGACCGCGTAGTCGTCCCACATCACGCCGACGAACACGCCGACGTCGTGTCCTTGGCCGCCGAAGCGGGGCGCGGGGATGCGGGCGGGCGGGTAGCCGGCGTTCTCCAGCGCGGACCAGGCCGTCTCCAGGAAGAGCCGTTCCTGCGGGTCCATGGTGCGGGCCTGCTTGGGCGAGATCTTGAAGAACAGCGAGTCGAAGCTGTCCACGTCGTCCAGGAAGCCGCCCCAGCGGCCGTAGCTGCGGCCGGGTGCGGCGGGGTCCGGGTCGAACAGGGCGTCGGCGTCCCAGCGGTCGGCCGGCACCTCGGTGACGCAGTCCCGTCCCTCGGCGAGGTTGCGCCAGAACTCGTCCAGGTCACGGGCCTTGGGGTAACGGCCGCTGATGCCGATGACGGCGATCGGGTCGTCGTCGGCCGGTGCCGGACGGGACGGCTCCGGCCGGGCCGCCGGTGCCGGGGCGGGCGCGGCGACGGGCGGCGCGGTCGTGGTGCCCGCGGTGCCGGGGGTGCCAGGGCTGTCGGCCGGGAAGAGGCGGGTCACGGCGTCGGCGTGTTCGGCGAGGACGTGGTCGGCAAGCTCGTCGACGGTGCGGCACTCGAAGAACACGGTGCCGCGCAGACCGGGGAAGTCCTTGGCGAGCAGGGAGTTGGACTCCATGACCAGCACCGAGTCCAGCCCGTAGTCGTCGAGCGGGATCCGGCTGTCGAGCCGCCCCACGGGCAGCTTCAGCACTCCGGCCAGGGCGGTGCGCAGATGCTCCACGAGCCGGCCCCGTACACGGTCGTCCGCCGCGGGTCGGCCGGGCGTGACCGGCGTGCCGGCCGCGGGTGCGGCGGGCGGGTTCGCGGCGGTCACGGCAGGGGTGGTGCCGGCCGGAGGCGCCGTGCTGGTGCCGGTGAGGGCCGCGTCGACGGCGGCCGCCTCGCCCCAGGCGGGGACCAGCCACGCGGTGCCGGCGCCGAGCGCGCTGTCGAGCAGGGCGACGCCCTGGGCGGCGTCCAGCGGCCGCATCCCGGTGCGGCGGGTGTAGGCGGCCAGTTCCTCTTCCCGGACCAGCCCGTCGACCCCGCCGACGGCCCACAGCGGCCAGGCCAGGGACAGGCCGCGGCCGTGCCGCAGGCCCTGCCGCGTCCAGTCGTCGCGCCGGGCCGTGTAGAGGTCGGCGAACCGGTTGGCCGTGGCGTAGCTGGCCGCGCCGAAGTCACCGATGACGGAGGAGACGGAGGAGAACACCACGAAGCAGTCGAGGTCGTCGTCGCGGGTGAGCCGGTCGAGGTGGACCAGGCCGTGGGTCTTGGCCGCGAGCACCCGGGTGAACCGCTCCCGGTCGCCGGGGTCGGCGCGGCCCTCGTCGGCGACGCCGGCCAGGTGGAACACACCGTGCAGGGCCCCGAAGCGGTCGCGGGCGGTCGCCAGGGCGGCGGCCAGTTCGTCGGCGCGGGCCACGTCGGCGCGCAGGGCGAGCACCTCGGCGCCGAGCCCGGTGAGCGTGCGGTGCCACTCGCGTGCGGTGGCGTCCGGTTCGGAGCGGCCGATCAGCACCAGCTTGGCCGCGCGGGTGCGGGCCAGGTGCTCGGCGAGGACACGGCCGATGGCTCCGCCGCCGCCGGTGACGACGTGGACGCCGCCGTGTCGCAGGGGTGACGCGGTGGCACCGGACGGCCGCACCGGCCGCAGGGCGCGGATCTCCCTGCCGCCGTTCGCCGTGCGGCGCGCCTCCAGCCCGGCCGCGCGGGGCACGGCGCGCAGTTCGGCGGCCACGGCCTCGGCGGCCGCGTCGGCGGCGAGGGCCGGGTCGACGCCCAGGGTGAGCAGTTCCAGGCGGGGCGCGGTGGGGGCCGTGGACCGGGCGAACCCGGCCAGGGCGGCCCACTCCGGCCGGTCGTGGCCGCCCTCCCGGGGGTGGAGGACGAGCAGGCGCACCCGGCCGGGCAGGGCGTCGGACCGGGCGGCTCCGAGCACCTGGAGCGCCGTCCCGCAGACCCGGTCGAGCAGGCCGGCGGGGTCTCCCGCGTCCGCCGCCGGGGCGGGGGCGGTCAGGCCTCCCACGACGGCGAGGTCGAGGCCGTCGGGGTGCGCGAGCCCGGCGAGGGCGTCGGCGAGGGCGCCGGGGTCCTCGGGCACGTTCACCACGCGGCGCCACACTCCGGTCGCGGCGAGGGCCGCCTCCAGTTCGGGGTGACGGCCGAGGACGGCGAGGGTGTCGGCCGCGTTCCCCTGCGCGGGTTCGCCGGCGGCCTGCCAGCAGGGCTCGTAGAGGCGCGCCTCACCGCTCGCGGGGGCGGTGGCACCCGGGGCGGGCACGGCGTCCGGCGTCTCGGGCGCCGTGGTCCCGGCCGCGGTGGCGGGCGCGGGGGCGCGGCCCGCGAAGTCACGGAGTTCGGCGAGGACATGGCCCTGCTCGTCGTAGACGGTCAGGTCGAAGCGGCGCACGCCGGCCGTCTCCCCCGTCCGCCGGGCGTGGGCGAGGCAGACGGGCGGCAGCGGGGCGTGCACGTCGAGCGCGCCGAGGCTGAAGGGCACCGCGAGTTCGCCCGCGCCGGGCGCGGTGGTGCGGCCGGCCCAGTGGCAGGCCCGCAGCGCTCCGTCGAGCAGCGCGGGGGGCACCTCGGTGACCGGTCCGCCGTCGCCGGCGTCGAGGCGGACCAGGGCCTCGCCGGACCCGGCGCGGATCTCGTCGATGACCTGGAACGAGGGGCCGTAGCCGAACCCGGCGGCCGTGTAGTCGGCGTAGGCGCCGGCCCGGTCGCGCAGGACGGGGAGCCGGGCGCGCAGCGCGCCGAGGTCCTCCGGTGCGGCGGTCGCGACCGGAGCCGGGACGGCGCGGCCCCGGGCGTGGGTGGTGCGTTCGCCGCCGGTCTCGCCGTACACCTCGAAGAGCAGGGCGTCGCCGTCGGGACGGAAGGAGACGTACACGGTCCGCTCGCCGTCGGCGACCTCCACCGCGCGGCCCCAGACCACCTCGCGCAGCGCGTGCCGGACGCCGGGCCGGGCGAGGTGGGCGGCGACGCGGACGAACTCCAGCGTCGCGGCGCCGGCGAGCAGGCGCCGGCCCTCGATGACGTGGTCGCGCAGCAGCGGGTCGCCGGAGCGCCACGTCTTGGCGAAGCGGACCTCGTCGACGGTCGACTCGTTGGCGTCGACCAGCGGGTGCGGCGCGGACGTGCCGAGGTCCGGGTCGAGCGGGATCCAGTAGCGCTCGGGGGCGAACGGGTAGAGCGGTGCGCGGGTCCGGCGCGGTGCGGGGCCCGGCCGGCCGGCGTGCCAGGCCCGCCAGTCCACGTCGGCGCCGGTCAGCCAGCGGCGGGTCAGCTCACCGAGCGGGCCGTCGTCGGTGATCCCTGGCTGGGGCTCTCCAGCGGCGCAGCGGCGCAGCGCGGCGGCGACGGCGGCGCCGTCGGTGGCGACGACGGCGAAGCGGGCGTCCATGGCCTCGCGGCCCGTCTGGCTGGTGAAGCACAGGTCGGCGAGCGGCACCCGCTCGGTCTCCAGGAAGCGGGCGGCGCGTTCGGCGTGGGCGCGCAGCCGCTCCCCGTCCCTGGCGGACAGGACGAAAGCCACCGGCTCGCCGGTGTGCTGCCGCGCGGCGGGGACGTCGGTCTCCGGCTCGGGGCGCGGCGACTCCTCCAGGACCAGGTGGGCGTTGGACCCGCCGGCGCCGAAGGAGCTGAGTCCGGCGCGGCGCGGGGTGTCCCCGGCGGGCCAGTCGGCCAGGTCGCGCTGGACGCGGAACGGGGAGCGGTCGAAGTCGATGTTCGGGTTCAGCTCCTCGGCGTGCAGCGACGGCACCAGCGTGCGGTGGGCGAACTGGAGCAGCACCTTGGTGAGTCCGGCCATGCCGGCGGCGGACTCCAGGTGTCCCACGTTGGACTTGACCGAACCGATCGGCCAGGTGCCGGGCCCGGCCTCGGCGGTGCGGTACGCCCGGCCGAGTCCGGTCAGTTCGATCGGGTCGCCGAGCGCGGTGCCGGTGCCGTGGGCCTCGACGTAGCCGATGCCGTCCGGGGAGACGCCGGCCCGCGCCATGGCCGCGGTGACGGCGCGCTGCTGGGCGTGCGGGTTGGGCACGGTGTAGCCGTTGGTCCTGGCGCCGTGGTTGACGGCGCTGCCGAGGATCAGGCCGTGGACGCGGTCGCCGTCCGCCAGGGCGCGCCGGTACGGCTTGAGCAGGACGGCGCCGACACCCTCGCCGGGCACGTAGCCGTCGCCGCCGGCGCCGAAGGCGCGGCAGCGGCCGTCGGAGGACAGGAAGCGGCCCTGGCTGAGGAAGGCGTACTTGTAGGGGTGGACGGAGACGTTGACGCCACCGGCCAGGGCCAGTTCGCTCTCGCCCCGGCGCAGGCTCTCGCAGGCCAGGTGGATCGCGGTCAGCGACGAGGAGCACATGGTGTCCAGCGCCATGCTCGGGCCGGAGAGGTTCAGGGCGTGGCTGACCCGGTTGGCGATGGTCGCGAACGACGAACCGGTCAGCGGGCGGCCGCCGCGCAGCGCGTCGAGGGCGCCGTGGAACTGGTACTCGCCGTACATCACGCCGACGTACACACCGACCGGGCGGCCCGCGAGGTCGGCACGGCGGTAACCGGCGTCCTCCATGACATGCCAGGCGTTCTGCAGGAACAGTCGCTCCTGGGGGTCCATCAGCTCCGCCTGGCGCGGGGAGATGCCGAAGAACAGCGGGTCGAAGCGGTCGACGTCGCGCAGGAACCCGCCCCAGCGGGTGTGGGCACGGCCGGGCGCGGCCGGGTCCGGGTCGTACCAGCGGGTGTGGTCCCAGCGGTCGGCGGGGATCTCCGTCACACAGTCGCGGGCCTTTGTCAGGTTGGTCCAGAACTCCTCGACGTCGTCCGCCATGGGGTAGCGGCCGGCGATGCCGATGACCGCGATGGCGTCGTCCTCGTCGGCCGGCGACGGCGTGGCGGACCGGTCGCCGGGTGCGATGCGGGCCGTACGCGCCGTACGTCCCGTACGGGCCGTACGGGCCGTCCGGGAGGGGCGCGGCGTCGCGGTGACCGGGGAGGCGGCCGGCGACGGCGCGGCGGCGGTGCCGCCGGTCTCCTCGGCCGCGGCGGTGCCGCGCAGTTCGGCGGCGTGGTGCTCGGCGAAGTAGCCGGCGAGTTCGCCGAGGGTGGCGTACTCGAAGAAGAGGGTCTTGGACAGCCGGTCGAACCGCTTGCCCAGTTCGCGGTTGAGCTTGGTGATCGTCAGTGAGTCGATGCCGTGGCGCTCGAACGGGTCGTCCTCGCCCAGTTCGGCCGGGTCCAGGCCCGTCTCGGCGGCGATCAGGGTCCGCAGCAGTGTCACGGCGAGGGCGTGCGGCTCCTCGCCGCCCGGCGCGCCGGGCGCTTCGGCGGCGGCCGGGGCGCGGCCGACGGGGGCGCGTCCCGACAGCGTGCCGTCGATCTTCACCAGGTCGCCGTGGGCCGCGACGAACGCGCCGGGCACGCCGAGGACCCGCTCGAACAGGGCGAGGCCCGTGCCGGTGGGCAGGACGCCGAAGCCGGTACGGGCGGCGATGTCCGCGGCGGCCTCGGCGGTCTGCCGCATGCCGCCGTCGGCCCACATGGGCCAGGCGACCGAGGTGATCCGCGGGTGGCGCTCGGCGTAGGCGTCCAGGTAGGCGTTGGCGTACGCGTAGTCGGTCTGGCCGGCGCTGCCGATGTGGGCGGCGATCGAGGAGAAGGCGACGAAGAAGTCCAGCGGGTCGTCGGCGGTGGCGGTGTCGAGCGCGCGCACTCCGTCGACCTTGGGTGCGAGTACGGCGGCGAAGTCGTCGGCGGACTTGGTCAGGGCGAAGCCGTCGCGCAGCACGCCGGCGGCGTGGACGACACCGTTGATGGGGCCCATCTCGGCGCGTATCGCGTCCAGTTGGCGTGCCACCGCCGCCGGGTCCGAGACGTCCGCGGTGCGGTAGGACAGGCGTTCGGCGAGTGCGGCGGGCGGCTGCTCGCCGCGGCCGAGCAGCACCACGCGGGCGTCGGCGCGGCCGAGGATCCAGTCCGCGACGGCACGGCCGAGTCCGCCCGTGCCGCCGGAGACGACGTACACGCCGCCGTCGCGGACGGCGACGGGCCCGGCGGCCGGTGCGGGCGCGGGCCGGGGCACCTGGCGGCCGCCCGTGGTGTGGACGGCCTCGGGGTCGCGGCCGTCGCCGGCCAGTTCGGCGGCGAGCGCCGCCGCCTCGTCCACGCCCTCGGCGAGTCCGACGGCCTGGACGGCGAGCAGCGGGTTCTCGGCCCGTACGGTCCGGGCGAAGGCGCCCAGCGCCGCACGCTCGGGCCGTGCGCCGCCGGCCTCGTGACGGTGCAGCAGCAGGACGCGCACGGGTGTGGTGGGCCGGGCCCGCAGCAGCCGCTGGACCAGCCCCAGCGTCTCCTCGGCCGTGGGCTCGTCCACCAGCAGCACGTCCGGTACGGACCCATCCGCCGTACCCGTCGCGGCGGCCGGTCCGGTTCCGGTCTCCGGTGCGGTCACCTCGCCGACGCCGCAGCCGGTCAGGGCGGCGGTGAGCCGGTCGCGGCGGGCGGCGGTCGCGGCGAGGACGACGCCGGTGGCGCCGGCCGGGGTGCCGGCGGGCTCGGCGGGCGCGTCGGTCCAGCGGCGCACCAGCAGGGCGGACTCGCCCGGTTCGCCGGGTCCGCCCGCGGCCGCTTCGCCCGTTCCGCCGAGCACCCGTACGGCCAGGTCGGTCAGCCGGGCGAGGACGGTGCCGTGGTCGTCGGTCAGGGTGAGGTCGGCCCGGGCCGAGCGCTCGCCCAGCCGGCGGGTGGTGACCAGCGCCCGGCAGGCCCCGGCGACCGGGGCGTGCACGGTGAGTCCGGCGAGGGCCAGCGGCAGGAACCCCTCGGCGGTGTCGCCGTAGGAGCGGGTGAGGAGCAGCACCAGGGCGTGCAGGGCGCCGTCGAGGAGCGCGGGGTTGAGGACCGCGCCGTCGAGCGCGGCGCCGTCGGGCAGTTCGAGGGTGGCCAGCGCCTCCCCCTCGCCCAGCCGGACCTCGGTGAGGGCTCGCATCCGGGGCCCGTAGTCGAGGCCGAGGCGGCGCAGCGTGTCGTAGCACTCGGAGTGCCGGAGCGTCTCGGTGCAGCGGGCGGCCGCCGCCGCGAGGTCGGCCGGGGCGGGCGGTTCGGCCGGGCCCGGCTCGATGCCGCCGGCCGCGTACCCGGTGTCGTCGCCGTCACCGGTGATCTCGAATCCGGCGCCGTCGTCCTCGCGCCAGAGCGAGATCAGCGAGGTGCGCGGCCCGGTGGCGTGGCTCAGCAGGCGCTCGAAGGAGACGTCGCGCAGGGAGACGGCCGTGCCGAGGGACAACTCGGCCGCCGCGCGCGCGAGTTCCAGCTGCGCGGCGGCGGGCATGACGGGTTCGCCGTGGACCCGGTGGTCGGCGAGGTAGAACTCCTCGCCGGTCCGGGTGGTGCGGTAGGCGAGGGTGTCGAGGGTGGAGACGTTCTCGTCGAGCAGGGGGTGCGGGCCCGGTGCGGCGAGCCGCGGCGCGGTGGCCTCGTGCGGTCCGGTCAGCCAGCAGCGGCGGCCCTCGAACGGGTAGGTGGGCAGCGGCACCCGGCCGCGCTCCTCGCCCGCGAACCAGGCGGCCCAGTCGACGTCGGCCCCGGCCTGCCAGGCGCGGGCCACCCCGCCCCACGGTCCGTCGGCGACGCCGAGGGCGGCCCCGCGTACCTCGTCCGCCGCGCCGCGCAGCGCGATCCGGCCGCGGCCCGGGGCGGTACGGGGCGCCTCGGCGCCGGGGCGGCCGAGAGCGGCCACGGCCTCGGCGAGGGTCAGCGCACCGGTGACGCACGCGGCGGCATGGGCGGCGAGTCCGTCGCCGTGGACGGCGACCGGCCGCAGACCGAGGTCCAGCCACAGCCTGCCGAGCGCGTACTGCACGGCGAAGGCCGCGCCGCGTGCGCCGTGGCCGAGCGCGCCGGCGGCCACGGCCGCCGCGTGGTGCCCGGCGAAGGCGGGTTCCTCGGCGCACCACCGCTCGGCCGGCCCGGCCGCGTCGGGCACCTCCTCGGCGAAGACGAAGGACACCTCGCCCGTGGCGGGCCGTTCGGGCTCCTCGGCGGCGCGCAGCGCGGCGGCGAGGGCGGCGCGGTCGTCGCCGGTGACGGCGAGCCGGTACTCGTGGGCGCGGCGCCCGACCGCCAGGGTGTAGGCGACGTCGGCGAGCGCGGCACGGTCGTCGCTCTCGAGGTGGTCGGCGAGGTCGCCGGCCGCGGTGCGCAGCGCGCTCGGGGTACGGGCGGAGACCACCAGGACCTGCCGCCGGCGGGAGTCGCCGGCGGCGGGCGCGGGCGGCGCCTCCTGGAGTACGGCGTGCGCGTTGGTGCCGCCGATGCCGAACGAGCTGACGCCCGCGCGCAGCGGCCCGTCCCCGGTCCAGGGGGTGGTGGCGGTGCTGACCTCGAAGGGGCTCGCGGCGAAGTCGACGGCCGGGTTGGGCGTGTTGTGGTTGACCGTCGGCACCAGGGTGCGGTGCTTCATCATCAGCGCCGTCTTGATGACGCCGGCGACACCGGCGGCGGCGTCGAGGTGGCCGACGTTGGACTTCACCGACCCGATCGCGCAGAAGCCGGTGTCGGCGGTGGCCTCGCGGAAGGCCTTGGTGAGGGCGGAGACCTCGACGGGGTCGCCGAGCCGGGTCGCGGTGCCGTGGGCCTCGACGTAGCCGATGGAGCGCGGGTCGACGCCGGAGACGGTGTGCGCCTCGCGGATGACGGCACTCTGCCCGGCGGCGCCGGGGGCGGCGAAACTGACCTTGCCGCTGCCGTCGTTGTTGGTGGCCGTGCCCTTGATGACGGCGTGGATGGTGTCCCGGTCGGCGAGGGCGTCCCGCAGCGGCTTCAGGACGACGACCCCCACGCCGTTGCCGAGGACGGTGCCGCCGGCGTCCGCGTCGAAGGCGCGCACGTGCCCGTCCGGGGACAGGATGGCGCCTTCCTCGTACAGGTAGCCCTTGACCTGCGGCAGTTTGACGGTGACACCGCCGGCCAGGGCCATGTCGCACTCGCCGTTGATCAGGCCCTGGCAGGCCAGGTGCAGGGCGACCAGCGAGGTGGAGCAGGCGGTCTGCACGGTGTAGCTCGGGCCCTTGAGGTCGAGCTTGTACGACAGCCGGGTGGCCAGGTAGTCCTTGTCGTTGCCGACCATCACCGCGAAGTGGCTGGAGGTGGTGGTCTGGTCGACGTGCGGCAGCACGTGCTGCTGGAGGTAGGTGTTGATGGCGGCGCCGGCGTAGACGCTGATCAGCCCGTCGAAACGGGCCGGGTCGTAGCCGGCGTGTTCGAGGGCCGCGTGCCCGGTCTGCAGCATGATGCGGTGCTGCGGGTCGGTCATGGCGGCCTCGGCCGGGGTGAACTCGAAGTACCCGGTGTCGAAGAGGTCGACGTCGGGGATGACGCCGTGTGCCGGGACGTAGGCGGGGTCCGTCAGCAGCCGGGAGGGCACGCCCGCCGCAGCCAGTTCCTCGGGGCTGAACCGGGTGATGCCCTCGCGGCCCTCGCGCAGGAGGTGCCAGAAGGAGTCCAGGTCGTCGGCGCCGGGGAAACGCCCGGCCATGCCGATGATCGCCACATCCGTCTCGGCCGCCTGGACCTCGGGGCTGCTCACTGGGCCAACTCTTCCTTCGCGTGGGGCTGTCCGGGTGCGGACGGCCGGTTGCCGGTGGTGCCGGGGTGGGGGCGGGTGCCTGTCGGAGGTGCCGGGGCCGGGCGCCGCGGCGGCCGCGGCCGGCGGGCGCGGTTCACCGTCCGCTCCGGCGCCGGGCGGGGCGCCGGCCGCCCTTGGACTGGGTCCGGGCGGCTCCGGTGGGCGGGGCGGGCGGCCGGCTCCCGCCGGGGGCCGGTGCCGGGGCGCGCAGTTCGGCGAGCGAGCCGCCGGGGTCCTGGGCGATCCGGGCGAGGAGGTGTTCGTAGGCACGGGCCAGGCGGTCGGCCGTCGCCGGGGTGAACAGGTCGGTGCTGTACTCCAGGTAGCCGGCCAGTCCCGCGCCGGTCTCCTGCACCACCAGGCTCAGGTCGTACCGGGACGTGCCGGCGTCGGTGCGGAGCTGGGTCACGGCCAGGTCCCCGGCGTCGTCCGCCGGCGGCACGTCCCAGGTGGGCAGCAGGTTGAACGTGGCCTGGAACAGCGGGGACCGGGCCGGGTCGCGGCGCGACACCAGGGCGCCGACGAGGTCCGCGCAGGGCACGTCCTTGTGGGCGTGGGCCTCGCCGGTGGCGTCCTTCGCCTGGGCCAGCAACTCGGTGAAGGCGCGCCGCGGGTCCGCGTCGAGGCGCATCGGCAGCATGTTCACGAAGTAGCCGACCGTGCCCTCCAGTTCGGCGTCGGGCCGGTTGGCGACCGGGGTGCCGATGACCAGGTCGGGGTCGTCGCTCTCGCCGCCGAGCAGGGCGGCGAACGCCGACAGCAGGGTCATGTAGAGGGTGGCGCCGTGCTCCTGGCCGAGCCGCCTCAGCCCGGCGGCCACGTCGCCGGGGACGCTCAGTTCGGCCTGGGCGCCCTGGTACGTCTTCACCGGGCACCGCTCGTAGTCGGTGCGCAGCGACAGGCGCCCGGGCGCTCCGTCGAGCCGTCGCCGCCAGTGGTCGCGCTGGCGGTCGAGCTCCTCGGCGGTGACGGCCGTGGCCTGCCGGCGGGCGAAGTCGGCGTACGTCGTCGGCAGCGGAGTGAGCTCCGGCTCCTCGCCCCGCGCGAACGCCCGGTACAGGGCCTGCTGTTCGGTCAGGACGATGTTCACCGACCAGCCGTCGAACACGCCCCACGGGCGGGTCAGTACGGCGATGTGCCGGTCGTCCGCGAGCGTGAGCAGGTGGGAGCGCAGCGCGTACGGCCCCTGCGGGTCGAAGGGCCGGGCCCGTTCGGCGCGCAGCCAGGCGGCGAGGCCCGCCTCGTCGCCCGGGGCGGGCGCGACGGTCACCGCGAAGCCGGCCGCGTCGTGCACGCGCTGGGTGAGGTCGCCACCGGGGTCGCGGTGGTAGCCGGTGCGCAGCACGGCGTGCCGCTCCACGAGGGCACGCACACTGCGGACGAAGGCGTCGCGGTCGAGCGGCCCGTCGAGCCGGAAGGCGAGCTGCACGTTGTCGTGCGCGGCGGCCAGATGCCCGGGCCGGTCGCGGAACCACAGGTCCCGCTGCTGCAGGGACAGGGGCGCGGTGTCCTCGACGGGCACGCCGGCCTGCGCCGCGCCCTCCCGCGCGACCGGGGCGGTGCCGTCACCCGGTACGAGGG
The DNA here is from genome assembly GCF_040631045.1 of Streptomyces sp. NPDC005706. Taxonomy (NCBI): domain Bacteria; kingdom Bacillati; phylum Actinomycetota; class Actinomycetes; order Kitasatosporales; family Streptomycetaceae; genus Streptomyces; species Streptomyces sp. NPDC005706. The sequence continues at coordinate 71,608 of NZ_JBEXYS010000018.1, read as the reverse complement.
GCGCGCCGGCGGGTTCCGGGCCCTCCTGTCCACCGGGCGCGTCGTCCACGGCCGCGGCCGGGCCCTCCGGCGCCGGGGCGGTGCCTCCGGCGGGCTCCGCGGTCGAGCCGGTTCGCGCCGTGCCCGGCTGCCCGCCGCCGAGCAGCCCGTCGATCACGGCGGCCATCTCGGCCATGCCGGAGGCGGTGAAGACTGCCTGGAGCGGGAGGTCCGCGCCCATCTCCTTCTTCACCCGCAGCGAGAGCCGGGTGGCCAGCAGGGAGTGCCCGCCGAGGTCGAAGAAGGTGTCGTCGAGGCCGACGCGGGCGACGCCCAGGACCTCCGACACGATGCGGCACAGCTCGCGCTGGGTGGGCGTGTGCGGGGCGACGTACTCCTCTCGGGCCAGGTCGGCCTCGGTCGGCTCGGGCAGGGCGCCGCGGTCGACCTTGCCGTTGCGGTTGACGGGCAGTCCGTCGAGGACGACGAAGGCGGTGGGCACCATGTAGTCGGGCAGCCGCGCGGCCAGGTGGTCCTTGAGCCGCCGGGCGAGCGGCACGTCCGGTCCGGCCTCCTCGCGCGGGCCCCGCACCGGGCTGACGTAGGCGGCGAGGGAACGGGCGGCGCCGGTGCCGCGCGGCAGGACGACGGCCCGGTGCACGTCGGGGTGCCCGTGCAGGGCGTTCTCGATCTCGCCGGGCTCGACCCGGAAGCCGCGGATCTTGACCTGGTCGTCGACCCGGCCGAGGTGCTCGATGAGCCCGTCGGAACGCCAGCGCACCAGGTCGCCGGTGCGGTACATGCGGGTGCCCGGGGTGAACGGGTTGGCCACGAACCGCTCGGCGGTCAGCCCCGGCCGGCCGAGGAAGCCGCGGGCGAGCTGGTCGCCGGCGATGTACAGCTCGCCGGGGACACCGGCGGGCAGCGGCCGCAGCGCGTTGTCGAGGACGTACGCCTGCGTGTTGTAGACGGGCGCGCCGATGGGCACGCGGGTGGCGCCGGGCTCGGGGGTGTACGGGCCGTACAGGCCGAGGGCGCCGCCCACCTCGGTGGGGCCGCACAGGTTGAACAGCAGGGTGCCGGGCAGGGCGCGCGCCACCCGCTCGGCCAGCTCCACGGACAGCGGTTCACCGGTGGCCTCGAGCCGGACCAGGCCGGTGCACTCGGCGGCGGCCGGCTCGGAGAGGAACTCGGCGAGCATGGAGGGCACGAAGTCGATGTCGGTGATGCCGTGTTCGCGGACGGCCCGGGCCAGGTACTCGGGGTCCTTCTGGCCGCCGGGGCGGGCGATGACGATCGTCGCGCCGACCTGCAGCGGCCAGAACAGCTCCTTGACGGAGACGTCGAAGCCGATGGAGGTCTTGAACAGGATCCGGTCGCCCTCGCCGCCCCGGTAGACGCCCTGGTCCCAGGCGAGCCAGTTCATGCCGGCGCGGTGGGTGACGACGACGCCCTTGGGCCGGCCGGTGGTGCCGGAGGTGTACAGCACGTAGGCGGGGTGGTCCGGACGGATCTCGACGCCGGGGTCGGTGTCCGCCGTGCCGGTGGTGTCGGGCAGTTCGTCGAGGACGAGCAGCGGGCGGGCGTCGGCGACCATCGTCTCGCGGCGCTCTTCGGGCAGGTCGGGGTCGAGCGGCAGGTAGGCGGCGCCGGACTTGAGGATGCCGTAGATCGCGACGAGCAGGTCGAAGGAGCGGGCCATGCTGACGCCGACGATCCGCTCGGGGCCGGCGCCCCGCTCGGTCAGCCAGTGCGCGAGCCGGTTGGCGCGGGCGTCGAACTCCGCGTAGGTCAGGGCCTCATCCTCGTGCACCAGCGCCGTCGCGTGGGGCGTGCGGGCGGCCTGGGCGGCGAAGGCGGCGGTGAGGGTGGGCGCCGGCATCGGGGTGCCGGTGTCGTTCCACTCGGTCAGCAGCAGCCGGCGTTCGGCGCCGGGCAGCACGTCGAGGTCCAGGGCGCGGGTGCCGGTGCCGTCGTCGGCGGCGAGGGCCTCGGTGAGGGCGGTGAGCGCGGTGAGGAGGTAGCCGGCGACGGCGTCGGCGGACAGCGACTCGTCGACCTGGAGGTCGAGGGAGAGTTCGCTGCCGAAGTCGTCGACGGACACCGACACCGGGTAGTTGATGCCGTCGGCGGCGGCGACGAACCGCACTCCGGCGTCGTCGATGCGCGGGGCCCCGGCCTCGTCGTGCCCGGGTTCGAAGTGGCGGAAGTTGGCGACGGCGCTGAACAGCGGGGCGTCGCCGTCCATGCCGCTGCACCGCTGGGCCAGGCCCAGCGGGGTGTGCTCGCGGGCGACCAGGCCGCGCAGCGCGAGGTCGACGTCGTCGATCAGCTCGCGGACGCTGCGGCCGGCCAGCCGGACCCGCAGCGGGAGGGTGTTGATGAAGTTGCCGAGCATCCGCTCCACGCCGGGCACGCCCTGGAGCCGTCCGGACATCACCGAGCCGAAGACGACGTCGTCGCGGTTGCTGCACGCGGCGACGACCCGTGCCCAGGCCGCGTGGAACAGGCAGGCGGGGCTGAGCCGCAGCCGCCTGGCCCGGGCGCGCAGTTCGCCGGTGAGTTCCGCGGGCAGGGTGCGGCGCAGTCGCGTGACCCGGCGGGCGTCGCCGTGCACGTCGGCCAGGCCGAACGGGAACGTCGGCTCGGTGACGTCGCCGAGGGCGGCACGGAAGTACTCCTCCGCCTCGTCGCCGGCCTGCCGGCCCAGGGTGTGGGCGACGAAGTCGCGGTACGGCGGCGGGGGCGGCAGCAGGTCGGCGCGGCCGGTCATGTGCAGGGCCAGCTCCCCGAGGGTGAGCCGCAGCGAGGTGGCGTCCTCGATGAGGTGGTGGGCGGTCAGCAGGAGGTAGCGGCGTTCGGAGTCCGGGTCCTCGGCGACCGTCAGCCGCAGCAGCGGCGCGCTGTCGAGGCTCATCCGTTCGGGGCCGTCCAGCAGGGCGCGGGCCTGCCGCTCGGCGTCCCCGCCGGGTTCGAGGCGGACGCGGCGCAGCGGCAGCCGGGCGGTGCGGTGCACGACCTGCACGGGTTCGGGAAGTCCGGTGGTGAGGACGGCGGTGCGCATGACGTCGTGGCGGTCGACGACCGCCTGGAGGGCGGCGGTGAACCGGGCGCACGCCGCTTCGTCGTCGGCCGCGTAGAGGGTGGAGACGAGGTAGGGGTCGTGGTCCGGGTCCATCAGGTGGTGGAAGAGGATGCCCTCCTGCGTCGACAGCAGCGGGTAGACGTCCCGCACGTTGGGCGCGCCGCCGGGCACGGCCGCGGTGATCGTGTCGAGCTGGTCCTGGGTGAGGTCGATCAGGGGCAGCAGTTCCGGGGTGAGCCGGGTGCAGCCGTCCGGGATCAGGTTGGGCGGGGCGCTGTACTCGTCCGCCGCGGGGGTGTCGTCGATCCGGGCGGCGAGGGCCGCGAGTCCGGGCTCGGCGAACACGTCCCCCACGGCCGCGTTCAGGCCGTGCTCCTTGAGCCGCGCCACCAGCACGGTGATCATCAGGGAGTGGCCGCCGAGGGCGAAGAAGTTGTCGTCGGCGCTGATCCGTCCGGCGTCGAAGCCGGTCAGTTCGGCCCATACCTGGGCCAGCAGCCGTTCGGTGCGGGTGGCGGGGGCGACGTAGGCGCGCCGGGCGAAGGCGTCGGTGCCGGGGGCGGGCAGGGCCGCCCGGTCGAGCTTGCCGTGGGCCGTGACGGGCAGGGCGTCCAGGAGGACGAAGGCGCTGGGCACCATGTAGTCGGGCAGGGTGGCCGCCAGGTGCCGGGTCAGCTCGGCACGGTGGTCGTCGCCCGGGTGGCCGGGGTCCAGGACGGTGTACGCGACGATGCGGGGGCTGCCCGGCTGGTCCTCGCGGACGAGGACGGCGCAGGCCCGCACGGCCGGGTGCGCGGCGAGGCGGTGCTCGATCTCGCCCGGCTCGATGCGGAAGCCGCGCAGTTTGACCTGGCCGTCGGCGCGGCCGAGGAACTCCAGGGTGCCGTCGGGCAGCCACCGTGCCAGGTCGCCGGTGCGGTACATGCGCGATCCGGGCGCGCCGAACGGGTCGGGCACGAACCGTTCGCGGGTCAGCTCGGGCTGGTGGAGGTAGCCGCGGGCGAGGCCGGCGCCGGCGATGTACAGCTCGCCGGCGCAGCCGATGCCCTGGGGCTCGCGGGCCTCGTTCAGGACGTACAGCCGGATGTTCTGGATGGGCCGGCCGATGGGCACCCTGCGCGGGGCGGGGCCGGCGGGGCAGGTCCAGTGGCTGACGTCGACGGCGGCCTCGGTGGGGCCGTAGAGGTTGTGCAGGGGTGCCGGGTGGCGCTCGTGGTGGCGGGCGCACAGGTCCGGGGGCAGGGCCTCGCCGCTGCAGAAGACCTGGCGGACGGTGGCGCACTCGCTCCAGCCCGGCTCCTCGACGATCGTGCGCAGCATGGAGGGCACGAAGTGCAGGGTGGTCACGCCGAACCGGCGGACGGCGGAGACCAGGTAGGCGGGGTCGCGGTGGCCGCCGGGCTCGGCGACGGCGAGCCGGGCGCCGGAGAGCAGGGGCCAGAAGAACTCCCACACGGACACGTCGAAGCTGTAGGGGGTCTTCTGCAGGACGACGTCGTCGGCGCCGAGGCGGTACTCGTTCTGCATCCACTCGATGCGGTTGACCGCCGCCCGGTGCTCGATCATGACGCCCTTGGGGCGGCCGGTGGAGCCGGAGGTGTGGATGACGTACGCCAGGTGCTCGCTGGTCATGCCGAGTTCACCGGCGGGCAGGTCGTCCTCACGGCCGCCGGTGACGTCCTGTCCGGCGCGGTCGCGCAGGGTGCCGTCGCGGTGCAGGCCGAGCAGGTGGGCGGCGCCGAGCAGGGGCTCGGTGTCCAGGTCCGGCTGGGTGAGGACCACCTGGACACCGGTGGACTCGACGAGGGCGGCGCGCCGGGCAGCGGGGTGGGTGGGCTCGACGGGCAGGTAGGCGCCGCCGGCCTTCAGGGTGCCCAGGATGCCGGCGATCATCTCGGCGGAGCGGTGCGCGTGCAGGCCGACGAGGGTGTCCGGTCCGACGCCGTGCCCGCGCAGACCGTGGGCGACGCGGTTGGCCCAGGCGTTGAGTTCGCCGTAGGTCCAGGAGCGGTCGGCGTCGACGAGCGCGACGCGTTCCGGGTGGCGGCCCACCGCCTCCTCGAACAGCTCGTGCAGGCAGCGGTCGGCGGAGTACGGCCGCTCGGTGTCGTTCCACACCTCGACCACCTGGCGGCGCTCCGCGGCGTCGACCATGCTCAGCGCGGACAGGGGCCGGGACGGGTCGGCCGCGACGGCCTCCAGCAGCCGCGTGTAGTGGCCGATGAAGCGGCGGACGGTCTCCCGGTCGTACAGGTCGGTGTTGTACTCGACCGTGCCGGCCAGCCCGTCCGGGGTCTCCCGCAGGTCGACGGTGAGGTCGAACTTGGTGAAGCTCAGCTCGACGTCGACCGGGGTGACGTCGAGGTCGCCGAGGGACGCCGAGCGCCCGGTCTGCGCCTCCTGGAGGACGAACAGGGTCTGGAAGACCGGCGCGTGGGCGAGGCCGCGCTCGGTGTCGAGCGCGTCCACCACGGCCTCGAACGGCACGTCCTGGTGGTCGTATGCCTCCAGCGCGGTCTTCCGCACGCGTGCGAGGAGTTCGGGGAAGGCGGGGTCGCCGGACAGGTCGGTGCGCATCACCAGGGTGTTGGCGAAGAAGCCGACCAGGTCCTCCGCCTCGCGCCGGTTGCGGCCGGCGACCACGGTGCCGACGGCGATGTCGCTCTGGTGCGTGTAGCGGTGCAGGACGACGTCGTAGGCCGCCAGCAGGGTCATGTAGAGGGTGGCGTCGTGGGTCTTGGCCACCTCGCGCAGCGCGTCGAGCAGTGCGGCGGGGCAGCGGAAGGTCTCGGCGGCGCCCGCGTACGTCTTCACGCGGGGGCGTTCCCGGTCGGTGGGCAGGGTGAGCCGGGGATCGACGCCCGCCAACTGGCCTTTCCAGTAACCGACCTGGCGTTCCTGCACCTCGTCGGCGAGCCACTGCCGCTGCCAGTGGGCCCAGTCGGCGTACTGGACGGGCAGGGGTTCGAGCGGCGCCGGCCGTCCGGCGCAGAACGCCTCGTAGCAGGCGACCAGGTCGCGGAAGAACACCCCGACCGACCAGCCGTCGCAGACGCTGTGGTGGGTCGTGACGAGGAGGTGGTGCTCCTGTTCGGACCGCCGCAGCAGACGGGCCCTGATGAGCGGCCCGCGCTCCAGGTCGAACGGGGCGGCGGCCTCCTCCCGGCAGATCGCGGGCAGCCGCGCCGGGTCGGTGAGTTCCTCCTGGGTGACGGTGAAGTCGGCGCCGTCACCGACGATCTGCCCCGGTACGCCCTCGTGTTCGGCGAACCGGGTGCGCAGCACCTCGTGCCGCTGGACGACCTCCGCCAGGGCCCGCAGCAGCGCGGCCCGGTCGAGGCGGCCGCTGAGCCGCATCGCCACCGGGATGTTGTAGGCGGCGCCCGTGCCGCCCAGTTTCTCCAGGAACCACAGGCGTTGCTGGGTGAACGACAGCGGCAGCGGCTCGCCGGTGTCACGCGGCAGGCGCGGCACGGCGCGCAGCGCGGACAGGTCGACGCCCTGCTTGCGCAGCAGCGCGATCACGGCGCGCTGCCGCTTCGCGGGCAGGGAGCGGATCCTCCGGACGAGGTCCAGTCCGGTGTCCTGACTGGTGATGTCCATCGTCAACGTCTGCCTCAGCTCTCGATGTCCAGGGCGTCCAGCTCCTCGTCGCTCATGTGCTCGACGAGGGCGATGCTTTCGAGGATCAGGTCCACGTCGAGCGTGCCCGCGTCCGTCGTGCCGGCGGCGCGACGGCCGAGCTCCAGGGCCATGTCGGCGAGCCGGGGCGCGCTGAAGACCGCCTCCACCGGCAGCTCCACGCCGGCCCGTTCGGTCAGCCGGTTGATGAGGCGGGTGGCGAGCAGCGAGTTGCCGCCGAGGGCGAAGAAGTCGCTGCGGCCGTCCAGCCGTTCCGCCGTGACGCCCAGGACGTCGGCCCAGGCGAGCGTCATCGTGCGCAGGGAGTCGGAGGGCGCGCCGATCCCGGCCGGCGTGTCCGGCGCGGGCGGTTCGGCCGCCGGCCGCCGGGTGGCGGCGGGCGCCTCCGGGGTGCCGCCGACCCAGTAGCGGCCCGTCTCGAAGGCCGTCGGCGGCAGCGGTGCCATGGGGCGGGGCCCGTCGTGCAGGCCGGCCCACGGCACCCGGACGCCGCGCGCCCAGAGTTCGGCGAGCTGCTCCAGGGCCCGGTCCTGGACCAGTCCGGCGAGGAACGCCTCGCCGCGGGCGCCGGTCAGGACCGCGGCGAGCGGACCGGCGTCCTCCTCGGCGTTGCCGCGGTGCACGCTCGCTCCGACGGCCGCCGTGGCGGGGCCGTCGGCGAGCTCGGCGGCGAGGGCGTCGCGGAGCTGCCCGCGGCCGGCGGCGACCACGGCGAGCCGCTCCGCCTGGGGTTCCCGGCCGAGCTGGGAGGTGTAGGCGAGGTCGGCGAGGCTCACCGTTGCTCCGCCGTCGCCGTCGCCGTCGAGGAAGTCGTGCAGGCGGCTCACGGCCGTGCGCAGCAGCTCGGGGGTGCGGGCGGAGACGAGCACGACCTGCGGTGCCGGGTCCGCCGGGACGTTGCGGACGGGAGCGGGTGGCGCCTCGACGACGATGCTGACGTGACTGCCGCCGGCCGCCACGGAGTTGATGAGGGCGCGGCGGGGCACGCCGCCGCGCGGCTCCCAGCCGGCCGGTTCGTCGGCGAGGCGGAGGGCCGAACCCTCCAGGTCCAGCCGGGGGTTGGCGTTCCCGGTGGCGACGAGCGGGGCGACCTGGCCGTGCCGGAGCTGCAGTACGACCTTGGTGAGCTGGGCGATGCCGGAGGCCGCCTCGGGGTGGCCGAGGTTGGACTTCACGGTGCCCACCGGCACGGGTTCGGTGACGCCGGCGAACACCTCGCGCAGCGCGCGCACTTCGACTTCGTCGGAGAAGGCGGTGCCGTTGGCGGCGGCCTCGACGCAGCCGATGTCGGCCGGTGCGGTGCCGGCCCGCTCCAGGGCCCGTCGCATGGTGGCGACCTGGGTGCGGTGGCTGGGGGTCATGAAGCCGTTGGCGCGGCCGCCGTGCAGTGAGGCGGTGCTCCGGATGACGGCGTGCACGGTGTCGCCGTCCCGCAGGGCCGCGTCCAGCGGCTTGAGCAGGACGGCGCCGACCGCCTCTGCGGGCAGGTAGCCGTCGCCGTCGCGGAAGCTGCGCGCGCCCGGGTGCGTGCCGAGCAGCCCCATCTCGCCGAGCGCCAGGTACTTGTCGGGGTGGACGTTCAGGTTGACGCCGCCGGCGACGGCCAGCTCGCACTCGCCGCGCAGCAGGTCGGCGCAGGCGAGGTGCACGGCCATCGCGGAGGACGTGCACATGCTGTCCACGGCCAGGCTCGGGCCCTCCAGGCCGAAGAAGTGCGAGACGCGGTTGGCGATGAGGTTGTAGGAGGCGGAGGCGGTGAGCGCCGCGAGGGCCGGGTCGGCGGCCGCGTCCGCCCGGTACATCTGGTAGGCGGCGCCGACGTAGACGCCGACGCGCCGGCGGTGACGCCGCTCGACGACCTCCTGGGTGACGCCGCCCTGCTCCAGCAGGTGCCACACGGTCTCCAGGAACAGCCGCTGCTGCGGGTCCATGGCGGCGGCCTCGCTCGGCGCGATGCCGAAGTGCAGCGGGTCGAAGCGGTCGATGCCGTCGAGGAACGCGCCCCACTGCGCCTTGCCGCCGCTGTCCCAGCGGTCGGCCGGCACCTCGGTGACGCAGTCCCGGCCCTCGCGCAGCGCGGCCCAGAACTGCTCCAGGTCGTCGGCGTGCGGGTAGCGGCCGCTGATACCGATGATCGCGACGGCGTCCGTACCCTGCTCGCCCTCGCGTCGGGCCGGTGCCGGGGCCTGCGGCAGCCGGGGCGCGACGGCCTCGGCCGGGGCCGCCGCGAGCGCGACCGCGGGGGCGGGCTCGCCGACCAGGGTGCGCAGGGCTCCTGGATGGTCGGCGGCGAGATACCGAGCCAGGCCGCGCACGGTCCGCACCTCGAACAGCAGTGTCCGCGACAGCGGGCCGAAGGTCTCCTCCAGCGGCTGGAGCATGGTCACGGCGAGCACGGAGTCCATGCCGTACCGCTCCAACGGCGTTTCGGGATCCAGCCGTTCGGGCCCGAGTCTGAGCGCCGCCGCGAGCACCCGCCGCAGGTGGACCACGGCCCGCTCCTCGACGGCCCGTTCGGCGGTGGCGGCTTCGGTGCCGGTGCCGGGGTCCGGGGCGGCGGTCGTCACGGGGGCCGGAGCGGGGGCGCCGGCCACCGGGGCCGGCGGGGCGCTCTGGGCGCTCTGTGTCAGCCTGGCCAGCAGCGTCGTGCGGTCACCCGCGACGACCAGCAGCCCGCCGTCCTCGGTCACGTCGTCGCCGGCCAGGGCGAACCGCAGTGCCGCGAGTCCGCGCGGGGTGTCGAGCGGCACGAGCCCCGTGGCGCGCAGTTGCTCCCGGACCGTGTCCCCGGCCCCCATGCCGCCCTCGTCCCACAGCGGCCAGCCGACGGACACGGTACGGCCGTTGCGCAGCCCGGCCCTCACGAGCCGGTCGCGGTGGGCGGCGTAGGCGTCCATGAAGGCGTTGGCGGCGGCGTAGTCGGCCTGACCGGGGTTGCCGAAGGCGCCGGCGATCGAGGAGAAGCAGACGAACAGCTCCAGCGGCTGATCGCGGGTCAGCTCGTCGAGGTGGACCAGCCCGGCGACCTTGGGGGCGAGGACGCGTTCCAGTTCCTCGGCGCCCTTGCGGACGACGAAGTTGTCGTGGACGACTCCGGCGGAGTGCAGCACACCGGTCAGCGGCCCGTGTTCGGCGGCGACATGGGCCAGCAGACGGGCCAGGGCGTCGAGGTCGGTGACGTCGACACGCTGGTGGTCGACGGTCAGGCCGGCCGCGCGCAGGGCGTCCAGCTCGGACCGCTGGGCGTCGGTCAGCGGGGAGCGTCCGGTGAGCACCACGGTGGCCGTGCCTACGGCGGCGGCGATGTCCCGGGCCACGATGAGGCCCAGTCCGCCGGCTCCGCCGGTGACGAGGTAGACGCCGCCCTCCCGCCAGGGCGTGGGCGCGGGCCGCGGCGGGACCTCGGTGGGGCGGCGCACCATGCGGCGGCCGTCGCGGTGACGCACCTCCGGCTCCGGGCCGGTGACCGCCTCGGCGGCGAGACGGGCGGCGACGGTGGCGGGGGCGGCGCCGTCCAGGCACTCCACGTACTGGGTGCGCAGCAGCGGGTTCTCCAGGTGGGCGGTGCGCAGCAGCCCGGCCAGACCGCCGAGGCAGGCGGCCGTGCCGTCCCCGGCGGTGCCCACGGCGGCGACCTGGAACAGGGTGGGCCGGCGGACACCGCGCAGCAGCAGGTCGCGGATCAGGGTGAACACCTGGCGCGCCGCTTGGGTGTACCGCTCGTGCAGGGGGCCGTCGGCCGGTTCCACGACGGTGCGGTGCGTGCCGGCGGGCAGCGCGGCGCTCAGTGCCTCGCGGTCCGCGGCGCCGATCCGGCCGAGGACGACGAGGTGCCGCTCGGCGAACGCCTCGCCCGGCGCCGCGGTCCCGGTGGCGGGCAGCTCGGTCCAGCCGGGCCGCAGCAGGACCACGTCGCCGTCGTCACCGGCGGCGGCCCGCCGGGGCGCGCCCTCGGTGTCGAGGTCGAACCAGCAGCGTTCGCGGGCGAAGGGGTAGCCGGGCAGGCTGATGCGACGCGGGCCGGTGCCCGTGGCACCGACGAGATCCCAGTCCACCTCGCCGCCGTCGGCCCAGAATGCGAGCAGGGCGTCGTGCCTGCGCTGTTCGCGCCAGGCGGTCACGGCGGCGCCGACGGCGGCGCCGTTCCCCGGGCGGTCGGGGCGGGCGGTCCCCCGGTTCCAGGGACCGGGCGCCGCGGGGGCGGTGGCGAAGGCGGCGAGTCGGTCGCGGGCCTCGGCGAGGGAGGTCGCGGCGAAGGCGAGGCGCTCCTCCAGGGCCATGCGTCCGGTCTGCAGGGTCCAGGCGACGGCCGGGAGGTCGGCGTCGGACAACTCGCCCAGCCGGGCGTGCAACCGGCGGGCCTGCTCGACGAGCTGGGCCTCGCTCCTGGCGGACAGCACGAGCAGGAACGGCCCGTCCGCGGTGGCCTCCGGGCGGACCGGCGCCGGGTACTCCTCGATGACGACGTGGGCGTTGGAGCCGCCGCCGCCGAAGCTGGAGACGCCGGCCAGCCGGGGCAGGGCGCGCCGCTCGCCGTCGGTGTCCCGGACCTGGCGGTGCCAGGGCTCCAGGGCGCGCTGGACGCGCAGCGGGGTGCGGTCGAAGTCGATGTGCGGGTTGAGCGTCGCGGAGTGCAGGCTCGGCACCAGTTCGCCGTGCCGCATCTGGAGCAGCACCTTGGTGACTCCGGCGATTCCGGCGGCGCTCTCGCAGTGCCCGATGTTGGACTTCACGGAGCCGATGGCGAGGCGCTCGGGGGCGCCGCCGGTGCGGCGGAACGCCCGCTGCAGACCGGCCACCTCGATGGGGTCGCCGAGGGAGGTGCCGGTGCCGTGGGCCTCCAGGTAGCCGAGGGCGCCCGGGTCGACGCCGGCGGCGGTGAGCGCGTCGGCGATCACCTCGCCCTGGGCGACCGGGGTGGGCACCGAGTACCCGGATGTCCGGCCGCCGTGGTTGACGGCGGTGGCCTTGATGACACCGTGGATCCGGTCCCCGTCGGCCACGGCCCGCGCCAGCGGCTTGAGCAGGACGGCGCCGACGCCCTCGCCGGGCACGTAGCCGTCGCCGCCCTCACCGAAGCTGCGGCACCGGCCGTCGCTGGAGAGGAAGTCGCGGCGGCCGAGGACGAGGTACTTGTTGGGGTGCGGGGTGAGGTTGACGCCGCCCGCGAGCGCGGTGTCGCACTGGCCGCCGCGGATCGCCTCGCAAGCCAGGTGGATCGAGGTCAGGGACGACGAGCACATGGTGTCCACGGCCAGGCTCGGGCCGTGGAAGTCGTAGAAGTACGAGACCCGGTTGGCGACGGTGGAGGCGCTGCCCCACAGGGCGTCGGGCGCTCCGCGTTCCTGCGCCTGGGCGCCGAGGAGCTGGTACTCCTGGTACATCACCCCGACGTACACGCCGACCCGGCCGCCCCGGGACAGCCGGTCGGCGGTGTATCCGGCGTCCTCCAGGGTGTGGTGGGCGCACTGCAGGAACAGGCGCTCCTGCGGGTCGAGGTGGTCCGCCTCCAGCAGCGATATCTGGAAGAACAGCGGATCGAACCGGTCGATGTCGTCCAGGAAGCCGCCCCAGGAGCCGGCGCCGGCCGCGGCGTAGCGGTCGCGGTTCCAGCGGTCGGCCGGGATCTCGCGGACGCAGTCGCGGCCCGAGCGCAGGTTCTGCCAGAACTCGTCCAGGTCGGCGGCCTCCGGGTAACGGCCGCTGACCCCGATGACCGCGATGTCGCCGTCGCGCGCGGACTCCGGTTCCGGGTCGGCCACGACCGTGGCCGCGGTCGCGGGCCGGGGCGCCGTCTCCGGCAGGAGACGGGTCGACAGGCCGGTCAGCTCCACGCACACCCGGCCGTCCTCGTCGAGGACGGTGATGTCGAGGCGGGCCGTGCCGTCACCGGTGTCCGGGCCGGGCCGGTGGCGGATCCAGGCGTACGCCGTGGCGGCGGTGGCGGCGACGGGTTCGGCGCGGTCCAGGGCGAACGGCAGGGCGAGACCGGCGGACCGGCCGTCGGCCGCCTGGTCCAGCCACAGGCCGATCGTCGCCTGGAGGGCGCCGTCGAGGATGCTCGGGTGCATCAGCGCGCCGGTGCCGAGCGGTTCGGCCACGTCCGGCAGCCGCAGTTCGGCCAGGACCTGGGGGCGCCCCTCGGCGTCGGTGCCGGTGCGCAGTCCGGTCACGGACCGCTGGGAGGGGCCGTAGGCCATGCCCATGCGGTCGAACAGGCCGTACAGCCGCTCGGCCGGGTGGAAGGCGCCCGCGCAGGCCGCGCGCAGTTCGCCGAGGAGCGGCGCCCGGCCGGTGCGGTCCGGGCCGACGGCCGCGCGGCCCTGGCCGCAGAGCGTGCTCTCGCCGTCGTCGCCGACGCTCTCGATCTCGTAGGCGCAGCCGCCCGCCGCGGAACTCCGCACCCTGACCCGCAGGGTGAGCCCGTCGGGGCCGCAGACGGCGGGCCGCAGCCACACCACGTCGGTCAGCCGGACGGTGGCCGCGTCGTCCTGCCCCAGCGCCCGGGCGACCGCCACGCGCGCCATCTCCAGGTGGGCGACACCGGGCAGGATCCGGTCGCCGTGCACCTGGTGGTCCCGCAGGAACGGTTCGCCGCCGGTGAAGCGGGTCTCGTACGTCGTCACGTCCCCGTCGACCGCACGGGCCGTCCCGCGGAGCAGCGCGTGCGGCACCGGTGTCGCCGCTGCCGCCGGGGTGCGGTGCCCGGACGTCAGGTGAGCCGCGAGGGCGTTCAGGGTGCGGTGCTCGCGGAGGGCCGCCGGGGTGAGCGTCAGTCCCAGGCGCGCGCCGACACGGTCGGCCAGGCGGGCGAGTCCGGTGACGTCCAGCCCGAACTCCGTCAGCTCGGCGTCGGCGTGCACGTCGGTGGCGTCGACGCCGAGGAGGGCGGCGACTTCGTCCGTGAGGGCGGCCCGGATGCCGCCCGGCGCGTCGTGATCCGCGGCGGCGGACGGCACCGCGGTGGTGCTCGGGGAGGACGACATCCCGTGGACGGCGGGCGCGACGGCTTCCACTGGGGCGGGGGCCGGCGCGGCGAAGCTCGACGCGGCAGGGGCAGCAGGAACGGGTTTCGCCGAAACGGGCTCAGCCGTACGGGGTGCCGCCGGGGCGGGCACCGCCACCGCGGCCGCGGTGGCCGGGGCACCGGCCGGGACCTGGGTCCCCAGCCACTCCGCCAGCTCGGCGATCGTCCGGTACTCGAACATCACCGTCGGCGACAACTCCACCGACAGCCGCTCCTCCAACTCCGCCACCAACGACAGCAGATCCGCCGACGCCAACCCCAACTCGTAATAACCCGAGCCCACATCGACCGAGTCGGCAGCCACCCCCAACCGAGCCGCCACCGCACCCCGCACCACATCCACCAGACCACCCAACGAGGCGACGGGTGCCGGGCTCGTGGCCGGACCGGGCACCGCCGGCGCCGTCGCCGCGGCCGTTGTACCCGCCGGGACCTGGGTCCCCAGCCACTCCGCCAGCTCGGCGATCGTCCGGTACTCGAACATCACCGTCGGCGACAACTCCACCGACAGCCGCTCCTCCAACTCCGCCACCAACGACAGCAGATCCGCCGACGCCAGCCCCAACTCGTAATAACCCGAACCGACATCGACCGAGTCGAAAGCCACCCCCAACCGAGCCGCCACCGCCCCCCGCACCACATCCACCAGACCACCCGGCGACGCGGCGCCGGCCGGTGCGGCAGGGAGCGGTCCGGCCGGTGCGGGGGCGTCCCCGCGGACGTCCAGGGAGGCCGCGGCGCGGATCCGCTTGGCGACGAACCGGCCGACCTCGGCCACCTTCACGCCCTCGGCGTCGTAGAACTCCACCACCAGGCGGATCAGTTCATCGTCACGGCGTACGGAGTCGGCGGGGACGCGGACGTAGCAGCGGCCGCCGAGCGATCCGGCGGCGCGGAACTGTTCGAACATCAGCGGCAGGTACAGGCCGGGGCCGTCGTTGTCGCCGTGCAGCATGCCGAGGCCGACGCCACCGCCCAGCAGACCGGCCTCGAAGAGCGCGGGATGGAAGAGGAACCCGGCGGCGGATCCCTGGTGCTCGGGGGCGAGTTCGAGTTCGGCGACCCAGTCGCCGGTGCGGTGGTGGACCACGCCCCGGAGCTTCATCAGTCCCGAGTGGTGCAGGTCGTACTCACGGCACCAGGTGTAGATCTCGTCGAGGGTGGTGCGCCTGGTGGCGCCCTCGACGGGCAGCGCCAGCCGCTCACCGAAGGTGACGCGCGGCCGGCGGCGCACGTTCGCGACGGCGTGCAGGACCTCGGCGGTGTCCTCGGGACGGCGGCTGCGCACCTCGACCCGCCAGCCGCCGTTCGCCGCGGGACGCCCCTCGACCGTGGTCAGCACCCGCTCCCCGGGACCGGCGACCAGCGGGGCGAGAATGGCGAGATCGCGCAACTCCACCTCCGGCATGGGATGTCCGTGCCGGGCCAGGACCTGCAGGACCAGATCCACGTAGCCGACGCCGGGCAGCAGGCTGCGGCCGTACACGACGTGGCCGTGCAGCAGCGGGTTGTCGGCGGTGACGGCGAAGGTCTCGGTGAAGGTGGTCGTTTCGATCATCGGTGTCCGTCCAGGAGGATCGTCAGGCCGGCGGGGCGGCCCGGCGGGGCCCAGCCGTCGGAAGGCAGCCGGAGTTGCACGAGCAGGGGTGTCCGAGTGCCGTCACCGGCAGACCTGGGCGCGGCCGGGGGCGGTCCGGGACACGCGGTTCCCGGCGCCCTCGCGGCATCCGTGCCGGTGCGCTCAGCACAGGGCGACGGCGGTCAGGAGCAGCCCGTCGCGGCGCAGCCACCGCCCGGTCACCCGGGGGACGGCCCGGCCGGCGGCCATCGGCGGGGGCACCAGGAAGCGTGCGCGGAACCGGCCCCCGCCGGCGATGTCCACCCGGACCGCGTCGAACCCGAGCATGCGCCGGGCGAGCGGAAAGAAGACCTTGTACACGGCCTCCTTGCAGCTGAACAGCAGCCGGTCCCAGGAGAGGGCCGCATGCCGTGCGGCGAGCCGGCCGACCATGTCCCGCTCCTCGGGCAGCCCGATCATCTCCAGGACGCCCTCCGGGAGTGGCTCGTCCCGTTCGGCGTCGATGCCCACGGAGTGCACGCGACTGGTCCGCGCGACGGCCGCGGCGCGATATCCGGCGCAGTGCGTCATGCTGCCCACTACTCCGGCCGGCCAGCGTGGTGCGCGCTGTGTTCCGGGGGGCAGGGGAAAAGGAGGGATTCCGAGGTCACCGAGCGCGGCACGGGCGCAGTGCCGCACCGTGGTGAATTCCCGGCGCCGGGCGGGAACGGCCCCCGTGACGGCCGCTTCCTCCTCGCTGAAGAGGTGATTTCCCCGGTCGTCCTCGAACGCTTCCGCGGAGGCCACCGCCCGCGGAAGTATCTCCTCGATCACTTTCTCCCCCAGTTATTTCTTACCACCCCTGCACACCACTCCGGAGCCCTCGCGTCACCAGGCGGTGAGCGAGAAGCGCTCTCCGAGATCCCGGGCGCCGATCGCGAAATCCCTGATCCGCTCGGCCTTCTCGACCATCTTGTCGTCGCCGGCCTTCCTGGAGATGGCGATGAGCCATTCGTAGGTCTCGCTGGGGTGCACGTCGTAGGTGAAGTGAATTTTGGAGAGCAGGAAGAGAATGTCCCGGAAATTCTCCCGCTCGATGACATCGGCCAGCGAGCGGATCCGTTCCGCGCGTTCCCTGGTGAACGGCTTGCGGTCCGGGAGTTCGGGGGTCTCGCCGGGGGCGTAGACGGAGGCGTCGGCGAACGCCTCCTTCTCGTCGAAGGAGCCGTTGAAGGCGAGGTCGACGCAGAGCGCCTGCCGGCTGATGTCGGAGAAGTTGACGGCGGAGTGGACGGCCGCCGCGTCCAGGAACCAGATCTCACCGGGCCGCATGTGGATGACGGTGTCGTCGTCCGAGTGGAAGGCCAGCGGGCTGTCCTCGAGGACCATGAAGGTGCGGAAGTACAGGTCGAGCTCACGGTCGAGCTCGACGAAGTCGCGGTGCGGGATCACGATGGCGTTCTTCAGGTTGCGGGTGCGCGCCATCTGGAGCCGGTCCTGGTCGTAGACCGTGGTGATGATCTCGTCGAGGTAGGGGACGTGCTCGGCGTGCCGGGTGGGCCGGGCGGGCGCGCCCTCCAGGTCCCGGTAGAGCCGGTCCTCGCTGCCGCCGGTGGCGTTGTACAACGGGATGTTCTTCCAGAACCCGTTGCTGAACTCGTCGTACTCCTCCTCCACAGTGGGGACCGCGGCGAGGTAGTCGAGGTCCTTTCTCAGCCGCTCCTGGTCGAGTTCGATGCGGCCGAGTATGTGGGAGCGCATGCGTCGTCCTCCGTCGTGGCAAGGTAACCGTGCGGACCGGCTCAAGCGTGACACGGGCAAGGGAAATTCAATATTCATCCGCTTTCGGTGGACGGGCAGATGAAAGCAGACGACATGACCTTCCTGGCCGGCAACCAACGCCAGGTGTCAGAAGTTGAATGATGAGTGAACGGCGCGATGACGCGCCTCGCCCTAAGTCGCTCTCGCGCCCACGAAATCCCCCGTTGCCCCTGCCATCACGGTCGATTCACTCAGGAGAGGATCGGAACCGTGATCGAATTGAGTTCGAGCTTAGAGCAGCCTCTTCTGGGCCGTCAACCGTTCCTTGACCATCTAACCAATGGCCTGCCGCGCCCCTATACCGCATGGAAACAAGTCGGCCGTCGAATTCACGCCACTCCCCGCACGGCCCCGCGGCCGCGACGCCCTCCCACCCCGGGCGGGGCCCCGGGTCCCACCCGCCCTCGGACGGATCGTGCGCCAGGCCTTTACGGCGATCCAACGTTGCACTACTTTGCCGCAAGATTCAGCAACTCCTTGCAAGTCCCCGGTGCCCGGGACCGGCACCGGGGTCTCCCCTCTGCTGTCAGGAGCCGCCGTGTCTTCACCCGCCCCCACCCGTGCCCGCGGAAGACATCCGCTCGGACGCGGCCGCCCCCTCGCCGCGGTCCTCGCGACGCTGGCGGGCCTGCTGGCCGCGCTGCTGCCGGCCGTCGCCGCCCGGGCGGCGACCACCGCGACCGTGTACTACAAACCGGCCGCGAGCTGGTCCACCGTCGACATCCACTACGCCCCCACCGGCGGGAGCTGGACCACCGCCCCCGGAGTGGCCATGGAGGCGGCCTGCTCGGGCTGGTACAAGAGAGCCGTCGACCTGGGCGGCGCGTCCGGGCTGACGGCGGCCTTCAACAACGGCGCCGGCGTCTGGGACAGCAACGGCGGCGCCGACTACCGGCTCGGCACCGGCGTCTCCGCCGTGTCGGGCGGCCAGGTGACCACCACCGACCCGTGCGCCTCGGCCGCCCCCACCTCGGCGACGGTCTACTACTGGACCGCGACGAAGAACTGGCCGTCGTACTACCTCCACTGGGCGCCCTCCGGCGGAAGCTGGACCACCGCCCCCGGCACCCGCATGACCGCCGCCTGCACCGACTGGGTCAAACTGACCGTCGACCTCGGCACCGCCACCACCTGGCAGGCCGCCTTCAACAACGGCAACGGCGTCTGGGACAGCAACAACGGCGCCAACCACCAGCTCGGAACCGGCACCATCACCGTCAAGGACGGCGTGGTCGCCCACAGCGACCCCTGCGACTCGGCCGAACCCCCGCAGGGCAACGCGGCGACCGTCTGGTACTCGACGGCCTCGGTCGGCTGGTCCACCGTCAACCTGCACTGGGCGCCCGCCGGCGGAAGCTGGACCACCGCCCCCGGCACCGGCATGGAGCCCGCCTGCACCGGATGGGTGAAGAAGACCGTCGACCTCGGCACCGCCACCACCTGGCAGGCCACCTTCAACAACGGCAACGGCGTCTGGGACAACAATAACGGCGCGAACTACGCGCTCACCAAGGACGGTTCACGGGTCAAGGACCACACCGTCACGGCGAACGCGACCGACCCCTGCGCGGCCACCGGACCCGACACCACCGCGCCGTCGGCGCCGACGGGCGTGAGCGCGAGCGTCACCGGCACCTCCGTCGTGCTCACCTGGAACGCCGCCACCGACGACACCGGCGTCACCGCCTATCAGGTGACCCGCACCGGCGGCAGCCGGGGCACGGCGGTGGGCGACACCACCTCCACCGTGCTCTCCGTGAGCGGGCTGGAGGCGCGGACCGCCTACTGCTGGACCGTGCGGGCCCTGGACGCGGCCGGCAACCTCTCCGCCGCGAGCACCGAGAAGTGCGCCACCACCGGCGAGACCCCGCCGCCCGCCGCCGCGGGCACCCCGCTCGGCGGCGACCCGCGCAAGGACCCGGTCTACTTCGTGCTCACCGCCCGCTTCTACGACGGCGACAGCTCCAACAACCGCGGCGGCAGCCAGCACGTGAAGTCCGGCAACGCCGCGAACGACGACCCCATGTTCCGGGGCGACTTCAAGGGCCTGGTCCAGAAACTCGACTACATCAAGGCCCTCGGCTTCTCCGCCGTGTGGATCACCCCGGTCGTGCTCAACCGCTCGGACTACGACTACCACGGCTACCACGGCTGGGACTTCTACAAGGTCGACCCCCGGCTGGAGTCGGCCGGCGCCTCCTACCAGGACCTGATCAACGCGGCGCACGCCAAGGGCATGAAGATCTACCAGGACGTGGTCTACAACCACTCCTCCCGCTGGGGCGCCAAGGGGCTGTTCACGCCCACCGTGTACGGGGTGCGCGACGCGCAGTGGAGCTGGTACTACGACGCGCCGAACAGCGACTTCGCGTACGACGGCCTGACCGTCGAACCCGTCTCCGGCAAGTCGTACTACAACGGTGACCTGTGGTCGACGGCCGAGCCCAGCGGCAACACCTGCCTCAACTGGGGCAAGCCCACCGGCCAGAAGAGCGCCGAGGGATACGCGCTCTACAACTGCCAGTGGCCGAGCCCCACCAACAAGCTGTTCCCCGCGGCGCTCTACCACCAGTGCTGGCTCGGCAACTGGGAGGGCGAGGACTCCCGTTCCTGCTGGATCCACGAGGACCTCGCCGACTTCAACACCGAGAACCCCGCCGTCCAGCAGTACCTGATCGGCGCGTACGACAAGTACATCGACATGGGCGTGGACGGCTTCCGGGTCGACACCGCCGTCCACGTCCCGCGCGTCACCTGGAACCGGCGCTTCCTGCCCGCGATATACGACGAGGTCACCCGCAGGTTCGGCACGGACAAGGCCAGGGACTTCTTCGTCTTCGGCGAGGTCGCCGCCTTCGTCAACGACAAGTGGAACCACGGCTCGGTCAACCACTCCGCGCAGTTCTTCACCTGGAAGGAGCGCAAGGAGTACACCTCCGACGACGTCCGGGCGGCCCTCGACCAGTACGACTACGAGGAGAACCTGGGCCCGGCGGGACAGCCGACGTCCGCCAACGCCTTCCTCGACGGCAACAGCTACCACGCACCTGACCACAGCCGGTTCAGCGGCATGAACATCATCGACATGCGCATGCACAACAACTTCGGCGACGCGTCCAACGCCTTCAACAACGGCAAGGACTCCGACGACTCGACCAACGACGCCACCTACAACGTCGTCTACGTCGACAGCCACGACTACGGCCCGAACAAGTCGAGCACGCGCTACAACGGCGGAACCGACGCCTGGGCCGAGAACATGTCCCTGATGTGGACGTTCCGCGGCATCCCCACCCTCTACTACGGATCGGAGACCGAGTTCCAGGCCGGCAAGCAGATCGACTGCGGCCCCACCTGCCCGCTGGCGAGCACCGGCCGCGCCTACTACGGCGACAAGGTGGCGGGCGAGGTGACTGCGGGCGGCTTCTCCGAGGTCTCGAGCGCGAGCGGGGCCGTGGCCACCACCCTCCAGCAGCCCCTGGTCAAGCACCTCCAGCGGCTCAACCGGATCCGCCGGGCCGTGCCCGCCCTCCAGATGGGCCAGTACTCCACCGCGGGCGTCAGCGGCGACCTGGCCTTCAAGCGGCGCTACACCGACACCGCCACCGGCGTCGACAGCTACGCGCTGGTCGCCGTCGGCAACGCCGCCACCTTCACCGGCGTCCTCAACGGCACCTACAAGGAGGCCGTCACCGGAAAGACGGTCACCGTCGGCGACGGCACCCTGTCCGTCCCCGCCTCCGGCAAGGGCAACCTCCGGGTCTACGTCCTCGACCTCGGCGGCGCCAACGCGGCGCCCGGGAAGATCGGCACGGACGGCCCGTACCTGAAGTAGTCACCGGGGCCGGCGGCGCGGTGGGCGCGCCGCGCCGCCGGCCCGGGCGCGGGAACCCTCGGCGAACACCGGTTGCGGACCCGATCCCCGGGTACAGCGATGGAATATGGGTTGTCCCCACAGCACCCGGTCCTCACTGAAAGTGATGTGTTCGTGACTCTTCCCGGCGGCGACGGCGACCGCGCCAGGGGCTCGGGTGACGATCCGAGCGCCGACGCGCAGGCGATCACCGATGCCGTGGAGCGTCTCGCGAACCTCTGGTCCGTCGCCGCCCAGGAGGCGGCCGTACGGCTGTCCCTCCATCAGCTGCGGGCACTCCGGGCGCTGGAGAGGGCGCCGGAGTCGAATCTCACGGGCCTGGCGGAGAGTCTCGACATAGGGCTGCCCACCGCCAGCCGGCTCTGCGACCGGCTGGAGGCCGCCGGTCTGCTGGAGCGCGAGCTGCACCCGCACCGGCGCCGCGAGGTGCAGCTCCGGCTCACCGTCCAGGGGCGCCGGGTGCTGGCCGACGTGGCCCGCCGGCGCACCCAGGCCCTGGCCGGCGTGCTGGCGGCCATGCCGCCCGCGGAGCGGTCGGCGCTGGTCCGCGGCATGCGGGCCTTCCTCGGCGCCAAGGGCGAGGGGCCCTCCCGGCCGCCGAAGACGCCGTAGCGTCAGCGGCCGGACCCCGCCTCGCCGGGCTCGCGTCCCGTCCAGTCGAGGCAGACGACGGCGGCGTCGGCGAGGAGGCCTTCGTCACCGACGTGCTCGATCAGTCCGGCGACGACCGACCGTGCGGCCTCGTGCGGCTGCGTCTGCCGGGTCGCGCCCAGGACCTGGCGCAGCACGCCCTCGCCGAACACCTCCCCGGTCGCCGACCGGGTGCCGTGCACGCCGCTGCTGATGGCGACCAGGCGGTCGCCCGGCTCGACGTGGAAGGTCTGCTCCTCGTAGAGGGTCTCCTCGAACATCCCGAGCGGCAGCTGGGCCTCGAGCTCGACGCGTTCGACGGTCGTCCCGCGCTGGCGGTAGAGCTGGGGCGACCCGGCGTCCACGGCGCGGACCGTGCCGGTGTCCAGGTCGAAGCGGAGCAGCAGGGTGGAGGCGTACGACTTGCCTCCGTACTGGGAGAAGAGCGCCTGGTCGGCGAGGCAGGCCTGGTCGGCGAGGCCGATGCCGGCGCGGCGGGCGTTGCGCAGCGCGCTCACGGCGAGGTTCGTGAGCAGGGAGGCCTCTATGCCCTCGCCCATGCCGTCGGTGACGGTGAGCGTGAGGTGGTCGGCGCTGGTGGACCAGTCGAAGTTGTCGCCGCCGATGGCGTAGGCCGGCTCCAGATGGGCCCCGATGACGTACTCCTCGCGGGCGCAGCCGCGGCCCGGCAGGAGCTGCCACTGCATCTCGGCGGCGAGGGTGAGCCGGCGGGTGCGGCGGGCCTGGAGGTACAGGTCTGTGTCCCGGCCCGCCGTGGCGACCTCGTGGCCGAGGCCGGTGGCGAAGTCACCGAGCCGCAGCACCGTGCCCGGGTCGGCGCCGGAGCCGGGGACCCGGACGGAGAGCACACCGAGGCGGTCACCGCGAACGGTGATGGGCAGGTGGACCAGTTGCGTGGCCGGGTCGGCGGTGACCTCCACCACCGGGTTCTGGGTGGTGAAGGCGGTGCCGGCGGGGCCGTCCTGGGCGGAGACCGGTTCGTCCGTCAGCGGCAGGTGGGTGACGGGCTGCAGGACCGTCAGGCCGTAGTCGGCGAGCAGGAGCGTCACGTCCCGGGCGCCGAAGCGCTCGGCCAGCAGCCGGCCGGCGGTGGCCACCAGGGCGTGCGGCGGTGCCGAGCGAAGCTGGGCTTCCGCGGACGGGACCGGTTCGGCGGCATTCACGGCGTCTCCATCCTCTTCCCCTGTGACCTCCACGCTATCGCCCCGGCGCGGGAAGCGGCCCCCCGCTGTCAGGACGGAGCGGTGCGGCACAGCAGGATGCAGACGTCGTCGTCGCGTTCGCAGTCGTGCACCAGGGGCTTGAGCAGCGACTCGGCGCACCCGTCCAGGTCGTCCAGCACGGACTCGTCCAGTGCGGCCAGGGTCCGGCCGAGCAGTTCGATGCCCGGGTCGATGCCCTGGGCCCGCCGCTCCACCAGGCCGTCGGTGTACAGGACGAGCGTCGAGCCGGGCGGCAGTTCCGCCGTGTGGTCCGCGTACTCGAACGGAATGGGCACTCCCAGCATGACGCCGGGTCTGGTGTCCAGCACGCGCACGGTCCCGCCGGGCGCGCGGACCAGGGCCGGGGGGTGTCCGGCGGCGGCCCACACGACACGGGGATCGCCGGGCCGGAAGCGGGCGATCACGGCGGTCGCGTAGAGGTTCGGCTGCTGGTGGCGCAGCATGCGGTGCAGGCGGGTGAGGATGCGGGCGGGGCTGTCGTCCTCGAGTGCGTAGGCCCGCAGGGCGGTGCGCAGTTGGCCCATGATGACGGCGGCGCGCAGCCCGTGTCCGGTGACGTCGCCGACCACGGTCAGCAGGCTGCCGTCGGGGTGCGGGAAGGCGTCGTACCAGTCGCCGCCTATGTTGAGTCCCCGGGTGGCGGGGAGGTAGCGGGCCGCCAGTCGCAGCCCCTCGGCGGAGGGCAGCTCGGTGAGCTGGGCGCGTTGCAGGACTTCGGCGGTGTCCCGGTGCTGCTCGTAGCGGCGGGCGTTGTCCAGGGCGATGGCGGTGCGGCGGGCCAGTTCGACCAGCATCACGCTGGTGTCCGCGTCGAAGCGGTCACCGGGCGCGGTGAGGGTGAGCACGCCGGAGGTGCGGCGCACGGTGAGAGGAATGCTCAGCAGCGGCCGGTCCGGGGACAGCGCGGAGGGCGGCAGGTCGTCGATGCCGGGGAGGGCGCCGGGGCGTGGCCCGGCGTGCTGGGGGCGGTCGTGGCGGGCGGCCGCGACCGCCGCGGCGGAGTGGGCGTCGTCCGGTCTCGCCGGTTCGTCGAAGAGCCATACGTCGATCCCGCTCGCGTACTCGGGGACGAGCAGCTCCGGGAGGCAGCGCAGGATGTCCTCCTGATCGAGGGACGCGGTCACGGCCGCGCTGGCGTCGGCGAGGAAGGTGAGCAGCCGCCGTGCCTTCTCGGCCTCGCCGCGGGCGGCCCGTTCGGCGTCGAGCAGGGCCCGCTGGGTGCGCGCGGCGGCGTCGAGTTCGGCGTGCAGGGCCAGCACGCCCTGGTTGGTCTGGTGCAGTTCCTCGCGGTGCAGGCGGAGCTGCCGCTCCGTCTCGTCCAGCCGGCGCAGGATCGCCGCGGTCCCGGCGTCCGCCGCGAGGACCGCTTCCGCGAGCGTGCTGTCGTCGGGGCCCGCCGGGCGGGCGTCCGGCGCGGTCACGGGCGTCCGGCCGGGCGGTCGCAGGCCAGGACGGCCACGCAGGTGTCGTCGCGTACCGGGCTTGCGGCGCTGCTGGCGTCCCGCAGGACGGTCGCCGCGACCACGGCCGGGTCGTGGCCGAGGAGGCCGGGGTCCTCGGGCGGCACCCACCGGCTGGGCAGTCCGTCGCTGTGCAGCACGAGCAGGCTGCCCGGCCGCCAGGGCAGACGGTGCACGGGTACGGTCGCCGGGAACTGCGCGCCGACGATGCCGGGGTGGGAGACGAGGTGCTCCCACGAGCCGTCGGTGTGCAGCCGGGCGCCGATGTTGCCGACCCCGGCGAAGGCCAGTTCCCCCCGGTCCTCGTCCAGTTGGGCCACGGCGACCGCCGCCCCGCGGGTGGGCCGCAGGGCGGGGTGCATGAGCCGCAGGATCTCGTCGGGCGGCAGGTGCCCGGCGCCGTGCAGGGCGTCGACCGCCGCGTCGGAGGCGTGGGCGGCCCTGGCTCCGTGGCCGAGGCCGTCGGCGAGCATCAGGGTCGTGCGGGAGTCCGACCGGACGCAGCTCCAGGCGTCCCCGGAGTGCTCGGCCCGGGCGAGCGGGATGTTGATCCCGCCGGCCGCGCGGATGTCGCGGGTCGGCCGCGGCCCGGGGTTCTGGTGGACGCGGGCCACCGCGACGGTGCCCCGGCGGGTGCTGTACAGGTCGAACACGTCGGCGATGCGCCGGCAGGTGCCCAGGCCGGCGCCGAGTGACGCCTCGCTGGTGGTGTGGCCGTCCCGCAGGGCTGCGGCGACGTCGGGGATGCCGGGGCCGTGGTCCAGGGCGGCGAGCTGCACCGCCGGACCGCGGGCGCCGGCCGTCGCGCGGTCGACGAGGCCGATCAGCACGGTGCCGCCGCCGGCGTGCTTGAGCAGGTTGGTCGCCAGCTCGGTGGCCACCAGGGCCGCGACCGCGGTGCGGTGGGCGTCGAGGCGGGCGTGGGAGCCCGCCTCCTCGGTCGCCACCCGGACGTCCCGCACCCGGGTGGAGTCGTGCACCGGGACGGTCCAGACGCGTGTCATCCGGCGGACCCCGGCCGGGCGGCGGGTACGCCGGTGACCCAGGCGACGAGGGTGACGACGGTGCCTTCGCCGGGCGTGGTGTCGATGGTGAACTCGTCCACCAGCCGCCTGGCTCCGCTGAGGCCGAGTCCGAGGCCGCCGCCGGTGGTGTAGCCGTCGGTCGTGGCCAGTTCGACGTCGCGGATGCCGGGGCCGGAGTCGACGAAGGACAGTCGCAGTCCGCGCGCCGGCGGGTTGGTCACGGGGGTGATCCGCGCCTCGCCGCCACCGCCGTGGATCAGGGTGTTCCGGGCCAGTTCACTGGCCGCGGTGACGAGTTTGGTCTGCTGTACGAGCCCGAACCCGAGTTCCGCCGCGAACCGCCGCACCTGGTGCCGGACCCATGCGAGGTCCGCGTCCGAGCCGATGGGCAGGCTCGTCGCGGTGACGGGGTCGGAAGCCGGCGTCATGCGCGCTCCGCGGCTTCGCCCGGGCCGGCCGCGGAGGCGTCCTGCCGGAGCAGCTCGAAGGCACGGTCGACGTCGAGGGCGGTCACCACGCCGGGCAGGGTCAGGCCCAGCTCGACCAGGGTGATCGCGACGGCGGGCCCCATCCCGCACAGGACGGTGCGGGCGGCCAGCAGACGGGCGTTGGCTGCGATCTCCGCGATGACGCGGCCGAGGAAGGAGTCGACGATGTCGACACCGGAGACGTCGATGACCACACCGGCCGCCTCGCTGTGGGCCACGCGGTGGGCGATGTCCTGCTGGAGCTGCTCGGCCACGCCGTCGTGCAGCTCCCCCTGGAGGGAGACCAGCAGGGTGTCCCCCAGCGTCAGGACCGGCACCCCGGCCAGGCTGCCCGGGAGGGAGGCGGGGAGGGTCATCGCGGGGTCACACCGGCCGTACGGCGGGAGACCTCGATGCCCTGCCGGGAGAGGGCGTAGGCCAGGGCGTCGGCCAGCGAGCTGCGGGTGACGACCGAGCCCAGGTCGATGCCGAGGTGCACGATGGTCTGCGCGATGGCCGGGCGGATGCCGGAGACGACGCACTCGGCGCCCATGAGGCGGGCCGCGGCGACCGTCTTCATCAGGTGCTGCGCGACGAGCGAGTCGACCGTGGGCACGCCCGTGATGTCGAGGATCGCGTAGCGGGCGCGCTGCTCCACGATGGCCTGGAGCAGCGACTCCATGACCACCTGGCTGCGGGCACTGTCCAGTGTGCCGATCAGGGGCACCGCGACGATGCCGTCCCACAGGCTGATCACGGGGGTGGCCACTTCGAGCAGTTGCTGCCGCTGCCGCGCGATCAGCTCCTCGCCCGCGCTGATCGTCGTCTCCATGATCACCAGACGCAGGGTGCCCATCAGGACGGTGAGCGCCAGCAGGGCGTCCCGCGCCTCGTCGCCGGACGGGTCCCGCGCCTCGCCGTGCAGCAGCTCGGCGGTCACCGTCCGCAGGCCCGCGACCTCGTCCGCGATCTGGGCGGGGCTGTATCCGCTGCGGGCCCGGGAGGCGGCCATGCGCCCGAGCTGCTCACGCGCCGAGTCGAAGCCGGGGGCCGCTACGTCCTCCAGCCTGCCGGTCGAGGCCACGTCCGCGAGGGCGTCCACCACGGCCTTGCAGGCCTCCACGGCCTCGTCGCGGGAGACGGTGAAGACCGTCCTGAAGAGCGGGGCGTCCGCCCAGCGCTGGGCGATCTGCTCCCGACGGCGCTCCAGGAAGGCTCCCAGCTCCCGCGCCACCGTCCCGGCCGCCGCCTGCTCCGACACTCGCGCCATCTCCCTCGGGTACCGACCGTCGCGCCAGGACCGGCACACTCCGCCAATTATTGCCTCATGACAAGCATTAACGCCGCACGTGCCCCGGAAACGACACAGCATCGACACATTCACGCCCACGCCCCGGCGGGGCGCGGGCGCCGGCGGGCTCAGCGTCCGCGCCAGTCCAGACAGACGACCAGGGCGTCGTCCTCCGGGGCGGGCTGTCCGCGATGGCCGGTCAGCTCCCTCAGGATGGCACGCGGCACCTCGGCGGCCGGCAGCAGACGGGTGGACATGACCGCCCGGGCCAGCGCGGCGTCCCCGTAGGCCTCACCCAGGGGGGAGGCGACCGCGTAGACCCCGTCGCTGACGAAGACCAGCCGGTCGCCGGGCTCCACCTGGAACTCCTGGGTCACGTAGTCGGTCTCCTCGAACATGCCCAGCGGGAGCTGCGCCTCGAAGGTGACGCGCTCGACCACGCCGTCGCGCAGCCGCAGCAGTTGGGGCGAGCCGGCGTCCACCACCTTCGCCCGGCCCGTGGCGAGCTCGAAGTCGAACATCAGCACCGACAGATAGCAGCGCCCCCGGTAGTGGGCGTACACCGCCTGGTCGGCGAGGCAGGCCTGGTCGGGCAGGGCGAGGCCGGCCCGCCGGGCGTTGCGCAGTGCGTTGATGGCGAGGTTCGTCAGCAGGGAGGCCTCTATGCCCTCCCCCATGCCGTTGGTGACGTAGAGCATGAGGCGGTCCGCCGTGGCGGACCAGTCGAAGTTGTCGCCGTAGATCGCGTAGGCCGGCTCGAGCTGCGCACCGAGTTCGAACTCGGGCCGGGCGCAGGACCGGCCGGGCAGCAGCTGCCACTGCATCTCGGCCGCCAGCGTCAGCCGGTCCTTCCGCCTCGCCTGCAGGTACACGTCCGTGTCGCGTTCGGCCACGACCACCTCGTGCCCGAGCACCTCGGCGATGTCCGCCAGCTCCTCCAGCAGACCGGGCGCGACGTCCCCGTCCGGCAGGGCGACCGACAGCACGCCCAGCCGGTCCCCGCGCACGGTGACCGGCAGATGGACGCGCACGGAACCACCCCTGGCGCTCTCCACGAACGGCTCCTGGGCGCCGAAGGCACGGCCGACGATGCTGCTGTGCAGCGACACGGGCTCCGCGGTGTGCGGCAGCTCCGACACCGGCTGCAGGACGGTGAGACCGTAGTCGGCCAGGAACAGCTCGACGGACTGCGCCGCGTACTCCTCGGCCAGCACCCGGTGCACGGCGTCGAGCAACTCGTCCGGGGCCGCCCTGCGCAGAGCACGCTCGGCGGTCACAAATCTGTTCACGATCTTGAATACACCCATCCTTCGGCGGACATGTACGGATCCCGCCCGGGCCGAGCCGCGCCGGCCCGTCCGAACCATCTCTTGCCAATACCGGCACCTAGTACGCTGGCAACCGTCCCAGGTGCCTGCGAGAGTGTGACGGTGACTGTCTTCCGCCCCCGCCCAGAGCCTGTCGAGGTCGCCCACGTGACCTTGACGGCCGTGGAGTTGCTGGAAGTCCTGTGGGGCCGGGCGTCGACCGCGCCGGCCTCCCCGTCACAGATGCGTGTGCTGCTGATGCTCGAGCACCAGGACGGGATCAATCTGCGTACACTCGCCGATTCTCTCGCTTCCACGCCCCCGTCCACCAGCCGGCTCTGCGACCGTCTGGTGGCCGCCGGCTTCGTCGAGCGCGCGATCAGCCCCGCCGACCGGCGCGAGGTACGGCTGCATCTCAGCAACCGCGGCCGCGCCTTCCTCGACGATCTGCGCGCGCGCCGGGAGAAGGAGTTGCAGGCGGTGCTGGAGCGGATGCCCGCCGCCAAGCGCACGGCCCTCCTCGAAGGCCTGGAGGCGTTCTGCGACACGGCGGCGTCGCAGATACACCACGACGCCCCGCGCGCCGGCGACCGGACGGCCTGAGCGCAGGGCCGGACCACCGATCGCTCCGGCATGACGGGGCTCGGGCGGCCGGCACACGGAGTGATCTCCGCCCACCGGAACATTGCGGATCCTTCCCCGTGCGGTACGACTGGGTTACTTTGTTGCCTCACGGTCATAGTTGTCAAACGACAACTGTTGGGGAGTCCAGGGCGCCCGGTCCATGAGCGGGGGAAGTGAACGCGCGGAGCGCGACGACGGGACCCGCCGGCCGTCCGGCCGGCGGGTCCCGGAGGTCAGACGGTGCTGAGCATGCCTTCGCGCAGCCGGCCCAGGAGGCGGGAGATCAGCCGGGAGACGTGCATCTGGGACACGCCGAGGCGCTCGCCGATCTGGGCCTGGGTGAGCTCCTCGACGAAGCGCCAGTGGATGATCTTGCGGTCGCGCTCGTCGAGCTCCGCGATGAGCGGGGCGAGGGAGTGGAAGTCCTCGATCAGGCCGAGGGCGGCGTCCTCGCTGCCGATGAAGTCCGCGAGCGCGGCCTCGCCGTCCTCGCTGCCGCCGATCGTCGCGTCCAGGGAGGCCGAGGTGTAGCCGTTGGAGGCGAGCTGGGCCTCGACGACCTCGCTCTCCGGCAGGCTCATCAGCTCGGACAGTTCCTTCGTCGTCGGCGTCCGGCCCAGGCGGCTGCGCAGTTCCTCGTTGGCGCGGGCGAGCTGGACACGGGCCTCCTGGAGCCGGCGCGGGACGTGCACGGCCCAGGAGGTGTCACGGAAGAACCGCTTGATCTCACCCACGATGTAGGGGACGGCGAAGGAGGTGAACTCGACCTCGCGGGACAGCTCGAACCGGTCGATCGCCTTGATCAGGCCGATCATGCCGACCTGGACGATGTCCTCCATCTCCTCCGCGCCCCGGCTGCGGAACCGGCCGGCCGCGTAGCGGACGAGGGACATGTTCATCTCTATCAGCGTGTTGCGCGCGTACTGGTACTCCGGCGTACCCTCCGCCAGCACCGTCAGCCGGTCGAAGAACTGCTTCGACAACTCACGCGCGTCCTTCGGTGCGATCCTGGAAGGGTCCGCGATCTCCGGAACGTCCACCGTCTGCCCAGCGGTCCGTACGGCCGTCGTCACCATCCTGCGCCCCTCCCTGTCGTTCATGCCTGCCTGCGCGGGCACATCACCCGGCAAGCAGGCGCATACCCCGGCCTTCGGCGGGCATTCCTCGAACCTTCCTCGATTCACGCCCGACCCTCCACCATTCTCACACCTGTCTTCACCTGACCCACCCCGCCCGGTCCGTGCCGAGTCCGAGTCCGGCGGCCAGCACCGGCCAGGACGCCTCGAACTCGCCCCGCCACGCGGACCATCCGTGCGTCCCGCCCCGGTACAGGTGCGCCCGCACGGGCACGCCGAGGCCGGTGAGGTGCCGGACGAACCCCTGCGCCTGCCACCAGAGCGTGCCCTCCAGCAGAGCGCCGTCGAGGTTGCCGAAGTCGTCGTTGGGGACGCCGCTGCCCTGCGAGACGTACAGCCGGGTGTCCTTGAGCCGCGCGGCGAGGCGGTACGGGTTGTGCGCCGTCCAGTCCGCCCGCCGGAGCAGGGGGCTGCCCCACAAGGTGACCGGCAGCAGTCCCTCGCGGGCGACGATCGCGTCGACGACCGTGGTCATGCCGGGGGCCGACGTGTCGAGGATCCCGCTGTACGACGCGGCGGCGGCGAAGGCGCCGGGCCGGCGGCCCGCGAGCGCCAGGGCGCCGTAGCCGCCGGTGGACACTCCGGCGACGGCCCGGCGCGGTCCCGCGTGGAACTCGTCGCGCAGCAGTCCCATGACCTCGTCGGCCTGGAACGTCTCGTAGTCGGGTGGAGAACGAGGCGCGCGCCCTGCTCGGCCAGTTCCGGTCACGGGCCGCTCGCCGGCCGGACGATCCGCGGTTCGCCGAACTCGTCGGCGAACTGCTGTCGGACGGTGACGCGGCCCGCTGGTACGAGCGCCGGGAGACAGCCGGGTTCCAGCCCTCGGTCCGCCGCTTCCGGCATCCGGCCGTGGGCGAACTGCGCCTGCGGTACGTGAAGCTGGCCGCCGTGGACGAGCCCGGTCACCACTTCCTCGCCTATCTGCCCGACGACCGGGACTCCGAGGAAGCCCTGCGCCGCCTGCAGGCGGGCGAGTGAGCCCCGGGGGCCGGTCGTTGAGGGACACGGACCCCGCGGGGCTCACCCCGGCGTGCCGACGGCGTGTCGCGGCGCGTGGGAGGACGTGCTCTTCAGCGCCCGGTGAGCGGGGGCTCTCACATGGCGCGCGGTTCGCTCATCGTCCAGGTGACGCCGGGTGCCTATGACGGAGGACGGCGGCCGACCCCATCAGGGTGGGGCCGGCCGCCGGCGGAGTACGCGGGCCGGTTCAGCGCTGCAGGGTGAGGACGCCCGGCCGCCACGGCAGTTGGTCGTACGGGCCGCTCGCGGAGGGGGACTTGCCCTGGTAGAGGAGCCGCAGGTTGCAGGGGTCGACGGTCATGGTCTGGTCGGGGTTGTCGCGGACCAGGTCACCGTGGCTGATGTCGTCGGTCCAGGTGGCGCCGCTGTTGGCCCTGCCGGCGAAGGGGTTGCTCTCGGTGGCGGCCTGCGGGGTCCACGAACCGTTCAGGCTGGAGGCCGTGAACGAGCGGAAGTACCGCTGCTCGTTCGCACCGCGCGCCTCGACGATCATGAGGTACTGGTTCTGGCCCTGGACCTTGTAGACCTGCGGCGCCTCGAACAGGTTCTTCACCGTGTCGCTCAAGACCGTCGTGTACGACGAGCCGAAGTTGCCGGGGAAGTTCCCGATGGGCATGCTCGCCCGGTAGATCTTGCCGTTGTCACCGGCGAAGAACAGGTACATGTTCTGGTCATCGGCGATCAGGGTCTGGTCGATCGGAGCGGCGCCCGAGATGCCGCCGGTGAACAGGGGCTGCGGCGCGGACCAGCCGTCGGGGTCGGTGGGGTCGCTCGACGTGCGGTAGATGAAGGGCCACGCACCCCACTGGTACGCCAGCACCCAGACCTTCTTGGGCGCGAAGTAGAACAGGGTGGGCGCCACCGCGGCCTGGCTCATCCCGGTCTGGCCGGCCGACGCCATGTCCGACCAGTTCGTGAAGGGCCGGAACATCATCGAGCCGTACGACGACCCCGACACGTTCGACGCGTAGACCAGGTGCTTGCCGTTGTACGTCACGTCGGTGAAGTCCTTCAGCGCGACCCACCCGTTCGCCGGCTGCGCCAGCGCACCGGTCGACGTCCACCGGTAGGTCGACGGCAGAGAACACGTGCCGTCGGGCGGGGTCGGGGTTCTGGACAGGCCGGTCCACTTCTGGTTGCTGCCGCCGTTGCACGTCCAGATCTGCACCGCCGTGCCGTTGGCCGTACCGGAGCCCGCGACCTCCAGGCACAGCCCGGACTCCACGCCGACGACCGTGCCGTCGGAGTTCACCCGCCACTGCTGGTTCGCCCCGCCGGAACAGGTCCAGATCTGCACCCGGGTACCGGCCGCGGTGGCGTGGCCCGGGACGTCCAGGCACTTGTCGCCGTACACGGTGAGCTGGTTGCGGTCCGTCGACGTCCACTGCTGGTTGGTCCCGCCCCAGCAGTCGTAGATCTGCAGATACGTGCCGTCGGTCCGGCCGGCGCCCGGCACGTCGAGACACCGGCCGGAACCGACACCGCGCAGCGCGCCGCTGGAGGCCGCCTGGGCCGGGCCTGCGACGAGCATCGCCGCCAACGCGGCCAGGGCCGCGACCACGGCGGCGAACACCACAGACGGATGCCTGCGGCGGAAACTTCGTCTGCGCATCGATACGTCCTCAACTTTACGTAGATGGTCGGAATATCGAACAACGGTCGAAACATCGAGCAACCCGGATGATAGGGACCCGGTGAACGGCGTCAATACCTCTCGCACGTATCGCCTTCAACACCGAAAGTTTCGAACCACTTACGACGGGAGCGTGCACGACCTGCCGTCAAATCACTGGCTTGTAAGCCACTTGACCCGTGAATGAAGCGGTGTACGGGCAGTGCAGACACTCGATCAGCCTGATTCGAAAGTTTCGAAAGGCAATCGGAAATTTCTTCTGCGGAATGTATTGACGAGCCGCAGTCGCCACCTCAATCATCCCTGTCTGAGAAGTCGGCCCTGGCCTGTGTCGAGACGTGGAGCACCGCCGCCGATTCTTCCGTCCAACCGTGATCTCTACCTTGGAGGCACCGTCATGGGCTCGTACGCCCTTCCCAGATCCGTTGTCAGCAGGAATATCCGCGGCCTGCTCTTAGCGCTGGTCGTCGGTGTTCTCGGTGCGGCCACCGCACTGGTCGCGCCGCCGACCGCACACGCCGCCGAGAACACGCTCGGCGCCGCTGCGGCACAGAAAGGCCGTTACTTCGGCACCGCCATCGCCTCGGGCAAGCTGGGCGACTCGGCGTACACGACGATCGCGGGCCGTGAGTTCAACATGGTGACGGCCGAGAACGAGATGAAGATCGACGCCACCGAACCGCAGCGGGGTCAGTTCAACTTCACAGCCGGCGACCGTGTCCACAACTGGGCGGTGCAGAACGGCAAGCAGGTGCGG
Source organism: Streptomyces sp. NPDC005706 (assembly GCF_040631045.1). Lineage (NCBI taxonomy): Bacteria > Bacillati > Actinomycetota > Actinomycetes > Kitasatosporales > Streptomycetaceae > Streptomyces > Streptomyces sp. NPDC005706. Next base: position 38,028 of record NZ_JBEXYS010000018.1, on the reverse strand, counting down.
GGTCACACGCTGGCCTGGCACTCCCAGCAGCCCGGCTGGATGCAGAGCCTCAGCGGCAGCACGCTGCGCCAGGCGATGATCGACCACATCAACGGCGTGATGGGCCACTACAAGGGCAAGATCGCCCAGTGGGACGTCGTGAACGAGGCCTTCGCCGACGGCAGTTCGGGCGGCCGGCGGGACTCCAACCTGCAACGCACGGGCAACGACTGGATCGAGGTCGCCTTCCGCACCGCGCGCACCGCCGACCCGGCGGCCAAGCTCTGCTACAACGACTACAACATCGAGAACTGGACCTGGGCCAAGACCCAGGGCGTGTACAACATGGTCCGCGACTTCAAGCAGCGCGGCGTGCCGATCGACTGCGTCGGGTTCCAGTCGCACTTCAACAGCGGCAGCCCCTACAACAGCAACTTCCGTACCACCCTGCAGAGTTTCGCCGCTCTCGGCGTCGACGTGGCCATCACCGAACTCGACATCCAGGGCGCCTCGGCCTCGACCTACGCAAGCGTGACGAACGACTGCCTGGCCGTCTCGCGCTGTCTCGGCATCACCGTCTGGGGCGTGCGCGACACCGACTCCTGGCGATCGGGGGACACGCCGCTGCTGTTCAACGGCGACGGCAGCAAGAAGCCTGCCTACACCGCCGTCCTCAACGCACTCAACGGCGGCGACTCCACGACGCCACCTGCGGGCGGCGGCCAGATCAAGGGCGTCGGTTCGGGCCGGTGCCTGGACGTGCCCGGCACCAGCACCACCGACGGCACCCAGCTCCAGCTCTGGGACTGCCACAGCGGCACCAACCAGCAGTGGACGTACACCGACGCCGGCGAGCTCAAGGTCTACGGCGACAAGTGCCTTGACGCCGCCGGCACAGGCAACGGCGCCAAAGTCCAGATCTACGGCTGCTGGGGCGGCGACAACCAGAAATGGCGCCTCAACTCCGACGGATCCATCGTCGGCGTCCAGTCCGGCCTCTGCCTCGACGCCGTCTCGGGCGGCACCGCCAACGGCACCCTGATCCAGCTCTACTCCTGCTCGAACGGCAGCAACCAACGCTGGACCCGCACCTGACGGGACGGGCCGCGCCCGCCCCACCTCTCGCTGCCGGCACCCGGCCAGGGTGCCGGCAGCGAGCGAGTCCCGCACGTGGTCTCAGGTCACCGCTTCCCGTAGTCCTCCACCATGGTGCCGACGAGCGCCAGGAGGGCGCCGGCGCGACGCCGGTCCTCGCGCCGGGCGCGCAGGGCCTCGTCGGCGGCCCGCAGGCGGGCCACGGCGGCTGGCTCGCCGTCCACCAAATCGTCGACCAGCGGCGCGGTCAGCAGGTCCAGGCACTCGGTCAGCAGCCGGCGGGTCGCAGGCGCCGGAGGGCTGGGGTCGGGGTCGGCGTACGCGGTGGTCAGGTAGCGTGCGGGGTCGGTGAGGCGCCAGCCGGCGACGGTGCCGTCCTGGACCAGGAGCGCCAGGTCGGGGGCGATGCCGATGCAGGCCTCTACCGGCTGGTCGAGGACGTCGAGGTCGCGCAGGCAGGTCAGCACGGTGTCCCCGGGAGCGCGGCACAGCACCGAGCACATCTCGTGCCGGAAGTCCCGGACCTCGTCCGCCCGGAGCCCGCCCGGGCGCACCGGGGGCAGGGCCGGGGCACTGACGGGCGTCTCGGCGGACGCGGAGGCGTACGGGATCCGGAGCTCGGCCCCGACCAGCTCCCGGCCGACCGGGTCGAACCGCAGGACGTCAGGCGCGTCCCACAAGTGGTCCTGACTGCCGAAGGTGTCGGCGAGGAACCGCTCACGCTCCTTCACGTCCGCGTACCGCACGACGTCCACGGAGTCGCCCGTGAAGTGGGGGGTGAGGCGCAACGGATCGTCCGTGACCGTCGCGCGCCAGCCGCCGTCGAACGACACCGTCACCCTTGTGTCACCGATTGCCGTAGTCCTCCACCAGGTTACCGATGAGCGCGAGGAGGGCGTCTGCGCGGTGCCGGTCCTCGCGCTGGGCGCGCAGGGCCTCGTCCGCCTTCAGCAGGCGGGCCAGGGCGGCCGGGTCCCGGTCCTTCACCTCGTGGAGCAGCGGCTCGGTGACCAGGTCCAGGCACTCGGTGAACAGCGCCCGGACGGCCGGGGACGGCGGGGCGGGGTCGGGAGCGGCGAATCCGGTGGTCAGGTACCGGACGGGGTCGGTGAGGCTCCAGCCGACGACGGTGCCGTGCTGGGCGAGGAGCGCCACGTCCGGGGCGATGCCGATGCGGGCCTCCAGCGGCTCGTCGAGGACGTCGACGTCGCGCAGGCAGGTCAGTACGGTGTCGCCGGGGGCGCGGCAGAGTTCCGTGGCGACCTCCAGTCGGAAGTCGCGGGCCTCCTCCGCGCGCAGGCCGCCCGGGCGGGCGGGGGGCGTGTCCGGAACGCGGGCGGAGTCCTCGGCAGCAGCGCATGCGTAGGGCAGCCGGAAGGCGGCGCCGACCAGCTCTCGGCCGTCCTGGTCGAACCGGAGTTCGTCGGGGGCGTCCCACAGCCACTCCTGGCTGCCGAAGGTCTCCCCGAGGAACCGCTGCCATCCCTCCACGTCGGCGTACTCCGCGACGCGCACACATTGGCCCGGGAAGTCGAAGCGCGGGGTGGCGCGCAGCGGAGCGTCCGTCACCGTCGCAGTCCAGTCGCCGTCAAGGGTGAGTCTCATGTGGGGAAGCCGTTTCATCGAATCTGCTCTGCGGGTGCCATGTAGCCGTTCTTCGCCGGAATCCTGCCCTCCACCACGTCCGCATGGGTGATGGGGCCGCCGGGGTCGGTCGGCAGGCCGCCGAGCGCCCGCACGCCGGAGTCGCCCCTGATGCCGGACGGGCCGTACGCCGTGATGACGTTGCCTGCCCCGGCGCCGCCGCCTTCCGCCACCACGATGTCCTCCCCCTGCCGGAAGATCAGCCTCCCACTGCCCGCCGTCGAGTGGTACACCGCGTCCGGGCTCTTGAGGATGTCCAGGACCCGTTCGTCGCTGAAGCCGTGCATGGAGTCCGCGTGGTAGTTGCCGGCCTTCCTCATCCGGTTGCCCTGAGCTCTATCGACGACCTCGTCCGCGGTCTGGACGGCCTTCTCCCTGGCCTGCTGGGCCTTCTCCTCCTTCGTGTACTTGGGCATCAGCCCCAGCGGGTCGCACCCCGTGTACGGGTTGTCCACGTAGCCGAGGGGGTTGGGCGCGGGGGCGAGGCCCAGCGGGTCCGGGGAGGTGTAGCGGCCGGTCTCGGGGTCGTAGTGGCGGAAGAGGTTGTAGTGGAGGCCGGTCTCGGGGTCGTAGTACTGGCCGGGGAAGCGCAGCGGGGTGTAGGCGCCGCTGTCCCTGGCCCAGGCCGTGGTGCCCCAGAGGGTGCTGCGACTGCGCCAGGCGATGCCGCCCGTCTCGTCGACGAGTTCGGTGGGGGTGCCGATCAGGTCGGTGGCGATGGCGAAGAACCGCCGGTCGATCTCCTGCTGCCGGCTGTCGGCCGTCAGGATGCGCTCGGTCTGGGCGAGGGGGACGACGTCCCGATGGTCCCAGCTCAGGGCGACCGTGTGCGGGAGGTCCGGGCGGTGGCTGGTCTGCTCGCAGAGGGTGAGTCCGTCCCAGGTGAAGCGGACCTCCTCGGCCACGCTCTCGCCGTCGGCCGCGAGGCGCTGCTTCGCGGTGCGGCGGCCCAGCGGGTCGTAGCGGTAGCGCCACCGGGTCCCGTCCGGGGTGGTGACGGAGGTGAGGCGGTTCTCCGTGTCCCACACGTAGCGCCAGGTGTCGGGCTTGTGGGACAGGCGGGTCTTCCGGCGCAGGGTGACGCGGCCGAGGGCGTCGTGCTCGAAGCGGACGTCTCCGGCGCGGGTGATGCCGGTGCCGCTGTACGTGCGCGGCCCGGTGGCCTCGGCGCCCGGGTGCCGGTCCGGCCAGGAGGCCGAGGTCTGGTTGCCGGCGTCGTCGTACGCGTACCGCTCCGTCCAGCCCGGGGCGTGGACGGCGGTGACGCGGCCCAGCGGGTCCAGGTCGAACGTGCGGGTCCCGGAGAGCCCGTCCGCGACGGACAGCAGGTGCCCGTCGGCGCGGTAGGCGTAGGCCCGGCTGTTGACGGCGCGGGCTCCGGCGGTGATGTGCTGCGCGGCGAGCCGTCCGGCCTCGTCCCAGGCCGAGGTCACGGTCAGCGCGTCACCGAAGGCGCGGGCCAGTTCGCGGCCGGCGGCGTCGTGGGTGAAGTCGACGGGCCGGCCGCCGGTGGTCAGCCGTGCGGGGAGCCCGTCGGAGTCGTAGGCGTAGGTGGTGACGTGGCCGGTGGGGGTGGTCCGGCTGACGCGCCGGCCCAGGTCGTCGTAGGAGTAGAGCATCGGGCGGCCGTCCACCAGTTCCGTCTTGACCAGCCCGCGGCGGTCGTACTGGTAGCGCAGTTCGCTGTCCGGCCCGACCGCCTCCAGGAGGCGGCCCGCCCGGTCGTACGCGTACGTCGTCACCCGGCCGTCGACGGTCTTGGCGAGCACCCGGCCGAGTGCGTCGCGCTCGAAGGAGACGGTGCCGCCGAGGGCGTCGGTCCGGGCGGTGAGGCGGCCGGCGGCGTCCACGCGGTAGGTCAGGGTGCGCCCGTCGAAGTCGGTCTCGGAGACGGTGTTGCCGACCGCGTCGTACTCGTACGTCCAGCTCAGGCCGTGCGGGCCGGTGACCCGGGTGAGGCGCAGGTCTGCGTCGTGCTCGAACTCGTATCGGGCGCCGTCGGGGCGGGTGGTGGCGAGCGGGAGGTCGAAGTGGGTGTACTCGTGGCGCGTGACGGCTCCGGCGGCGTCGGTGTGGGCCGTGCGGTTGCCCTCGCCGTCGTAGGTCCACGACTCGCTCGCGCCGTCCGGGCCGGTGCGGCGGGCGAGCAGGCCGTCCGCGTTCCACTCCAGGCGGGTGACGCCGCCCGTCGGGTCGGTCACCCGGACCGGACGGCCGAGCCCGTCCCGCTCGGTACGGGTGGTGGCGCCGGACGGGTCGGTCACCGCCACCGTCCGCCCCGCCGCGTCGCACGTGACCAGGGTCGTGTTGCCGAGGGCGTCGGTGACCGAGGTGGGGCGGCCCGCCTCGTCGTAGGTGGTGCGGGTGGTGCGTCCGGCCGGGTCGGTGTACGAGGTCCGGTTGCCGCGCTCGTCGTAGGTGTACGCGGTACGAGCGCCGTCCGGCCCGACGACCTCCGCCGGCAGCCCGAACGGCCCGCGTACGAGGCGCAGTTCGGAGCCGTCGGGGCGGACGGCCGAGACCAGCCGCCCCTCGTCGTCGTAGGTGAAGGAGTGCGTGGCGCCGAGCGGGTCGGTGCGCGTCAGCGGGTTGCCGTTCGCGTCGTGGCGGAAGCGGGTGGTGTGGCCGAGCGCGTCCGTGGTGGCCAGGATCCGGCAGTGCGGGCCGATCAGGTGCCGGGTGGCCCGGCCGTCGACGGTGGTGAGCGTGGTGGTGCGGTGGCCGGTCCCGGGGTCGGGTTCGGTGTACGTCAGGGTGATCTGGACGTGGCCGGCCTCGCCGCCCTCGGCGACGACCCGGTCGCGGTCGTCGTAGACGTAGTCGTAGCGGCGGTCGTTGGAGTCGATCCAGGCGATGACGCGGTGGCGTTCGTCGTAGTGGAAGGCGGTGGCCGCACCGGAGGGGCGGGTGACGGTGGTGAGGTCGCCGGTCTCGTCGCCGTAGTCGTAGCTCACCAGCGGCAGGTCCGCGCCGTCCGCTCCGGCGCCCGCGAGGGAGAGCGCGGTCACCCGCCCGGCGGCGGTGGTCAGCCGTACCCGGTGGCCCGCGGAGTGCACGAGGGCGAGCGGCAGTCCGTCGTCCGCCCGGTCGACGGTGACGCTGTGACCGTTCCGGTCGCCGATGCCGGACAGCCAGGCGGTGCCGTCGCCTCCCGGTTCGGCGCCTGCCGGGGCGGTGAAGTGGCGGACCACTCCCGATTCGGGGTCGGTCAGCGTGTAGTCGCCGTCGGTGTCCCGGGCGAGCAGCACGCGCGCGGCCGCGCCGGGCTGCGGTCGGGTGGGGTCGCCGGGGACCGGGTGCGGGTAGGTGACCAGGAGGCCGTCGGCGGTGACGTGGACGACGCCGACGGCGTCGATCTCCAGCCGCTCGTCCACCGTGGACGTCCACGACGGTCCCAGGAAGCGGCCGGCGGTCAGGCCGGACTCGGTGCGCCGGGTGAAGACCAGCGGCAGGATCCCGGGGATCTCCACGTCGGTCTGGGGCAGGAACATCCGGCCGGTGGCGAGGTCCACCGGGTCGGAGCCGTCGGTGAGGCGCTCCCCGTCCGGGCGCCTGTGGGTCCCGTCCTCGACGTCGTCGACGAGCCTGCGCACCTTCGAGGCCTCGGAGGCGTCCTCGGCGATGCGCACGCCCTTCACCGCGGCGCCGCCGCCGTCGGTGGCCACGGTCAGCACGATGTCGGGGATCAGCCGGCCGAACCCCTCGGCCGGGTCCTTCATGAAGTCCTTGACCATCTGGGTGCCGGTGCCGACGGGGTCGTTGGCGGCCACGACGAGGCCGGCGGCCAGGCTGTTGAGGGACGTGGCGTACTCGGCCGGGTGCGTGAGGTTGTACGGGTCCATGGGGTCGACGCTGCGGACGAAGTTCACGATCCCGGCGGTGCCCTTGATCAGGCCCCCGGCCACGTGGTCCTGCATGATCTGCAGTTCGCCGAAGCCGTCGCGCAACTGCTCGGCGTAGGACGGCTTCTTCGGGGCCATGTCGCGGGCGGCCCGCACCGCGGAGCGCGCGGTCTCCGCGGCCGAGTTCCGCTGTGTGCGGGCGTCGGCCAGGATGTCCTGGGCGTCCTGCATCAGCTTCCTGCCGGGGTCGTCGAACGTCTCGGCGGGGCGCGGCGGGAGCGAGGACGGGTCCCGCTCGTCGGCGGGCCGGGCGTTGTAGCGGTCGACGGCCTTGTTGTAGGCGTCGACCTTCGCGCGGTGGGCGTCGGCGGCGTCCTCGGACGCCTTGACGCCCGCCTTCCACTTGTCGATCGCCGTCTGTGCCTGGCCCTGGGCCCAGGTGACCGTGTCGGCGAACGACTCCAGCGCGCTGATCGCCTTGACGCACGCCTCACCCGCCGTGTACCAGCGGTGCGGCTGCTTGCCGACGGCGGTGCGCAGCGCGTCGGCCGCCTCGCCCTTGAGCCGGGAGGTGTCGAGGCCCCGGAGGCCGTCACCGGTCTCGTTGAAGGACGACTCGAAGGCGCGGAGCTTCGCGGCCACGGCGTTGATCTTGCTGGGGCTGCCGTAGATCAGCTTGGTCTTGTCCTCGGTCTGCCCGAGGTCCATCTCGTCGACCTCGGCGCCCAGCCGGTTGGCGACCGAACGGGACTGCTCGCGTACCCAGTCGGCGCCGGACTCCCAGCCGACGTCCTGCAACCGGTCGGCGGTCCAGTTGCCCGCGTCCTCGACCCGGTCGCCGACCCACTCGACGCCGTGCTCGATCTTGTCCTCGACCGAGTCGGGCGTGATGTCGCTGATGAAGTCCCCGATACCCACCGTCAGTTCCCCCCGGACTCACCCTGCTGTTGCTGCTGCGCGCGCTCTTCGGGCGACGGTCCGAAGGTGTCGTCCAGCGCCTGGTTCCACCGGTCGTCGGAGATGCCGAACGCCTTGTTGAGCAGTTCCGACTGCCGGCCGCCCTGGCCCTCGGTGAGCACGGTGCGGCCGGTGTCCTTCCAGGTCTGCGCCATGTCGTCACCGGCCTTGTCGAACGACTCGGCGCTGTAGTCGGGGTGCAGGTAGTCCGGGGTGAAGATGGCGCCCCAGCCCTGCTTGGCGATCTCCTCCTCACTGGCGTGCGGGTTGCCGCCGAACAGGGAGTTGGCGCCCACCTTCAGCGAGCCCGCGACATACTGGTCCTCCTCCCAGAGGGTGCCGGCCGCCAGGCCGAGCCGGTTCGCGATCTCGCTCGCGTCCCGGACCAGGGCGCGCACGCCCCACTCCCAGGATTCGCAGAAGTCCTCGAAGTCGGCCGAGAGGCCGTGGTGTCCGGCCTCCATCCCCGTCATCGCCAGCTCCGAGAAGCCCTTCCCCATGACGGAACCGGTGGCGCCGCCGAGGTCGCCGAGCTGGTCGATGGTCGTCCCCAGGCCCTGCGTGAACTTGGCGACGGACTCCTTGTCCAGCTGGAGGTCCTTGCCGTCGTCGCTCATGACCGCGCCTCCCCCGCGCGGCCGGTGTCGACGGCGACCGCGTCCGGGACGATGCCGGCGACCGGCGGGAAGAACATCGCCCCGTCCTCGGTGGCGATGTCGACGGCGAGGCCGGCTGGCTCGCCCAGGGCCGGCACGATCTCGTCGACGATGCGCGCGCCGAGCAGAGCCGCGTGCTCCACCGGCTGCTCACCGGGCGCGTGGTGACGGGCGAACCGGGCCAGCGCGGTCTCGTCGGTGAACCCGCAGACCCACCGCACCCCGCCCGCACGCACCGACCACAACCCGCCGTCGGCCACCGGCACCAGAAGGACGGAGCGGCGCATCTCACCGACGAGGGCCCGGGGGTCGCCGTCCGCCCGTCTCCGCTCGGCGATGCGCTCGGCGAGCGCCGTTCTCGGCTGCTCCACGGTTCCTCCCCTGTCACCGACGACTCATGGCACCGTAGGGGAGGACACGCGCGAACGGCCGGATGGTTCTCCGGAGTTCCTGTGAAACGGCGAAAGCACCCGGCGACGGCGTGCGGCGAGAGCCGCTTCTCGGGCCGATGGCGGCACGCCGGCCCTTACACGGCGCGCGGCGCACGACCCGCCGGCATGGACGGACGCGCCTGGAGGCTGACGCCGTTGTGCTCCACCGGGCGTGGGCGGTGCCGAGGGGTGCGTGTCAGCGCGTGACGGTCCACGTGGCGAAGTTGGAGGTGAGGTCACGTACGGCGGAACTGCGCACGGCTGAGGTGGCGTCGACCACGGTGGCGGTCACCTTGTGGGTGCGCTTGTCGGCCGGCACGCCGAGGACGGCGGGGAGGACCAAGGTCTTGCCGCGGGCCTGCTTGGCCTCCCGACCGTCGACATACCAGCGCAGTTGCGGGCGGGAAAGGCCCGGGCCAAGGTCCGCGAGCCCGACAGCGAGGCGGGTGAAGCGGGAGGCCGTGGCGGAGGTGTCGACCAGCGGGGTGAGGGCGTTGGCGGAACGGTAGAAGCCGGCGATCATCGCCTCGCGGCCGGGCAGGTTGAACTGGTCCGTGTTCAGGGCCCGCATGATGGAGTTCTCGGTGGGACGGTGGACCCCGTACTCGTAGTAGTCGGCGCCCTCGAAGGCGCCGACGACACCGCCGCTGGGGTCGGGCTCGCCGAGCCATGACGCCCACTTGGCGCGCTTCGCTGCCATCTCGTTCACCGTCAGCGTCGAGGCGTTGGGGTAGGCGGGCTCGGGGTAGGGATAGTCACCGTAGCCCGCGTACTGGTACTCGTCGGCCAGGAGTCCCACGGAGTGGGCCATCTCGTGCGCGGCGATCAGGGTCGACCGGTCGTTGTCGGAGGAGAGCGTGGAAACGCCGTCGTAGCCGTAGTCCGCCGCGAGACCCGAGTAGCCGGCGCCGCCGTACTTGGTGGAGTTGGAGATTACGATCACCAGGTCGGTCGCGGGGGCCTTGTCCGCGTAGGTCTTCGTCCTGCCGAGGTCGACGCAGATCAGGCGCTCCGTGTCGCCGCACCAGAAGTACGAGCCGAGCGCGGTGTCCCTGACGGCGTCCCGGCTCGGGTCACCGGTGACACCGGAGTCCTGGGAGACGGCCTTCACGGCCCAGACGTTGAAGAGGCCCGCGTAGCTCTTGTACGGGTCGATGTCCGTGACCTCGTCCCACTTGATGCGGGCGTCCTCGATGAAGTCGTCCTGCTCGGCTGCGGTGTAGCCGTCGCCGATGATCGTGACGTCCAGACGGTCGGCGGTCGGGCCGGTCTCGGCGAGCGGGACGACCTCGCCGTCCTCCGAGGGGGCGGCGGTGCGCCGCCGGGCGTCCGCTGCCGACTGGGTGTGCGGGCTGTCGGCGGGGACGCTCGTGCGGGCCCCCTCGCCGGCCGGATCGGGGAAGTACTCGACGCCGACGTGCGAGCCGGTGCCGGACGTCGGTACACCGGCTCCGGCGGCACCGGCCGCGAGCAGGGCGACGGAGAAGGCGAGGGCGGTCGCCACCGCGGATCTGCGTATGCCTATGTGCACGGAGTTCTCCCTGATCGGTTGGAGTGACGTGGTCCGAAAAAGCGTGCGGCCAGGCTCGGTTGAGGCTGCGGCGCGGTGTACGGGGCGGCTGCGATCGGGACCGGCAGCGGGGCGAGCACGGCGGTGCCCGGGGACGGACGTCTGCGCACGGTACGAGCCCCCCACTGGCGACGAAGCCGAAATGCTCGATCGATGTAAACAGACACTTAAGTCTGTTTAGGTCGTCGCTTAAGTTAGGGAGCTACGGCGGTCCTGACAAGGGCGGTTGGGAAAGGGAATGCGGTGACGGACCGACAAGGGGGAGGTTCGGGCTGCGGATCGGGCGGTCTCGACCCGTCCGCCCTGGGGGCTCGTGTCCGCGGCCTCCACCTCGAACGCGGTCAGGTCCAGCGGCAGGTGGCCGTGCCCGAGTACACCGCGTCCTACGTGTCGACAGTAGAGGCGGCAGGACACGTCCCTCCGAAGCCACCCTCCGGTACATCGCCTACCGTCTCGGCCTGACACGAGGGGCTGGTGACCGGCCCCCCGCCGGCTTCGCACATCGGCCCGCGTTCCCGTCTCACCGGCGCGCAGCGCGCCCTCGCCACCGAGGGGGCGGGACAGGCGCCGGCGTCTCACCGGGAGTTGCGCGACCAAGCGACCCGGCACGGACTGGAAGCGGAACACGCCACCGCGCCCGTCGGCCTCGGCGAGTGCGCGTTGGACGCCGGTGACCTCACCGAGGCACGCCTGCGCTTCGCAGCGGCCGAGCAGACCCTGGCGGACGCTCCACTCCCGCGGCGCGGCGTGGCCGTGCCGTCGCCCACTACCTGGCGGGCGAGCTGGACCACTCCGTCCGCCTGTTGCGAAGCGCCCTGGACGAACTCACGGCCTTCGGCCTGCACGACCCCGGCGCCCTGCTACTCCTCTAGCGACCGAGACAGCGGCGTGTCTGCGAGCCTCGGACGTGCCCGCCGCTCAGGACGCCGTCAACGCCGCCCTCAGCTGTCTGCCTCGCCACACCCCGAACTACTGCCTGCTGAGCGTCAAGGCGACCCTCGGTCTGCCGAGCCCAGCACAGGAGCTGCTGGCGCAGAGGGCAGCGGACGAGCAACGCGTCCGCCGCCTGCGCTTCTTGAAGAAGAACCTCTACGACCACCCGGACCTCGTCGTCCTGGACCAACTCGAACACCACGCCCCTGGTGCCCTGGGCGACGAGCACGTTGCCGAACTCCAGCGCCTCGCTCGCCTGATCTGCTCCTGCGACCGGTGGTGGTTCCCGCTCCTGCAGCAATGGGAGCAGGTCGGCCAAGGGTTCACGAACATCGAGAAGCGGCAGCAAGCCATGGTCGTGCTGTCCGACTCTCTCAAGGCACTGAACGGCGGCAGCCTGCCCAGCAGCATCGAGTCAGTGGATATGCCCGGGCCCGACCGATCGCCTCGAAGGGCACATCCATGAAGCTCGTCCTGTGGCGGGCGCTGCTGGCCCCCCTGACCAGCCTCCGGGCTCTGCTCGTTCAACGACGCAGCGCAACGCCCCTGTCCTACGACGCTGCCTGGCGCCAGGCTCGCCTGGACCATTGTCCGGACGAAATGGTCTATCGGCTGCACGGCCACCAGGCCACCACCTCTGACCAGGCGTCCAGTGCCCGGCTACCCTCCGCACCGACCAGGAAGGACAAGCCAACCGACCGTCGTCCCTGACCCGAACACCCTCATATGCATAGACGCGCTTCGCCCTGTCCATAGAGGACGGGGCGAAGCAAGATCCACCAGAAGCCCTCGGCTTTCCGATGCACTTGCGAGGACGTGGGCGATTCCCCGCATACCCAGCGGAACCACCTACCACGGTCCGGCCAGTATCTGAACTGATGCAGCGGCAGGGGAACCGACTGGCGGGCCGTGTCCTTGGGGGAACTGGCCCGGCACAATTCCGTCTTGAGCAGACTCCGGTCCGCCACGGTCAGCAACTGCCTACGGGGAAGACGGTGAACGCGCATCTGACCACGGTCTGCGAGTTCCTGCGTTTCTGCGCTGGGCAGGGCCGTATCCCGCGGGAGGTCGCCGACCGGCTGGCCGAGCCCCGTCTCCTTCACCACATGCCTCGTGATTACCAGCGCGGCGAGCATGGCGAACCTCCCGTCGAACGTCAGGAGACTGGGAACCAGACCGACAGGCGCTTTGCAATGACCGGTAGATCGACGTGGTCCTGCGCGACTTCCTCGACGAACGGGCCGGCAATGGAGACGGGCGGCGGGACGGTACTGGCGCTGACGCCGTTGAGCCGCAGGAAGACGCGCATGGCAAGCCAGGCGGTGCGTTTGTTGCCGTCGATCAGCGCGTGATTGCGGGCAACGGAGTGCAGCAGGGCCGCCGCCTTCTCGTGCAGCGTGGGATACAGCTCGGCCCCGAATACATTGGTGCGGGGCCGTTCGATAGCTGACACCAAAAGTCCCATGTCACGCACGCTGTGCTCGGTACCGTTGACCGTGCGGGCGATGGCCAGAATCTCGTCGATCTGGATGTGGCGCACCTCGGTCACTTCAGGTAGTCCAGGATCTCCGCATCGCTGTCCATGAGCTCGGCCAGGACGTCATCAACCTTCAGCTCGGCCCGATTCTGGGCTTCACGGATGGCCTCAATGGCAAGTTCCTGCTTGCTGCGGCCCTCCCGGCGAGCACGCTCGGTGAGCTTCGCGTCCAGGTCGTCGGGAAGTCGGAGTGTCATCGCCATACATCAATGATACCAGTCCGGTATCAAGGGTGTGGTGGTCCCCGGCTCTCAGCTCCGCGGAGCGCGGAACCAAACGGCCACTCGCGCCGCTACCGCGGAGGCACGGCAGAGACGCGAGCGTCATTCAAGCGTCAAGAATTTCCGCAAGCGCCACTTGAAGGCGTCGCCGTTGCAAGCGCCTCGCTCACGAATTCGCAGGTCAGAGAGCTCTCAAAGATCGATCCGTCGACTCGAACCGCTGCACGGTGGGAAACAGGTCGAGCAAACCATCAGAGCAACAAAACCCCAGGTCAAGCCCCCTTCGCGACCGGCTCCAGAATCGCCACGCACTCCACGTGCGACGTCATCGGGAACAGGTCGAACGCCCGCAGCGTCCGCACCCGGTACCCCCCGTCGCGGAAGTACCCCAGGTCGCGGGCCAGGGCGGCCGGGTCGCAGGCGACATAGGCGATGCGGCGGGCGCCGAGGGAGGTGAGGTGGTCGACGGTCCGGCGGCCGGCGCCGGCGCGGGGCGGGTCGAGGACGATGAGGTCGACCTCCGTGATGCCGGTGCGCGGGAGGACCGACTCGACCTTGCCCTGTTCGACGCGGACCCGCGGGAAGCCGGCCAGGTTGTGCCGCGCGTCCTCCACCGCCCGCTTGCCGGACTCGATGCCGAGGACCGCGCCCTTCTCGCCAAGGCGGTCGGCCAGGGCGCCGGCGAACAGGCCCACGCCGCAGTAGAGGTCCAGGGCCATCTCGCCCTTGCGGGGCAGCAGGCCCTGCATGACGGCCTTGACGAGGGTGTCGGCGGCCTTCGGGTGGACCTGCCAGAAGCCGCCGCTGCCGACTCGGTAGGTGTGGTCGTCGGCGCGCTCGCGCACGAACGCGCGGCCGTGGACCCGGTGGATGCCGCCGTCCTTCTCGTCCACGCGCATCACGGAGACGGGCCGGTCGAGCTCGACCAGGGGCAGCCGGGCGCCGGGCCGCGGCTCCAGGATCACCATGCGGTCCTGGGAGCCGGTCGCGGCGATCGCCTCGACGGAGGCCATGCCCGCCCAGTCCCGGTCCTCGATACCGAGCTCGCTGACCCCGGGCGCGGCGATCATGCAGTGGTCGATCGGCTCGACCTCGTGGGAGCGGTGGCGGCGCAGTCCGGCGTTGCCGTCGGCGTCCACCGCGTACTGGACCCGCGTCCGCCACTGCGGCACCTGGCCCGCGGGCAGCTTGTCGCCCTCGGCCGGCAGCACCGTGCCGTCCCAGCCGGCCTCCTCGGGGGTGAGGCCCGCGAGCCGCTGGAGCTGCTCGGCGATCACCTCGCCCTTCAGGCGTCGCTGGGCGCCCGGCTTGGCGTGCTGCCAGTCGCAGCCACCGCAGCGGCCGGGGCCGGCGTAGGGGCAGGGCGCCTCGATGCGGTCCTTGGACGCGTCGAGGATCTCGACGGCGTCCGCGCGCAGGAAGCGGGCGCCCTCCTCGCCCTCGGTCACCCGGGCCACCACCCGCTCGCCCGGCAGCGCGTGCCGGACGAACAGCACCTGGCCCTCGGCGGTACGGGCGATGCAGTGGCCACCGTGGGCGACGGGGCCGATCTCGACCTCGTACTCCTCGCCCACCAGAGACTTCGTCGGTTCTGTCTGCATGGTGGGGTGACTCCAGATCGGGAAGGGGAGAGGCCGCAGCCGGTGGGCCTGACAACAGCCCACCAGTCTACGGCCTCTCCTGGATGCCTCGACGCCTCAGTCCTTGACGGCCGGCTCCTTCGGGCGTTCGACCGCCGGGCCACGCCGGACCGCGCCGGGCGCGTTCCAGTCCTGCCGCCTGCGGGCCCGCAGCTTGGCCGCCTCGGAGGACGCCAGCTGGTAGGGCACGGAGGTCACCATCACGCCGGCGGTGAAGAGCAGGCGGCCCTTCAGGCGCAGGGCGCTCTGGTTGTGCAGCAGGTGCTCGTACCAGTGGCCGACCACGTACTCGGGGATGATCACGGAGACCGCGTCGCGCGGGGACTCCTTGCGCAGGCCCTTGACGTACTCGATGATCGGCCGGGTGATCTCGCGGTACGGCGAGTCGAGGACCTTCAGCGGTACGTCGATCCCGCGCCGCTCCCACTCCTCGCGCAGCGCCTTGGTCTCCGCCGGGTCGACGTTGACGGTGAGCGCCTCCAGGGTGTCCGAGCGCATCAGCTTGGCGTAGGCCATGGCGCGCAGGGTGGGACGGTGGATCTTGGAGATCAGGACGACCGAGTGCACCCGGGAGGGGCGGACGCTGTCGTCGCTCGGGCCCTCGGGCGCGGCGATCTCGTCGGCCACGCGGTCGTAGTGTTTCCGGATCGCGGTCATCGTCGCGTAGAAGATGCACATGCCCAGCAGGGCGACCCAGGCGCCGTGCGTGAACTTGGTGACCAGGACGACGACCAGCACCAGGCCGGTGAAGAAGGCGCCGAAGGCGTTGATCGCGCGGGAGCGGATCATGTGGCTGCGGGCCGCCGGGTTCTTCTCGACCGCCAGGTGGCGGTTCCAGTGCCGGACCATGCCGGTCTGGCTGAGCGTGAAGGACACGAACACGCCGACGATGTAGAGCTGGATGAGGCGGGTGGAGTCCGCGCCGTAGATGATCACGAGCAGCGCGGCGGCGCCCGCGAGCAGCACGATGCCGTTGGAGAAGGCGAGGCGGTCGCCGCGGGTGTGCAGCTGGCGCGGCAGGTAGCGGTCCTGG
Source organism: Streptomyces sp. NPDC005706 (assembly GCF_040631045.1). Taxonomy (NCBI): domain Bacteria; kingdom Bacillati; phylum Actinomycetota; class Actinomycetes; order Kitasatosporales; family Streptomycetaceae; genus Streptomyces; species Streptomyces sp. NPDC005706. Next base: position 22,490 of record NZ_JBEXYS010000018.1, on the reverse strand, counting down.
GCGAGGATCGAGCCGAGCAGCGGGAAGCCGTTGTACGCCGTGTTCGCCGCCAGGAACAGCACCAGCGCGGTCGCGGCCGCCAGCAGGACGAACAGGAAGCTGCCCTTGCCGAACACCGCCTCGGCGACCTGGGAGATCACCGGGTTCTGGACGTAACCGGAGCCGACCGGGGTGCCGTTGTGGATCAGGTCGGTGGCCGGGTGCTCGGCCATGCGGACGTTGGTCGACATGGCGAGGGCGATGATGCCGCAGAACATGGTGACGGCCAGCAGGCCCATCATCGCCAGCGTGGTCGCCGCGTTCTTCGACTTCGGCTTGCGGAAGGCCGGGACGCCGTTGGAGATGGCCTCCACACCGGTCAGCGCGGCACAGCCGGAGGAGAAGGCGCGCAGCATAAGGAAGACGAGGGCGAAGCCCGCGAGGCCCTGGTGCTCGGCCTTGATGTGGTAGTCGGCCGTCGGGGCCCGCATGGTGTCGTCGAGGACCAGGCCGCGGAAGGCGCCCCACGCGATCATGATGAAGACGCCGCCGACGAACACGTACGTCGGGATCGCGAAGAGCTTGCCCGACTCCTTCACGCCGCGCAGGTTCATCAGCGTCAGCAGGACGATGACGGCGGTCGCGCAGAACACCTTGTGCTCCACGACGAAGGGGACCGCGGAGCCGAGGTTCTCGATGCCGGAGGCGATGGAGACGGCCACGGTCAGCACGTAGTCGACGAGCAGGGCGCTGGCCACGGTGAGGCCGGCCTTGGGCCCCAGGTTGGTGGTGGCGACCTCGTAGTCGCCGCCGCCGCTCGGGTAGGCGTGGACGTTCTGCCGGTAGGAGGCGACCACGGTGAACATCAGCACGACGACCGCGACGGCGATCCAGGGGCTGAAGTGGTACGCCGACACGCCCGCGATGGACAGGACCAGCAGGACCTCCCCCGGCGCGTAGGCGACGGAGGACAGCGGGTCGGAGGCGAAGACGGGGAGGGCGATGCGCTTCGGCAGGAGCGTTTCGCCCAGCCGGTCACTGCGCAGTGCGCGCCCGATCAGGATCCGTTTGGGCACGTCGGTCAGTTTGGACACGACAGAGGATCGTAGGGCTTCGAACAGGCACCCGCCCACCCGGCATCCCGGTTCTGCCTCATGAGTGAAATCGTACGCGCTCCGAACTGCGGATTCCGAGGTCCGTGCGCCCCGCGTGCCTAGATGGCAGATCCCGGTCGTCACCGCACCTCGGAGGTCCCATGCCCGCGACCGCAGAGCTGATCGGGGCCATCGTCGCCCTGGTCGGCCTCGGAATCCTGACCCTGTGCAGCGTGCGCAGCATCACGCGCCGCAGGGGCGCCGCCGTGGATCCCCGGCGGTGACGGCGGCGGCGGTCCGGGAAACCTCCGCACCGGGGGTGCCCACCCCGAACCGCCCGTGTGTAGCTTTGGGCGTCGGTCTGAGACCCTGATGCTGAGCAGTAACTTTTGGACACCGGAAGGACGGTCGTGCACATCGTCATCATGGGCTGCGGAAGAGTGGGTTCCGCTCTTGCCCAGACCCTGGAGCAACAGGGGCACACGGTCGCCGTGATCGACCAGGACCCCACCGCCTTCCGTCGGCTGGGCCCGGGCTTCGGGGGCCGCCGCGTCACCGGCGTCGGCTTCGACCAGGACACCCTGCGCGAGGCGGGCATCGAGGAGGCCGGCGCGTTCGCCGCGGTCTCCAGCGGTGACAACTCCAACATCATCTCCGCGCGCGTGGCCCGCGAGATGTTCGGTGTGGAGAACGTGGCGGCCCGTATCTACGACCCCCGCCGTGCCGAGGTCTACCAGCGCCTGGGCATCCCCACCGTGGCCACGGTCCGCTGGACCGCCGACCAGATGCTGCGCCGGCTGCTGCCCTCGGGCGCCGAACCGCTGTGGCGCGACCCCACCGGCGGTGTCCAGCTCGCCGAGGTGCACGCCTCCGCCAAGTGGGTCGGCCACAAGATCAGCACGCTGCAGGAGGAGACGGGCGTCCGGGTGGCGTTCCTGACCCGCCTGGGCGAGGCGATCCTGCCCACGTCGCAGACGGTGCTGCAGGAGGGCGACCTGGTGCACGTGATGATGCGGACGGACGACGTCGAGAAGGTCGAGGCGGCGTTCGCCGGGGGCCCGGAAGAGGAGAGCGGTCACTGATGAGGGTCGCCATTGCCGGAGCCGGCGCCGTCGGCCGCTCGATCGCGGGCGAGCTGCTCGAGAACGGCCACGAGGTCCTGCTCATCGACAAGGCCCCGACCGCCATCTCGGTGGAGCGGGTGCCCCAGGCGGAGTGGCTGCTGGCCGACGCCTGTGAGATCACGTCCCTGGACGAGGCGGCGCTGCAGCGCTGCAACGTGGTGATCGCCGCGACCGGTGACGACAAGGTCAACCTGGTCGTCTCGCTGCTCGCCAAGACGGAGTACGGCGTTCCGCGCGTCGTCGCCCGGGTGAACAACCCGAAGAACGAGTGGCTGTTCAACGAGGCCTGGGGCGTGGACGTGGCCGTCTCCACCCCGCGCCTGATGTCCGCCCTGGTCGAGGAGGCGGTGAGCGTCGGCGACCTGGTCCGGCTGCTCCGCTTCAGCCACGGCGACGCCAACCTGGTGGAGCTGACCCTGCCCGAGGAGTCGGCCCTGGCCGGCACCCAGGTCGGCGACGTGGAGTGGCCGCAGGACACCTCCCTGGTCACGATCATCCGCGGCACCCGGGTGCTGACCCCGTCCCGGGAGGACTCCCTGGAGCCGGGCGACGAACTCCTCTTCGTGGCCGCGCAGGCCCGCGAGGAGCAGCTCGAGGAACTGCTGTCGGTCCGGCGCGAGGACTGACCGCACGAAAGGCAGAGGAAAGGGCGCCCTTGGCATCAAGGGCGCCCTTCCCCTTCGTACGAAGCCGTACGGCGGCTCGCTACGCCTCCCGGCGGTGCCGTCCGCCGGCCGGCTCGCCGTTCTCCTCGGCCAGGGCCGCCCGGCGCTCCTTCTCGGCCTGCTCCTCGGCCTCCATCTCCGCGAACACGTCGATCGGCGCGGGCGCCTTCGCCAGGAACACCCACGTCAGGTAGACCGCCAGCAGGAACGGCGGGATCTTCAGGGTGACCAGCACCCAGCCGAGCTGGGTGGTGTCGGCCCACCAGTACAGCGGGAAGAGGATCGCGCACTTGGCGAGCAGGATCAGCCCCCAGGCCCAACTGGCCTTGGCGTAGGCCTTCTTGCGGCCGGGGTTGCGGGTCCGCCAGGAGAGGTTCTCCTTGAAGACCGGGCCGAGGATGAGGCCGATCAGCGGCACACCGGCGAGGGTCGTGATGATGTAGGCGAGCGCCAGGCCCAGCGTGTAGAGCATGCCGGGGAGGTAGAAGTCCTTGGCGTTGCCCGTGAACATCGCGAAGACCACGCCGAACGCCACGCCGAAGACGCCGCTGAAGGCGTGCTTGACGGTGTCCTTGCGGACCAGCCGGACCACGACCAGCACCAGGGACAGGGCCAGCGCGGCGATCGCGGCGAAGTGCAGGTTCTTGTTGATCGTGAAGATCGCGACGAAGAGGAGACCGGGCAGCACCGTCTCGACCATGCCGCGGACACCGCCGAACGCCTCGAACAGGGCGGCCTCGGTGACCGCGCGTGCGTCGCGGTCCTCGTCGGGCCGAGTCTGATCGGTGTCTTGGGTCGGCTTGTCGAGGGACGTCACCGGCTACTCCCGTCCAAGGGGTCGCAGTTCGTACTTCGGATTGAACAGCACCCGGCGGCCCCGGCTCATGGAGATCCGGCCCGATGCGATCAGCTTGCGTCCGGGTTCTATCCCCACGATGGAGCGCCTGCCGAGCCACACCACGTCCAGGGCGGCGGAGCCGTCGAACAGCTCGGCCTCCAGGGCCGGGACTCCCGCGCGTGGCCGCAGGGTGACCGTGCGCAAGGTACCAGTTACCGTGACGATCTGCCGGTCGCGGCAGTCACCGATCCGGGTGCAGCCCGCCGTCTCGGCGTCCTCGCGCAGCTCCTCCGACTCCAGGTCCTCCTGCGAGGAGGAGAGCCGGTCGAGCATGCGCCGGAACCGGCCGGCCGGCTTCTGGGAACGAGGAACAGCACTCATACAGGAAGCGTACCGGGGTGCGCCGACACCGCCGTAGCCCAGCTCACTTCTCGAACCGGTATCCCATTCCGGGCTCCGTGATGAAGTGCTCCGGGTGCGACGGGTCCGTCTCCAGTTTGCGCCGGAGCTGCGCCATGTACACCCGGAGGTAGTTGGACTCGGTGCCGTACGACGGCCCCCACACCTCCTGGAGCAGCTGTTTCTGGCTGACCAGGCGGCCGGTGTTGCGGACCAGGACCTCCAGCAGGTGCCACTCGGTCGGGGTGAGCCGGACGTCCTTGCCGGACCGGTTGACCTTCTTCGCGGTCAGGTCGACGGTGAAGCCCGCGGTCTCCACTGTCGTCACGTCGTCCTCGCCGGGCCCGACGGGCTCGGCCCGGCGCACCGCGGCGCGCAGCCGGGCGAGCAGTTCGTCCATGCCGAAGGGCTTGGTGACGTAGTCGTCGGCGCCCGCGTCCAGCGCCTGGACCTTCTCGTCGGAGGAGTGGCGGGCGGACAGCACCAGGATCGGCACCCGGGTCCAGCCGCGCAGCCCCCGGATCACCTCGACGCCGTCCATGTCGGGCAGGCCCAGGTCCAGCACGACCACGTCGGGGTGGCGGGAGGCGGCGAGCTCCAGGGCGGTCCTGCCGTCGGGGGCCGCGTCGACCTCGTACTGGCGTGCCTTGAGGTTGATCACGAGAGCGCGCACGATCTGCGGCTCGTCCTCGACCACGAGCACCCGGGTCGTCATAGGGCCTGCCTTTCGGGTTCTGCGGTGGCCTCCGGAGGGTGGAGGGGTCGGAGGGGCTCGGGGGCCGCGCGGAGGCTCAGCACCATGGTGAGCCCGCCGCCCGGTGTGTCCTCGGCGTTCAGGGTGCCCCCCATCGCCTCGGCGAAGCCGCGGGCGACCGCGAGGCCGAGGCCGACCCCGGCGCCGCGCGGGGCGTCCCCGTACCGCTGGAAGGGCTCGAATATGCGGTCCTTCGCGTCGTCCGGCACCCCGGGCCCGCGGTCCACCACCCGCACCTCGACCCGGTCCGCGATGGCGCTGGCGGACACCAGGACGCGCCGTCCGAAGGGGCTGTACTTGACGGCGTTCTCGACCAGGTTGGCCACCGAGCGCTCCAGCAGCCCGGGGTCGACGGCGACCATGGGCAGGGTCTCGGGGACGTCCAGATCCACGCTGTCCTCGGGCACGCCGCCCAGGGCCATCGGAACCACCTCGTCCACGTCGATCTCGCGGATGAGCGGGGCCACGGTGCCGGTCTGCAGCCGGGACATGTCGAGCAGGTTGCCCACGAGGTGGTCGAGCCGGTCGGCGCCCTCCTCGATGCCCTGGAGCAGTTCCGCCCGGTCCTCCTCGGACCAGTCGACGTCCTCGGAGCGCAGGGACGAGACCGCGGCCTTGATCCCGGCCAGCGGGGTGCGCAGGTCGTGGCTGACGGCGGCGAGCAGGGCGGTGCGGATGCGGTTGCCCTCGGCGAGCGCCCGGGCCCGGTCGGCCTCCTCCTGGAGCCGGCTGCGGTCCAGCACGACGGCGGCCTGCGCGGCGAAGGCGGCCAGCACCCGGCGGTCCTCGGCGGGCAGCACCCGGCCGGTGAGCGCGAGGGCCATGTGGTCGCCGACCGGCACGTCGACGTCGGCGTCCTCGGGCCGCTCCAGGTACGGCCCGGGTCCGGCGCGGCCCGCGCAGGTCCACGGCTCGACGTCGCCGGCCCGCTCCAGCAGGGCCGCCGACTCCATCGCGAAGGTCTCCCGGACCCGTTCGAGCAGTTCCTCCAGACCGGTCTCGCCGCGCAGCACGTTGCCCGCGAGGAAGGAGAGGATCTCGGACTCGGCGCGCAGCCGGGCGGCCTGGTGGGTGCGCCGGGCGGCGAGGTCGACCACGGAGGCGACCGACATGCCGACGCCGAAGAAGATCGCGATGGCGACGATGTTCTTGGGGTCGGCGATGGTCAGCCGGTGCAGGGGCGGGGTGTAGAAGTAGTTCAGCAGCAGGGAGCCGAGGGCCGCCGAGGCGAGGGCGGGCAGCAGGCCGCCGAGCAGGGCCGCCGCGACGGTGACGGCCAGGAACAGCAGCATGTCGTTGGCGAGGCCGAGGTCGACGGTGCTGAGCAGTACCGCGAGGGCGGCGGGGCCACCGAGGCCCACCAGCCAGCCCCAGAGGATCCGGGCCCGGCCGAGCCGGGCGCCCCGGGCCTCGGGCAGTCCGCGGCCCTTGGCGACCTCCTCGTGGGTGACGATGTGCACGTCGAGGTCGGGGCCCGACTCGCGGGCGACGGTGGCGCCGACGCCGGGCCCGAACACGTACTGCCAGGCCTTGCGGCGGGAGGAGCCGAGCACGATCTGGGTGGCGTTGACACCGCGTGCGAAGTCCAGCAGGGCCGCGGGTATGTCGTCGCCGACGACGTGGTGGAAGGTGCCGCCGAGATCCTCCACCAGGGTGCGCTGGACGGCCAGTTCCTTCGGGGAGGCGGCGGTCAGGCCGTCGCTGCGGGCGATGTAGACGGCCATCACCTCGCCGCCGGCGCCCTTCTCGGCGAGCCGTGCCGCCCGCCGGATGAGGGTGCGCCCCTCGGGGCCGCCGGTCAGCCCGACCACGATCCGCTCCCGGGAACCCCAGATCCGGGAGACGCGGTGCTCGCTGCGGTACTCGTTCAGGTGCTCGTCGACCCGGTCGGCCACCCACAGCAGGGCCAGTTCACGCAGGGCGGTCAGGTTGCCGGGCCGGAAGTAGTTGGACAGGGCCGCGTCGACCTTGTCCGGCTGGTAGATGTTGCCGTGCGCCATGCGGCGGCGCAGGGCCTGCGGGGACATGTCGACCAGTTCGATCTGGTCGGCCCGGCGCACGATCTCGTCCGGGACCGTCTCGCGCTGCCGCACCCCCGTGATCGACTCGACGACGTCGCCCAGGGACTCCAGGTGCTGGATGTTGACGGTCGTGACGACGTCGACGCCGGCGGCGAGCAGTTCCTCGACGTCCTGCCAGCGCTTGGCGTTGCGGGAGCCGGGGACGTTGGTGTGGGCGAGTTCGTCCACGAGGGCGACGGCGGGGGCGCGGCGCAGCACCGCGTCGACGTCCATCTCCTCGAAGGCCGTGCCCCGGTGCTCCAGCCGCATGCGCGGCACCTGCTCCAGGCCGTGCAGCATCACCTCGGTGCGCGGCCGGTCGTGGTGCTCGACGAAGGCCACCACGCAGTCGGTGCCGCGCTCGACGCGGCGGTGCGCCTCGGACAGCATGGCGTAGGTCTTGCCCACGCCCGGTGCCGCGCCCAGATGGATCCGAAGCTTGCCGCGTGCCATGGCCCCATTGTCTTCCGCCGACTGCCGCCTACGCAGCGTCGACCCTACGTCCCGCGATGCGGACGAACCGGGCAAGGGGCCGGTCGAGGGGGGTCTTTGACGCAACCCTGACGGCCCGGCGCGGGCGGCTCAGTGCTCGGTGATCTCCCCGTCGCGCAGTTCCAGCACCCGGTCGGCGAGGTCCAGCAGGTTCGCGTCGTGCGTGGCGACCAGGGCGGTGGCCCGCTCGCTGCGGACGACGGCCCGCAGCAGCTCCATGACGGCGTGCCCGGTCTCGGCGTCGAGCTGGCCGGTCGGCTCGTCGGCGATCAGCAGGGCGGGGCGGTTGGCGAGGGCACGGGCGATGGCGACCCGCTGCTGCTGGCCGCCGGACAGCTCACCGGGCCGCTGGGCCGCGTGGTCGGCGAGCCCGACGAGGGAGAGCAGCAGCTCGACGCGCTCCTCGCGCTCGCGCGGCTCGGCCCGGCGCAGCCGCAGTGGTACGCCGACGTTCTCGGCGGCGGTCAGGATCGGGATGAGCCCGAAGGACTGGAAGACGAAGCCGATCCGGTCCCGCCTCAGCTCCAGCAGCCCGCTCTCGCCGAGCCCGGCCAGGTCCTGCCCGTCGACCTCGGCCCGGCCCCGGTCGGGGGTGTCGAGTCCGCCGACGATGTTCAGCAGGGTGGTCTTCCCGGAGCCGGAGCGCCCCTTGAGGGCGACGAGTTCGCCGCGCGGGACCTCCAGGGAGACCCCGCGCAGGGCCTGCACGGCGGCGGCCCCGCGCCCGTAGGACTTGTGCACGTCCTCGACGCGCACCATGGTCTCGGTGATCACCCGGCTCATGCGGCCTCCCCGTCACTCCCCCGTGCCCAGGCGGGCCGGGCGCCAGTATCTCCGCGTGACGCCCGGCCGTTCAACGGTTTCAGTTCGGGTTGTCGCCGTGGGTGAGGGTCTCCCAGGCGACGAAGAGGTTGTCGCTGCCGGCCGGGCGGTTGGCCAGGGTCAGGCTCCGGGTGTTGGTCATGGCGATGCCGCGCCGGTTGTGCAGGGCGTTGTAGCCGACCTCCGTGACGGGACCGAGGCCGAGCTTGAGGGAGCCGCCGCACAGCCAGCCGGGGATGGTCGCGCCGAGCTGGTACTTGGACTGGAAGCCGAGCGCCTGCCGCAGCCGCTCGCCGATGTCGGTGCCGTAGAGGTCCTGCCCCTGGATCCGGCTGGTCTCGGCGATGTGCGAGATCGCGGAGATGCCGTACCCGGTGTGGGTGAGGTCCCGGCAGGTCTCCTGGGTGAGTCCGGTGACGAAGGTGGACTGGCCCTGCCAGTAGGAGACGATCTTGTCGCGGGTGTTCAGGTTCTGGCTGGGCACGGTCTTCGGCAGGTCGCCGTCGGAGGCGAGGTAGACGTAGGCGGCCGCGCGGGTGCGGAACCTCGCCATCGCGGTGTCGTACGACGCCTTGTCCTCGAGGAAGACGGAGATGCCGACGGCGGCCTCCGTCATCGAGAGTTCCCAGTTGCCGTTGGAGTTGGAGCCCTTGATCACCACGGGCAGGTACACGTCGCGGAGCATGGCGGAGAAGCGGTTCTGGTTGGCCCAGCCGCCGGTGTACGTGTACTTGATGATCTCGGCGGCCTTGGGCCAGGACGAGCCCGCCCAGCCGGTCTGCAGGGGCGCGTTGCTGTTGGTGTGGCTGGTGATGGTGGCCGACCAGGCGTCCATGATCTGGATGGCCTTCTGGGCGTAGCGCGTGTCCCGGGTGATGTACCAGGCGAGGGCGTCGGTGTAGGCGGCGATCGCGTCCTCTCGCTCGTCGGTGCAGCCGTGGTCGGGGTTGGAGTAGGAGCCGCACTCGACGGTGGCGCGCGGCTTGGGTGTGCGGTTCAGGTCGGCGTACTTGCTCGCCTTCATCCGGTCGAAGGCGTCCTTCCAGGGCTGGGCGCCGGCCTGCACCTGGGCGCGGGCGAAGTCGAGTTGGCTCCGGGAGACGGTGACTCCGGGGTGGGCGAAGGCGGCGGGGGCGGAGTGCGCTGCGGGTGCCGCGAGGACAGCGGTCAGCAGGGAGGCCACGACGGCGAGCAGTGGGGTACGACGCACGGTGACTCCGTTCTCGTATGTGAACGCAGGGCGCCTTTATGAACAGGCGTGGGCTCGGAGACCGTAGGTACAGACCATTGGCCCGTCAAGGGGTCACGCATGCGAAAGGGCCGCACCCCCCGGGGGGGTACGGCCCTCTTTCGTCCTGTTGTCTACCGGACCTCGGTGATCTCGGGTCCGCGCTGGAGCTGGCCCATACCGCCGGAGAAGCGCGAGCCCTCCTCCTGCTGGACGCCCTCGGGAACCATCTGGGCGTCGTTCGGCAGCTTCAGGACGATCGGGTCGCGGGGCGCCATCGGGCCCTCGCCGCGGATCACGACCGTGTCCCGGAAGATCTGCTCCAGCAGACCAGCCGCCTGCGGCTGCACGGCGCCCTGTCCGGAGATCACACCGCGCAGGAACCAGCGCGGGCCGTCCACGCCGATGAACCGGACGACCTGGAAGCCGCCGGTGCCGTCCGGCAGCTGGACCGGTACCTGGGCTCGCAGCTCCCAGCCCAGCGGACCCTCGACCTCGTCGACGATGCCGCCCTGCTGGGTGATGCCGCCCGCGATCTCCTCGCGGACCTCGCCCCAGATGCCCTCGCGCTTGGGTGCGGCGAAGGCCTGGAGCTGGACGGCGCTGTCGCGCAGCACCACGGTCGCCGCGACGATCGCGTCACCCGCGACCTCCACCCGCAGCTCCATGCCGTCGACGCCCGGCACGAAGAGACCGCCGAGGTCGACGCGCCCCTCACCCGGGTCGCGCACCTCGCTGCTGTCCCACGGTCCGTCGGGCCGGGGCTCCGGCTCCAGCCGGACGCGCTCGCGCTCGGCCTCTTCCTCATCCGCCTCGGTGTCGACGCTGTCGACGACCTGCTCGGCCTCGCCGGCCGCGTCCTCGGCGGCACCCTTCTTCTTGCGACGTCCGAACACGTCACTGTCCTTCCCGGTCGGATACGACCGAAGCGTATCGATTCCCACCCGTCAGGCCACGCACGGCGGCCTGACCGCTTGTGCCGCTCTCGTCGCCCACCGCGGCATGGCCACCGGTGGACCCGAAGCCCCCCTCGGCCCGCGCCGAGCCGGGAAGTTCCGCCACCTCCTGGAAGCGGACCCTCTCGACCTGCTGGACGACCAGTTGGGCAATCCGGTCGAAGCGCTCGAACCGCACGGACTCGCGCGGGTCGAGATTCACCACGATCACCTTGATCTCCCCACGGTACCCGGCATCAACCGTCCCCGGGGCATTCACGAGGGCGACACCGCAGCGGGCGGCCAGGCCGGATCGTGGGTGCACGAAGGCCGCGTACCCCTCGGGGAGGGCGATCGACACACCCGTGGGCAGCACCGCCCGCTCACCGGGCGCCAGCTCGCGGGCCTCGGTGGTGCGCAGATCGGCCCCGGCGTCGCCCGGGTGCTCGTACGCGGGAAGCGGTACGTCCGGGTCGATGCGGCGCAGCCGCACGTCCAGCGGGGGGCGGCTCACGGGTTCACCTCGAAGGCGCGGGCCCGCCGGACCTGGTCCGGGTCGTCCATGGCGGCCCGGATCTCCTCCGTGCGGCCGTGGTCGATGAAGTGGTCCACCTTGACCTCGATGAACAGCGCGTCCGCGCGGACCGCGACGGGTCCGTCGGGGCCGCCGATGCGGCCGGTGGCGGTGGAGTAGATCTTCCGCCCGGCGACGGCGGTGACCTCGGCCTGGAGATGCAGTGTGGTGCCCACCGGAACCGGCCGCGCGAAGTCGGTCTCCAGCCGGCCCGTGACCGCGATGGTCCGCAGCAGCCAGTTCAGCGAGCCGAGCGTCTCGTCGAGGGCGGTGGCCAGCAGGCCGCCGTGGGCGAGGCCCGGAGCACCCTGATGGGCTGGCTGCACGGTGAACTCGGCGGTCAGCGAGACACCCTCACCGGCGCGCGCCTCCAGGTGCAGCCCGTGCGGTTGCCCACCGCCACACCCGAAACACTGTTCGTAGTGGGCGCCGAGAAGCTCGCCGGGCGCGGGGGCGTCGGGATGCCGTACCGGTTTCACCGCGTCGGCCGGGGGCTGAAGAGCCGGGGAACTACCACTCACAGGCGCAGACCTTACCCGCGCGTCGGCATGGTTCCGACACCGTGCCAAGCTTGGCTCATGCAGCTCTCCGCCACCCCCTACGAAGAACGCCTCACCACCCCTCGTTCGTGGTGGCTGATCAGCTTCCTCGTGGGCGTCTCGTTCGCCCTGATCCTGCTGCCGTTCGGGACCCTGCCGCTGCTCGGCGGCCTGGTCGGCGGTACGGCCGCCGCGGCCGTGGTGGCCAGCGCCTACGGCTCCCCGCGGATCCGGGTGGTGGGCGACTCGCTGATCGCGGGCGAGGCCCGGGTCCCGGTGTCGGCGCTCGGCGACTCGGAGGTCCTCGACCCCGAGGAGGCCCGCGCCTGGCGCACGTACAAGGCCGACACCCGCGCCTTCCTGCTGCTGCGCGCCTACATCCCCACGGCACTGCGCGTGGAGGTCACGGACCCGCAGGACCCGACGCCGTACCTGTACCTGTCGACGCGGGAGCCGGAACGACTGGCGGCCGCGATCGAGGCGGCCCGGCGGACGGCGGCGTAGCACCTCAGCCCTCCGGCTCCCCGGGCAGCTCGTCCAGCCTGATCGGATGCTCGGGCCTGTCCAGCGGCGGCAGTTCGGGCAGCTCGTCCCACGGCACCTGGACCTTCCGCAGGTCCGCGCGGACCAGTGCGGCGAGCCTTCTGGTGTCCCGGCGGTTCATGACGGCGCCGACCGCGGCGCCCACCATGAACGGCATGAGGTTCGGCAGGTCCCGGACCATCCGCTTCATGATCTGCTGGCGCAGTTCGCGCTTCATCCGGCCGCCGAGGGCCGCGTCGATGGTGGCCGGCTGGGTCACCTTGATGCCGCGCTCCCCCGTCCAGGAGGACAGGTACGCGGTGCTGCGGGCCCGGAGGTTCCCGGGCGGCCGTACGCCGTAGACCTCGTGCAGTTCGGCGATGAGCTTCAGCTCGATCGCGGCGACCCCGGTGATCTCGGTCGCCAGCTCGGTCGGCATGGCCGGCGGCACCGGCAGCATCGCCGCCGCCCCGATGCCGGCCCCGACGGTGGAGGTGCCGGCCGCCGCGCCCGCCACCAGTTTGTCGGCGAGTTCCTCCGGTCCGAGGCCGGGGAACTGGCGGCGCAGTGTCGCGAGGTCGCGTACGGGCACCCGCGGGGCGATCTCGAGGATGCGGTCAGCGATGTACGCCAGCCCCGCGCGGGCGCGGCTGCCGCCCCTGCGAGCCCCTTCCCGGGCCAGGCCCCTGGCCTTTTCACGGACCACCGCGGCCCGTCGCCTGGCGAGGGGCTGCGGCTCCGGCGCCGTCGGGTGGTCCTCCCGGCCGGACGCCGGTTCGAGCGAGGCTCCCGTAGATGATGATGAGCCCCGCTCGCCGTCACGCGTACCGTGCGGGCCGCCGTGCGGCCCCTTGTCCGCCGCCCGCAAGGAGAAGCGGCGCTTCCGCGGAGGGGTCGAGCCAGTCACGGCCGACCCGTCCTCAGTCGCAGTCGCGGCAGATCGGCTGGCCGTTCTTCTCGCGGGCCAGCTGGCTGCGGTGATGCACCAGGAAGCAGCTCATGCAGGTGAACTCGTCCTGCTGCTTGGGCAGCACCCGGACGGCCAGCTCCTCGTTCGAGAGGTCGGCGCCCGGCAGTTCCAGGCCCTCTGCGGCCTCGAACTCGTCGACGTCCACCGCGGAGGTGGACTTGTCGTTCCGGCGGGCCTTCAGCTCTTCAAGGCTGTCCGAGTCGACGTCGTCGTCGGTCTTGCGTGGAGTGTCGTAATCGGTTGCCATGTCGCTCTCCCCCTCTGGGTGTCTGTGGTCTCTTCAGCGCACGTAACGCGTGAGAGGCCGGACTTGTGCCCGACCTGAGGCGGAGATTTTGCCTCACATCAAGGTCTGTTACTCAATCGACACCCAAGCCGGCCGCTCGCGAGCGATCGGCTTGGATGGCGGTGTGGACCGTACACGGTTCGAATGCCGCGCCTCAAAGGCGCCTCACCGTGTACTTCCCGTGATCTAGAGTCCTGAAAACTGGGATTTTCCCGGCTTTCCGCCCCGTGTCATGATCACGCGGAGTACATGGCCGGAAATCCGTCCATGTGATCGATCACACAGGATCAACCGCCGACGGGGGGTCAAAAATTCCGCGCGAAGCGAACACCCCTCGCGTGTGTCGGATCCCGGTCACAGCGGCAGCGTGACCCGCATCACCAGACCCCCGCCCTCGCGCGGCGTCGCCACGATGTGGCCGCCGTGCGCGCGGGCCACGGACCGGACGATGGACAGGCCGAGGCCCACCCCCTTGTCGCTGCCCGTGCGCTCCGTGCGCAGCCGCCTGAACGGCTCGAAGAGGTTGTCGATCTCGTACGCCGGCACCACCGGACCGGTGTTGGAGACGGTGAGCACCGCCTGACCGTGCACCACCCCGGTGGTCACCTCGACCCAGCCGCCCTCGGACACGTTGTAGCGCACCGCGTTCTGGACGAGGTTCAGCGCGATCCGCTCCAGCAGCACGCCGTTGCCCTGCACCACCGCGGGCTTGCGCTCGCCCCGGACGGCGACGCCCTTGGCCTCGGCCTCGGCGTGCACCTGGTCCATGGCCTGGCCGGCCACCTCGGCCAGGTCGACCGGTTTGCGCTCGATGATCTGGTTGTCGCTGCGGGCGAGCAGCAGCAGGCCCTCCACGAGCTGCTCGCTGCGCTCGTTGGTGGCCAGCAGCGTCCTGCCGAGCTGCTGCAGCTCCACCGGCGCGCCCGGGTCGGACAGATGCACCTCCAGGAGCGTGCGGTTGATCGCGAGCGGGGTGCGCAGCTCGTGGGAGGCGTTGCCGACGAAGCGCTGCTGGGCGGTGAAGGCCCGCTCGAGGCGCTCCAGCATCTCGTCGAAGGTGTCCGCCAGCTCCTTCAGCTCGTCGTCCGGCCCGTCCAGCTCGATCCGCCGGGACAGGTCCGAGCCGGCCACCTGGCGCGCGGTGCGGGTGATCCGGCCGAGCGGGGACAGCACCCGGCCCGCCATCGCGTAGCCGAACGCGAAGGCGATCACGGCCAGGCCCAGCAGGGCCAGCAGCGAGCGGCTGAGCAGGTTGTCCAGGGCCGCCTGGCGCTGGTGGTCGGCGCACCGGCTGATCGCGTCGTTGAAGTCGGCGAGCGGGACCTTGTTGATGATCGCGGGGCAGTTGTCGCTGGAGACCTTCAGCTCCTGGAAGCTGACGATCTTGAACAGCGGCGCGTTGCCGTTGGTGATGGCCTGCGCGGCCAGCAGGTAGATGATCGACAGCAGCAGGATGCCGGCGATCAGGAACATGCCGCCGTACAGCAGGGTGAGGCGTATCCGGATGGTCGGGCGCAGCCACGGGAAGGGGGGCTGCGGCCTCCGGGGGTCCCAGGTGGGCTTCGGGGGCGCCTGGGGCGGCGCGGGTGTCGTGGCCACGGCGGATCAGATCCGGTAGCCGGAGCCGGGGACGGTGACGATCACCGGCGGCTCACCGAGCTTGCGGCGCAGCGTCATGACGGTCACGCGCACGACGTTGGTGAACGGGTCGGTGTTCTCGTCCCACGCCTTCTCCAGCAACTGCTCGGCCGAGACCACCGCGCCCTCGCTGCGCATCAGCACCTCGAGGACCGCGAACTCCTTGGGCGCGAGCTGGACCTCCTTGCCGTCGCGGAAGACCTCGCGACGGTTGGGGTCCAGCTTGATGCCGGCCCGCTCCAGGACCGGCGGCAGGGGGACGCTGGTACGGCGCCCGAGGGCCCGCACGCGCGCGATCAGCTCGCTGAACGCGAACGGCTTGGGGAGATAGTCGTCGGCGCCGATCTCCAGGCCCTCGACGCGGTCGCTGACGTCGCCGGAGGCGGTGAGCATGAGCACGCGCGTGGGCATGCCCAGCTCCACGATCTTGCGGCAGACGTCGTCGCCGTGCACGAGCGGGAGGTCACGGTCGAGGACGACCACGTCGTAGTCGTTGACGCCGATGCGCTCCAGGGCGGCCGCACCGTCGTACACGACGTCGACGGCCATGGCCTCCCGGCGCAGTCCGGTGGCCACCGCATCGGCGAGCAGTTGCTCGTCCTCGACGACGAGTACGCGCACGTCGCTAGTCCTTCCTGTGTCCACCCGCGTAGCGCGCGGTGAGGCGCGCGCGGGCAGGGGTGTCCGTGGGATGTGACCTCCATCCTGCCCTTTTCGGCCATAAGTCGGCTGTAAGACGGGGTCTCGGACCGCAGGGACAGGGGTGGCGGAGGGGCGACGCGAGATTTTCTCCGGCGGTGGAGGTTTCCCGCGGGGAGAGCGGGGGGAGGACGGCATGTACACCCCGCGATCACGCTCTGCATGTGCCGCAGCACCATGCGGTACATCGCGATCCGTCTCCGCATCCGCAGAGCGGGCGTGGGTGTCCGGCACCGTCGCCGCCCGGCCGGGCTGCGCTGGGCACCCGCGGCAGACGTGATCGTTTCCCTCCCAACGGCACACCCCCGTGCCACCCGACCCACGACCCAGGACGAGGGGGCGCAGCATGGACGCATTCACCGCAGGACTTCTGCAGCGCATAAAGGCGACCGAGTCCGACCTGACGCGGGCTCGTGACGAAGGCGACGACTTCCTCGTCGAGGTGGAACAGGCCGAGCTCGACGACCTGCGCCGCCTCGCCGCCGAGCACGGTGTGGAGGTCGGCGCGTCGCGCGTCTGTTGAGGCCCGCAGGGCAGGAACGGGACCCCCGGCGAATCCAGCGCCGGGGGTCCCGTTCGTCCAGCGCCCTGTGCGACGCCTGCCCGCCCGGACGCGGACTAGTCGTGCCAGGCGCCGAAGTCCTCCAGCAGCCGCTGGAGGGGCTCGAAGACGCCCGGGGTGCCCGCGACCGTCAGATCGCCCGTGGGGCGCTCTCCGGGGCGTCCGCCGGTCAGCGCGCCCGCCTCCCGGGCGATCAGGTCCCCCGCCGCCACGTCCCAGGCGTGCAGGCCGCGCTCGTAGTAGCCGTCCAGCCGGCCGCAGGCCAGGTCGCACAGGTCGACCGCGGCCGAACCGCCGCGCCGGATGTCCCGCAGCAGCGGGATGAGCCGGGCGGCGACCTCGGCCTGGTGGGTGCGGACCTCGGCGACGTAGTTGAAGCCGGTGGAGACGAGCGCCTGGTCCAGCGGGGGCGCGGGACGGCAGGACAGCGCCCGTTCGCCCTCCCACGCGCCCGTGGCCCAGGCCCCGCCGCCGCGCACCGCGTGGTACGTCTCACCGCGCATCGGCGCCGCGACGACGCCGACGACGCTCTCGCCGTCCTGCTCGGCCGCGACGGACACGGCCCAGGTCGGCAGCCCGTAGAGGTAGTTGACCGTGCCGTCGAGCGGGTCGATCACCCAGCGGATGCCGCTGGTTCCCTCGACGGAGGCGCCCTCTTCGCCGAGGAAGCCGTCCTCGGGCCGCCGCCCGGAGATCAGGTCGGTGATCAGCTTCTCGGCGGCGATGTCCATCTCGGTGACGACGTCGATCGGGCTCGACTTGGTCCTGGCCACCGCCAGGTCGGCCGGCCGTCCGTCACGCAGCAGCTCACCGGCCCGTCGGGCGGCCTCCTGGGCCAGCTCGAGCAGTTCCCGGTGGAGGGGGTCGGTCACTGTTCTCCTCGCGCGAAGGGGCTGTCGGCGCCGGCCGCGGCCGGCCGGGGGGCGCGGGCCGGGCAGCAGCCGACGGGGCAGAGGTCGTGGCTGGGGCCGAGCGCGCCCAGGGCGCACCGCGTGGCGTCCTGCCCGCGCTCGGCCGCGGCCCGCTCCATGACCAGGTCTCGGACGGCCGCCGCGAACCGCGGGTCGGCGCCCACGGTGGCCGAGCGGCGCACCGGCAGGCCCAGCTCCCCTGCCTTGGCCGTGGCCTCGGTGTCGAGGTCGTAGAGGACCTCCATGTGGTCGGAGACGAAGCCGATGGGCGCCATGACCACGGCCGGCACGCCGGCGGCGTGCCGCTCCTCGAGGTGGTCGCAGATGTCCGGCTCCAGCCAGGGGATGTGCGGGGCGCCGGAGCGGGACTGGTAGACGAGCCGCCAGGGGTGGTCCACACCGGTGCGCTCGTGGACGGCGTCGGCGATCAGCTGGGCCACGTCCAGGTGCTGCTCGACGTAGGCCCCGCCCTCCCCGTGGGCCTCGGCCGGGCCGGAGGTGTCGGCGGCGGAGGTGGGGATGGAGTGGGTGGTGAAGGCGATGTGGGCGCCGTCGCGCACGTCCTCGGGGAGCTCGGCGAGGGAGCGCAGCACACCGTCGATCATGGGCTCGACGAAGCCGGGGTGGTTGAAGTAGTGCCGCAGCTTGTCGACCTCCGGAGGCCGCACGCCCTCGTCCTGGAGGGTGGCCAGCGCGTCGGCCAGGTTCTCCCGGTACTGGCGGCAGCCCGAGTACGAGGCGTAGGCACTGGTGGCGAGCACCAGGACCCGGCGGCGGCCGTCGGCGGCCATCTCGCGCAGGGTGTCGGTCAGGTACGGCGCCCAGTTGCGGTTGCCCCAGTAGACCGGCAGGTTCAGGCCGTGCTCGGCGAAGTCCTCGCGCAGCGCCTTCAGCAGGGCCCGGTTCTGGTCGTTGATGGGGCTGACCCCGCCGAACAGGAAGTAGTGCTGCCCGACCTCCTTCAGGCGTTCCCTGGGGATGCCACGCCCGCGCGTGACGTTCTCCAGGAACGGGACCACGTCGTCGGGGCCTTCGGGGCCGCCGAACGAGAGCAGGAGCAGGGCGTCGTACGGGCTGGGATCGAGCACGTCAGGCATGACCCGATCCTGCCACCCGGTACCGACCGTGGGGGAACAGCGGGGTGAAGAGTCGGGTTCGGGGTGGTTTCGTGGTGATTTTCCGGCTGCTCCCGCGGTGGCGTGCCCGACCGTTTTCGGGGGTGCACTTAGGGCCACCTAACTCGTAAGCTGTACCGATCACATTCGCGCCTTACGAGCCGCCCGGAGTCCACGTGTCCAGCCCCTACCGCGCCCTGTTCGCCGAGCCCGGCACGAAGGCCTTCTCCGCCGCGGGCTTCCTCGGCCGCATGCCGCTGTCGATGATGGGCATCGGCGTGGTCACGATGGTCTCGCAGCTCACCGGCCGCTACGGCCTGGCCGGCGCGCTGTCCGCGACCATCGCGCTGTCCGCCGCCGCGATCGGGCCGCAGATCTCCCGGCTGGTGGACCGGCACGGGCAGCGGCGGGTGCTGCGCCCGGCGACCCTGGTCGCGCTCACGGCGGCCGCCGGGCTGCTGCTCACCGCGTCCCTCGGGGGGCCGGACTGGACGCTGTTCGTCTGCGCGGCCGGGATCGGCTCGGTGCCGAGCCTGGGCGCGATGATCCGGTCCCGCTGGGCGGCCCTGTACCGGGGGACGCCGAAGCTGCACACCGCCTACTCGTTCGAGTCGGTGGTCGACGAGGTCTGCTTCATCTTCGGGCCGATCATCTCCATCGGCCTCTCCACGGCCTGGTTCCCGGAGGCGGGGCCCCTGCTGGCCGCGTGCTTCCTGGCCGCCGGCGTCTTCTGGCTGACCTCCCAGCACGCCACCGAGCCCCGGCCGCACCCGCGTGAGCGCAAGGGCGGGGGCAGCGCTCTGCGCTCGCCCGGGCTCCAGGTGCTGGTGGCCACCTTCGCGGCCACCGGCACGATCTTCGGGGCGGTCGACGTGGTCACCGTCGCCTTCGCCGACGAACGCGGCCACAAGGCCGCCGCGAGCGTGGTCCTCGCGCTGTACGCCGCCGGATCCTGCGCGGCCGGGGCGGTCTTCGGACTGATGCGGTTCGCCGGAGCACCGGAGCGCCGCTGGCTCGCGGGCGTGTCGGCCATGGCCGTGAGTATGATCCCCCTCCTACTGGTCGGAAACCTGCCGCTTCTGGCCGTGGCGCTGTTCGTTGCGGGGCTGGCCATCGCGCCGACGATGATCACGACGATGTCCCTCATCGAAGAGCACGTACCTCGCGCGCAGCTCACCGAGGGCATGACCTGGGTGAGCACCGGCCTCGCGGTCGGAGTCGCGCTCGGCTCCTCCGTGGCCGGCTGGGTGATCGACGCAGCCGGGGCGCGCGCCGGGTACGGGGTTCCGGCCGTGTCCGGGGCCGTCGCGGTCGCGGTCGGTTTCCTCGGGTACCGCCGGCTCCGCAGGCCGGCGGCGGGTCGGGGAGGCGTCGTTGAGCACCATGTCGAGCGCGAGGAACAGCACCTGGCGTAACTGGGGCGGCAACGTCTCCGCCCGCCCCGCGCGCCAGGTCGCGCCGGCCTCGGTGGAGGAGTTGGCCGCCGAGGTGCGCCGGGCGGCCGAGGACGGCCTGAAGGTGAAGGCGGTCGGCACCGGGCACTCCTTCACGTCCATAGCCGCCACGGACGGCGTGCTGATCCGCCCTCAGCTGCTGACCGGCATACGCGGCATCGACCGGGAGGCCATGACCGTCACGGTCGAGGCGGGCACCCCCCTCAAGAGACTCAACGCGGCCCTGGCGCGCGAGGGGCTGTCGCTCACCAACATGGGCGACATCATGGAGCAGACGGTCTCCGGCGCCACCAGCACCGGCACCCACGGCACCGGCCGCGAGTCGGCCTCGATCGCGGCCCAGATCAAGGGCCTCGAACTGGTGACGGCCGACGGCTCGGTGCTCACCTGCTCCGAGAAGGAGAACCCGGAGGTCTTCGCGGCCGCCCGCACAGGCCTCGGCGCACTCGGTGTCGTCACGGCGATCACCTTCGCGGTGGAACCGCTGTTCCTGCTCACCGCGCGCGAGGAACCGATGCCCTTCGACCGCGTGATCGCCGAGTTCGATCAACTGTGGGCGGAGAACGAACACTTCGAGTTCTACTGGTTCCCGCACACCGGCAACACCAACACCAAGCGCAACAACCGCAGCGCGGGCCCGGAGCAGCCGGTCGGGCGGCTGGCCGGCTGGTTCGAGGACGAGTTCCTCTCCAACGGCGTCTTCCAGGTGGCCCAGTGGGTCGGGCGCGCGGCCCCGGCGACCGTCCCGGCGATCGCGCGGATCTCCAGCAGGGCGCTGTCCGCGCGGACGTACACGGACATCCCCTACGAGGTCTTCACCTCGCCGCGCCGGGTGCGCTTCGTGGAGATGGAGTACGCCGTCCCGCGCGCGGCCCTGGCGGACACCCTGCGCGAGTTGAAGTCCATGGTCGACCGCTCCGGACTGCGCGTCAGCTTCCCGGTCGAGGTGCGCACCGCGCCGGCCGACGACATCACCCTGTCCACCGCCTCCGGCCGGGACAGCGCGTACATCGCCGTGCACATGTTCCGGGGCACGCCGTACCAGGCCTACTTCACCGCCGCCGAGCGCATCTTCACCTCGCACGAGGGCCGGCCGCACTGGGGGAAGGTGCACACGCGGGACGCGGCGTACCTCTCCGGGGTGTACCCGCGCTTCGCCGAGTTCACGGCACTGCGCGACCGGCTCGACCCGGAACGCCTGTTCCAGAACGACTACTTGCGGAGGATTCTGGGGGCGTAGCGATTAGTTCCGTTTCCGGGGATTACGTGAAGTTCGCCACCTTCGAGACCGCCGCACCCCCGAAATGAGCGGCCAAGTCGCACCCCTTGCGAGAAGTTGGGCGGCGCGCCCATCCACGCACATGGTCCAAATGGAGTACTGTTGCGAGCCCTGGGTCCGGTGCCCCACCAGGCTGTCCGCGACCTCGCAGGACCGCCGGGAGGGGGCCAGTTGCACAGGGTGACGGAGTTTGTCACTTAGCGTTGCGAATAGGTAACCGTGCCATAACGGCGACCCAGGGCCCATGCCCGACACGCCGGGCAACTCGGCAAGGTTGTGGCAGGCTGCACCCGGGCAGGCCACACTCGACTAGCGGAAGCAGCGACGCACGTGACGTCGGCAGGCACCACCCGGGAGGTCCCCATGCCCGAACTGCGTGTCGTGGCCGTCTCCAATGACGGCACACGGCTGGTGCTCAAGGCTGCCGACTCCACGGAGTACACACTCCCGATCGACGAGCGGCTGCGCGCCGCCGTCCGCGGCGACCGGCCCCGTCTCGGCCAGATCGAGATCGAGGTGGAGAGCCATCTCCGCCCGCGTGACATCCAGGCCCGTATACGAGCCGGCGCCACCGCCGAAGAGGTCGCCCAGCTCGCCGGCATCCCGGTCGACCGGGTACGGCGCTTCGAGGGACCGGTGCTGGCCGAGCGCGCCTTCATGGCCGAGCGCGCCCGCAAGACCCCGGTCCGCCGGCCCGGCGAGAACTCCGGTCCGCTGCTCGGCGAGGCCGTCCAGGAGCGGCTGCTGCTGCGCGGCGCCGACAAGGACACCGTGCAGTGGGACTCCTGGCGCCGGGACGACGGCACCTGGGAGGTCCTGCTCGTCTACCGGGTCGCGGGCGAACCGCACTCGGCGAGCTGGACGTACGACCCGCCCCGGCGGCTCGTCCAGGCCGTGGACGAGGAGGCGCGCTCGCTGATCGGCGAGTCCGACGACCTCGCCGTGCCGGAGCCGAGCTTCCCGTTCGTCCCGCGCATCGCCCGGCTGCCGCGCGACCGGGGCATGGACCGCGCCCTGGAGCGGCTCGACCGGGACCGGCCGAGCCTGCCCGCGCAGGCGTCCGAGCCCGCCGAGGAGAGCACCGGCGAACGCGACTCGCTGACCAGCCTGCTGGAGGCGGTGCCGAGCTTCCGGGGCGACCTGGTGGTCCCGGAACGGCCGGTGGAGATCTCGGCGGAGGAGCCGCCCGAGGAGGTCGCCGAGGAGGAGCCCCCGGCGCCCGCCGCGTCGGCCGGATCCGCCTACGCGGACGTCCTCATGCCGCGCTCGGTGGGCAGCCACCGGGACCGGCTCATCGGCTCCACGGACCGCCAGGCCGAGGCCGACGGGGTCCGCCCCGGCCGCCGGGCCGCGGTCCCTAGCTGGGACGAGATCGTGTTCGGGACCCGGCGCAAGAAGCAGGAGTAAACGGGCCGTACGACCGTGTGAACCGTCGTACGACGTGTGAGAAGTGGGGGCGCGCGCAGGGTGCTGGTGTACGGGCCGTCCGCGAAGGTGTTCCCGCCGCTCTTGAGCTGGCTCGCGTAGCCCTTGCTCAGCTCGGCGGGCGGC